>DASSBZ010000036.1:0-7947 GCA_035698205.1 Gemmatimonadaceae bacterium | reverse complement strand
CCGGCCGCACTCCTCGCAATCGAAACGGAAGATGGAGCGGACGAAGACGGGCATGAGCGGGAGTGCGGGGTCAGCGAGGGAGGGGAAAAATGGCACGAAGAGCCACCGAAGAAGCAGGTTCGTGCCGAAGCCGGGACACCTTTATCCGCAGATTACGCAGATTCGTCGCCGAATCCCATACAACTGTATCCGCAGATTACGCAGATTCGTCGCCGAATCCCATACAACTGTATCCGCAGATTACGCAGACTAGCGCAGAACCGGTGGTGGCGGCGCTTCACGGCGCGTGATCATTCGATGCTCCTGGGTTTGGTCTCGAGGGCGCAGCATTGCAGACTCACGTCCGATGCTTCGAATGAACCGCACCCGCTTACAACGAGCCGGCTGCGCAGGACGCCACGCCGCGAATTCACGCTGCAGTCAGTTCTGCGTCAATCTGCGTCAATCTGCGGTTTTCGGTTCGCGGCTCGCGGTTCTGCGTCAATCTGCGTCAATCTGCGGTTTTCGGTTCGCGGCTCGCAGCTCTGCGTCAATCTGCGTCAATCTGCGCTAATCTGCGGTTTTCGGTTCGCGCCTCGCAGCTCTGCGTCAATCTGCGTCAATCTGCGCTAATCTGCGGTTTTCGGTTCGCGGCGTGATGCCTGCCGCTCAGGTCGTCAATTACCCGCCCGAACGTAACCGGCGTCACCGTCCAGAACGCTCCGCGGCGTTTGATTTGAACGACATGCGCGCCAGCCCGGCGCGCCGCAATCGCAGTCGAACCCGACTTCGAGGTTACCGATGAAGAATATGCACCATACTACCCGCGTCGCGATCGGCGCCGCCCTGGCGCTGACCGTCGCCTGTTCGTCCGACGATGTCGTCAATCCGCAGCCGGAAGGCACCGGTACGCTGGTCGTGAAGCTCACGGATGCCCCGTTCCCCTTCGACGAAGTCGAACGGGTGGACGTGTTCGTGGTCCGCGTCGACGCCAAGGCCGCCACAACGACCGAAGCCGAAGCCGATGAGGGCACCGACGACGGCAGCGCGAACTCAAACGGCTGGACGACGGTGTCCGACGCCGGCGGGCTCATCGATCTGATGACACTGCGCAATGGCGTCACCGCCAACCTCGGCCAGGAAGCGCTGGTGGCCGGCGAGTGGAAGTCGTTCCGGCTCATCATCGACCCTGCGCAGTCCAGTGTGACGCTCAAGGACGGCACCGTGCTCGACGGCGGATCGACACCCGGCATCACGTTCCCCAGCGCCGGCCGCTCCGGCATCAAGGTGATGCTCGATGAACCGGTCGCGATCGTCGAGGGCGAGACCACGGAAGTGCTGATCGACTTCGACATCGAACAGAGCTTCGTGCTCAAGGGGAACACGCTGCTGCAGAACGGCCTGCTCTTCAAGCCGGTGATTCGCGCCAGCGTCACGGAGGAAACCGAGGCTCCCTGACGCGCCGGCACCTTCCGGCAGGTTGATGTACCGACGGCCCGGCAGCGTACCCACGCTGCCGGGCCGTTGCGCGAGCCCGGCAGACCCGTGCCGCGTCCCGGATCCGGACCGCTCGTCCCGGAAATGGACACCCGGGCGATCGACCGCTGCTCCCTATGGCAACGCAACTCGTTGCCAGGGTGTCTGTTCTGATGATCGGGACGCGGGCACGCTCCTTCCACGGGACCCGGCTGTCCAATCGTTGTCGAACGACGTTCACGCAGGGGCCCGACATGTCCACGGCGCGTGAGTTCACCCCATCCGGATACGACCAGCGCGCCGTCGCCATCGCGACGCCGGAGGAGCGCGATCTCGATCGCGACCTGCTCGCCCGCGCCACGGCGGACCAGTTCCAGATCGTGCGACTGCTCGGCCGCGGCGCAACCGGCGCGGTGTACCTCGCACGCGACCTCAAACTGCATCGCGTGGTCGCGATCAAGGTCCTGCGCTGGGATCTCATGTCGAGCGAGCCCGACACCACGCGATTCCGGCGAGAGGCACGCACCTCGGGGCAACTCGTCCATCCGCGCATCGTCCCGCTCTACGCCTTCGGCGAGACCGACGATGTGATGTACATGATCCTGCAATACGTGCCTGGCGAGTCGCTCGGCGCACGGCTGCGCCGCGAAGGCATGATGGCGGCCACCGAGGTGCGCCGGCTGCTGGCCGACCTCGCACTGACTCTCGAGTACGCGCACCGCGAGGGGATCGTGCACCGGGATCTCAAGCCCGAGAACATCCTGCTCGAACAGCGCCCGGGCGCACCGCCGCAGCCCATGATCATGGACTTCGGCGTCGCAACCAAGACCTGGTGGGAGCCGGCCCCCGGCGAGCGGCAGCGCAGCTTCGGCACGCGCAGGTTCATGTCACCCGAGCAGGCGGCCGGGGACAGCGACATCGACGGCCGCAGCGACCTCTACTCGTTAGGCATCCTGGGCTGGCTGATGCTCACCGGACGGTTCCCCGACGAGGGAAGCACGAACGCGACCACGTCGCCTGCGGGCGGCCGGACTTCCACGCCGGATCCGCCACCGCGCATCCCGGCGCTCGCGCCGGACGCGGACGCCGCCCTCGTCGCCGCCATCGAACGCTGCCTGTGCGCGGATCCCGACGACCGCTTTCGCCACGCCCGCGACCTCCACACCACGCTGATGGCACCTGCGAACGGCGCGGGCCGCCTGCGGCACGCGGTCACGACATGGCTGCGCCGCGTCGGCCACGCAGCAGGCGAACGGTCGCTTTCCGTACGGCAACCGCGACGGAGCTGACCGCCGTCAGCCCGCCGGCGATTCCGCCCGCACGCCGTCGCCGGAGGCGACGGCCATCCCCATCGTGTGGTACCCCTTGTCGACGTACACCGTCGTGCCCGTGATCCCCGAGGCGAGCGGGCTGCACAGGAACGCGGCGGTGTTCGCGACTTCCATGGCCGTCAGCGGCTCGGTCAACGGCGAGTTCGCCGCGCAATACTGCACCATTCGATCGATGATCCCGATCGCGCTCGCCGCCCGCGACGCGTAGGGGCCGGCGGAAATCGTGTTCACACGCAGCCCGTGTGCACGCCCTGCCTCGAACGCCACGGTGCGGGTGTCGCTCTCCAGCGCCGCCTTGGCCGACGACATCCCTCCGCCATAGCCGGGCACCACGCGCTCCCCCGCCATGTACGTCAGCGAGACGAACGACCCGCCGGGGCGCATCAGCGCCGACAGCCGTCGTACCATCGCGATCAACGAATACGCGCTCACGCTCATCGCGGCGAGGTACCCGGCACGTGAGGTCTCGGTGAGCGGCTTCTTCACCTCGGGGCCGTTTGCCAGCGAATGCACCACGATGTCGAGACACGGTGACCCGAAATCGGATACCAACGAGGTCGCCAACCCGTCGATGCTGAAGTCGCCGGTGTCCCTGTACCGCTTGTTCTCGCGCACGTCGGCCGGGGCATCGCCCAGCACATCGAACGCGGCGTCCAGCGGATAGATCCGTTCGAATTCGAGCATTCCGCCATTCGAGAGCCGACGGGACTCGTCGATCTTCCCGCGATCGAGCAGGTTGCGGAAGATGGACAGCGCTGGCGGCCAGGTGGCGACGGTGACGCTCGCGCCCGCCTCGGCGAGCGCCTTGGCGATGGCGAACCCGTAGCCGCCGTCGTCCGCCACGCCGGCGACCAGCGCGCGGCGTCCTTCAAGGTCGATTTTCAGCATGGTGTTATATCGTCGGCTATCGCCCCGCCTGCAAGGGCCCCTCGCTCCCTTGCTCCCGTGCCGGGCGGCAAGCATGATGCGGGCACGGCCCGCTCGTCCTGCTTCCGCCAGCCCGCTCCCGTTGCGTGGACAGCAGTCGCGAGACCGGTCGTGCTGTCCGGAGGTCCATATGCCCACGGTGCTTTACATCGACGACGACCCGAGGATCCGCGCGGTGATCAGACGGCTGCTCGAACAGTACGGAGTGCAGGTCCTCACCGCCGAGAGCGTCGCCGAGGCCAAGCAGCGCGTGATACAGGCCGATCCCGACGGGCTGTTCATCGACATCTGGCTCGGCGAGGAGACGGCGTTCGAGGTCTACAGTTGGCTGCAGCAGTTTCATCCACTCCTGGCGGAGCACACGGCGTTCGTCACCGGTGATCTCTCTCGCTCCGCGAGTGGCACCGGGGGGCGCTCCGTGCAGGCGCTGGGACGCCCGGTCCTGGCCAAACCATTCGACATCGAGGAGATGGTGGCACTCGCGCATGCGTGGGCCCGTGCTGACTGAGCCATCCGTCCGGGTCGCCGCCGTGGGCGGGGGCCTGTCGTTCACGCGGGGGCTCTGGCGCATCGCCTCTGCCGACGTCACGAGCGGCAACCGCGTCCGCCTCCTGCGCGACGGACCCGCCACCTTCGACGCGATGTATGCGCTGGCCGAATCGGCGCGCGAGCGGCTGGACGTCGAGCAGTACATCGTGCGCGACGACAGTTGTGGCGACCGCTTTGCCGAGGTGCTCGTCGCGGCCGCCCGTCGCGGCGTGGCGGTGCGCCTGCTCGCCGACTGGGTGGGCCGCATGGGCACGTCGCGCCGCTACTTCGATGCGATGCGCGACGCCGGGGTCGACGTGCGCATCTTCAATCCGCCCGGCTTCCGGCGCTGGCTTGGCGTGCTGCCTCGCGATCACCGGAAGGTCTTTCTCGTCGATGGCACGCACGCGATCACCGGCGGCATCGGCATCGGCAACGAATGGACCAAGGGCGAGGTGGAGCATGGACGCCGGCAGCGCTGGCGTGACACCGCGATCGAGATCGAGGGGGGTGGCGCGTCGATGATGCAGGCCGCGTTCGAGCGCATGTGGGCGCGCGCGGTGGAGGGACCGCCCCCCTTTCTGCGGCGACGCCTGCGGCGGCGTGCACGGCACAGCACACTCGATTCGACCAACGCCGAGTCGGCGCTCGTCGGCATCGTGGAGGGAGAACCGGGCCGGCTGCGCGTGGAGCGGGCGCTGCAGATCCAGTGCATCGGTGCGGAGCGTACGATCTGGATCGCGTCGGCCTACTTCGCGCCGTCGATGTATACGGTGGAAGCGCTGATCGGGGCCGCGCGTGACAACGTCGACGTTCGTATCCTGGTGCCGAGCCGCTACGACCATGCGTGGATGGGATGGCTGTCGCGCCGGTACTATCGACGGTTGCTGCGCAACGGAGTACGGATCTGGGAGTGGCAGGGGCCGATGATGCACGGCAAGTGGAGCGTGGTGGACAGCCGCTGGGTTCGCGTGGGGTCCACGGATTTCAACCCGCTGGGGATCGCGATCAACTTCGAGCTGGACGCGGTGGTGGAGGATTGCGAGCTCGGCCGTGATGCCCACGCGATGTTCGAACGGGACCTGGAGAACTCCCGCGAGGTACCCGTGCCGCCGTCGCGATGGAAACACTCCGACGAGGACGAGCCGTCGCAGGGGGAGGGGGGCGACGCCACGCGCTCCTTGTCAGCGGCTGGCAAGGCCGTCAGGGAGGGCCTGTCCGCGCGAGAAAAGGAATAGCAAATTCCAACCTCGCGCACGATGGTGCCGACCGGCGCTGTTGGCGCATCACCCCGGAGCATCCCATGCTGTCCTCGCGAATTCGCCCGTGGCTGTCGGGCGGAGCACTCACCGTGGTTCTGTCGTCGTCGTTGTTCGCACAGGGCACCGCGCCGCTGGTGTCCGACCTGTTGCGCGACGTGTCGCAGGTGGAGTCGAAGTTCGTGGCGCTGGCGCAGGCGATGCCCGCCGATTCGTACTCGTGGGCTCCGGGGGAAGGCGTGCGATCGGTGGGCAAGGTGTTCCAGCACGTCGCCGCCGACAACTACCTGATTCCGGCCGCCGTCGGCGTCGCGGCCCCGCAGAGCACGGGGATCGTCGGGAACGATTACGGAACGGCGACCGCGTACGAGGAGCGGACTGCGTCGCGCGACCAGATCATCGCCGACCTGCAGGCCAGCTTCGCCTTCCTCAAGGACGCGATGTCGGGGACTTCGGCGGCGGGGTTGAGCGAGCAGACGACGCTGTTCGGATCAACGTTCACGAAGCAGCAAGCCTGGATCATGGCCACCACACACCTGCATGAACACCTCGGTCAGGCGATTGCGTATGCCCGGTCGAACGGCGTCGTGCCGCCATGGAGCAAGTAGGCTGCTCGGCGAGATGCAAGAGAGCAGAGTCTGCTGATTCGCCGGACGTGCTGCATCGCACGAAGGCAGCATTCGTCGACTCGGCCGATCAACAGGAAGGAACCACAGATTGACGCAGATTTTCGCGGATTTTGTTCGGCGTGCCATCGGGAGGAGATTGCCCTCCTGCACACGCCGATGAGACTGTCTGTCGAGTCAGACTTCAAGGCAACGACCGTCGACCGCCAGGTGCGACGGCGCATGCTCGCCACTCGAAGACAATCTGTGAAAATCTGCGAAAATCCGCGCCAATCTGTGGAGGTGCGGTTGCCCCTGTCGCCGTACGACCATCGGCGGATGACAGATAATCCGTGGGAATACCCGTTGCCCCCGCGGTCGCGCGAGAATCAGCGGTAGTCGTCCTCCTCGTCGTCCATGGAAATCTGCGGACGCGCGCGTTTGCCGAGCTCCTCGGTGCCTGGCACGATCTCGGCCAGCCCGTTCGCCTTGAGCAGCGCGTTGATGCGCGGCAGCATGGAGTCGTATGTCTTCTTCAACACCGTCAGCTCCGACTGCAGCTCGGCCGTCAGTGTGCGGAACGCCTCGAGCGTCTGGTCGGTAGGGCGGTACTCGCCGGCGGCCACGCCCGCCAGCGCACCGATCTTGTTATTGAGCTTGATCGGATAGTTCAGCGGATCCTGGTTGCTCTCGTTCTTCGTCTGGTAGATCTCGTTCTCGGCCGCACTCGCCGCGGTCATCATGGAGTCCGCCAGCACGCGGAACTGCGCGGCGGCCGCACCGGTGAGCTTGGGCGCACGGTCGTCCACCTGCCAGCGCACGTTGCGCACGGTGCGCACGGCGTTGTTGGCGGCGCTCATCGTGTCGCGCACGGCAATCAGGAAGCGGAACTGCGCATCGTAATCGGCCTGCGTGGATGGTGAGCGCGGATCCTTGCGCACCGCCACCTGCTGCACCTGCGTGTCGGCGGCGACACGAAGTCGCACGCGATACGTGCCCGGCGGTGCGAGCGGGCCGGTCGTTCGCGCCGCCCACATGATCAGCCCGTCGAATCCCACCGCGTCGGGGTAGCGGAGGTTCCAACTGAAGCGATTCAGTCCGGCGTGGTTGGTGAGTCGGCTCGCCCCGCCGCCGCCCCGATTGCCGCCGCCACGCGCTTCGCGATCGCGCGCCGCCACCATCGCCGTGGCGCTGTCACGCGAGATGCCGAGCGTGCGAACGAGGCTGTCGCGCCGAGCGGCGCGGGCTTCATCCGCGGCCAGGCTGTCGGCCAGCGCCGCCGAATCAAGGGCGCTGGTGTAGCTGCTGATCAGCGCACCGTTGGCGTCGAGGAAGTCGAGCGAGACTTCCTCGTTGGCCCGCTGCAGTTGGTAATAGACCGTGATGCCCGACGGCGGGTTGGCACCCACGCCGCCACCACCTCCCCACTGCACACGATACGTGTCGCGCGGCTTGTACAGGTGCGCGCGGCCGGCGGCGATCTCCGGCGAGAGCTGGCGCAGCGCCGACAGGTCGTCGAGCACCCAGAAGGAACGACCGTGCGTCGCGGCGATCAGGTCTCCTTCCTTGATGGTCAGGTCGTGCACGGGAACCGGCGGCAGGTTGCGCTGCAGCGACTGCCAGTTCTCGCCATCGTCAAACGACACCCACACACCGCGTTCCGTGCCGGCGTAGAGCAGGCCCCGACGCTCCGGATCTTCACGCACCACGCGGACGAATTCCGTTGCCGGAATCCCGTTCACGAGCAGCTTCCAGGTGGCGCCGAAATCCGTGGTCTTCCAGATGTAGGGACGCTTGTCGTCCATCTGGTAGCGGTTCGCCGCCACGTACGCGGTGCCCGCA
>DASSBZ010000035.1:0-3124 GCA_035698205.1 Gemmatimonadaceae bacterium | reverse complement strand
TGCGCCTCCGTCGCCCCCCATGGCAGGATCGCAACCTCCCATGGGGTACCGTCTACCGTTGACCAGGTGGCTTCCGTCAGGACATACGGGCGCCCGGGCATCAGCTCGGGAGTGCTCGCCAACGCAGCATGCCGCGCCCCGTCAAGCGACACTCGCTAGCGGGACAGCGCCGGATGCACGCAGCCACCAGCATACAGCGTGAAGCACGCAGCATGATCCTAGTATCGATAGTGCTCGGCCTTGTACGGCCCGCCAACAGGCACCCCGATGTACGCCGCCTGCTCCTTCGACAGCGTCGTCAGCTTCACCCCCAGCTTGTCGAGGTGCAGCCGCGCGACCTCCTCATCGAGATGCTTGGGCAGCACGTACACCTTGAGCTCGTAGTCCTTCGCGTTCGTGAACAGTTCGAGCTGCGCCATCACCTGGTTGGTGAAGCTGGCCGACATCACGAAGCTCGGATGCCCGGTGGCGCAGCCGAGGTTGAGCAGGCGCCCCTCGGCGAGAATCAGCACGCTGTGCCCGTCGGGGAACACCCACTCGTCGTACTGCGGCTTGATGTTGACGCGCTTGATCCCCGGCGTCGCCTTGAGACCGGCCATGTCGATCTCGTTGTCGAAGTGGCCGATGTTGCCGACGATCGCCTTGTCCTTCATGCGCGCCATATGGGCCGCGGTGATGATGCCGAGGTTGCCCGTGGCCGTGACGAAGATGTCCGCGGTCTCCACCACATCGTCGAGCGTCGTGACCTGGTATCCCTCCATGGCCGCCTGCAGCGCGCAGATCGGATCGATCTCGGTGATCATCACGCGCGCACCCTGCCCCGCGAGCGCCTGCGCGCACCCCTTCCCCACGTCGCCGTAGCCGCAGATCACCGCCACCTTGCCGGCGAGCATCACGTCGCTCGCGCGCAGGATGCCGTCGGTGAGCGAATGCCGGCAACCATAGAGGTTGTCGAACTTGGACTTGGTGACGGAGTCGTTGACGTTGATGGCCGGGAAGAGCAGCGTGCCCGCCTTCATCATCTCGTAGAGCCGGTGCACGCCGGTGGTGGTCTCCTCCGACACCCCCTTCACGTCGGCGGCGAGCGCCGTCCAGCGCCCGGGGTTGGCCACGAGCTGCGCGCGCAGCAGGTCGAGGATTACCCCCCACTCCTCCGAGTCGGAGGCGGCGTTGAACTCCGGTATCCTGCCGGCCTTCTCGAACTCCACCCCCTTGTGCACCAGCAGCGTGGCGTCGCCGCCGTCGTCGAGCAGCAGGTTCGGCCCCTTGCCGTCGGGCCACATGAGCGCCTGCTCCGTGCACCACCAGTACTCCTCGAGCGATTCCCCCTTCCACGCGAACACGGAGATGCCGTCCGGCTTCTCGGCCGTGCCCTTGGGGCCGACGGCCACCGCGGCCGCGGCGTGGTCCTGGGTGGAGAAGATGTTGCACGACACCCAGCGCACGTCGGCGCCAAGCGATGTCAGCGTCTCGATGAGCACCGCGGTCTGCACCGTCATGTGCAGCGAGCCCATGATGCGAGCGCCCGCGAGCGGCCGCTTGCCGGCGTAGCGCGCGCGGAGCGCCATCAGCCCGGGCATCTCATGCTCGGCGAGGCGGATCTCGTTGCGCCCCCACTCGGCCAGCGACAGGTCCGCCACCTTGAAGCGCGGGCGATCGGTCGCGGCGCCGGTGGACGGACGGGAGGAGGAGGAGGGCGGATTGAGCGTCGTGGACATGGACAGCGGGACAGAGAAGAAGGGATGGCGCGCCGGCTGATCGGTCCGATGGACCCGCGGGCGAATTCGAAAGCAAAGGACAACGGTACACGCCGGTCAAGTCCGCGCACGCGAGATATCGGACACAGCAGGTAGATTCGGGTATGGAACGCCTCCTCAAGGTCCTCGCGGCCATCGTCGGCGTGGCGATGCTCGCCCTGTTCACCATCGTCGGACCCATCGTCGACCGGGTCCTCAACCGCGTCGACGGCGAACCGCTCGGCCCTGTGGGGGGTGAAGCGCAGGCGATTCATGCGCGGCACACCATCGTGGACCTGCACTCCGATGCGCTGCTCTGGCCGCGGAAGCTGCTGAAGCAGATCGATCACGGGCACGTGGACCTGCCCCGGCTGCAGCTCGGTAACGTGGCGGTCGAAGTGTTCAGCGTGGTGACCAAGGTGCCGCGCGGCCTCAACTACGAGCGCAACGACAGCACCACCGACATGATCGAGTATCTCGCCGTCGCGAGTCGCTGGCCCGTGGTGGCGTGGGCGAGCCGGATGGCGCGCGCCGAGCAGCAGGCGGGGAAGCTGCGCACCGCGGTGCGGCGATCGAACGGACAGCTCGTGCTCCTGCGCACCGCCGCCGACCTCGACGCCGTGCTGCTGCGCCGCTCGCGCGGGGAGCAGGTGACGGGGGCGATGCTCGCCATCGAGGGGGCGCACGCGCTGGAGGGGAAGCTGTCGAACGTGGCCGTGCTGGATTCCGCCGGGTTCAGGATGATCGGCCTCGTGCACTTCTTCGATAACGTGTTCGCCGGTTCATCGGCGGGGATGATGAAGGGCGGGCTGACGCCGCTCGGCGATTCACTCGTGGTGGAGCTCGAACGCCGGCGGATCATCATCGACCTCGCGCATGCGTCGGCGAAGACCATCGACGACGTGCTGGCGAAGGCCACGCGCCCCGTGGTGGTGTCGCATACGGGGGTCAAGGCCACCTGCGACTCCCCGCGCAACCTGAGCGATGACCAGATCCGGCGCATCGCCGCGACCGGTGGCGTGATCGGGATCGGCTACTGGGAGGAGGCCGTGTGCGATCTTGCGCCGGCGTCGATCGCCAAGGCCATCAGCCACGTGGTGGCGGTCGGTGGGATCGACCACGTCGCGTTAGGCTCGGACTTCGACGGGGCGACGGTGACGCGCTTCGACGCGTCGCAGCTCGCGCAGGTGACGCAGGCGCTGGTGGACGCCGGGTTCGAGGAGGGGGAGATCGCGAAGATTCTGGGCGGGAACGCCGTGCGGGTATTGCGCGCCGGGTTGCCGGCGGGGGTGGCTGGTGGTTCGCCGACGTCGTGACGGAGCACGATGTGGTCAGCGGGCATGCCGCCACGCCCTCGCCACACTGCTGCTCGCCGCAAGCCTGACGGC
>DASSBZ010000034.1:0-21377 GCA_035698205.1 Gemmatimonadaceae bacterium | reverse complement strand
CCGGCACCCCCGTAAGTCTCACCCCCAAACGGACTTGATTGGGCCGCCCGGCAGACGTAAATTCCACGGTTATGCTGTCCTTGGACCTTCGCTCGCTTGCCGCCAACGCCATCCACGTCGATGGCGCCCTGGCCTCTGACGACCCCACTTGGCTCGAGGGTGACGAGCGCCCGGTGACGGCCGTGGCGGTCAGCGGACGAATCTCCACCGCCGGCAGCGGCCGCTACTACTTCAGCGGTCGTATCGGGGGTGAGATCGCCACGGAGTGCCGGCGGTGCCTGACGCCGCTCACCGTGCCGATTGCCGAAGACGTCCACCTCCTGTTCGTCGAGGCCGACGACGAGGAGGTGAACGACCCCGATGTCTACCTGATCGATGCCAGCGCGCGGGACCTCGACATGCGCCCCGCCGTACGCGAACAGTGGGTGCTGGCCGCGCCAGCCTTCACGCTCTGTCGCGACGACTGCGCCGGTCTCTGTCCCGCCTGTGGCGCGGACCGCAACACCGGCGATTGTCACTGCGCGCCGACCTCCGACAGCCGCTGGGACGCCCTGCGCACCGTGCGCAGCGACGCGTCCTGACCGGCGCCGAACACTCTCACGCGAAGATCATCCCATGGCCGTTCCCAAGCGCCGCACCTCCAAGCGGAAGAAGCGCGCACGCAACACCCATAACGCGGCGGCGATCACCGCCGTCCAGGCGTGCCCGCGCTGCCAGAGCATGAAGCGGCCGCATCACGTGTGCGCCGAATGCGGCTACTACGACGGTGAGCAGCGGGTCGCAGCCAGGGAGGGCTGACTTTGGCGCGAATCGCGCTGGACGCGATGGGGGGGGACTTCGCCCCTGATGCGCCAATTGCCGGAGCGCTCGATGCCATTCTCGAACTCGAACCCCCGCACTCGATCCAGCTGATCGGGCGGGGGGATGTCGTGCATCGTACCCTCGAGTCGCTCCTCGCCGGGACGCATGCCGCCGCCAGCGCCCCTCGCGCCCGGCTCGAGATCATCGACGCCCCGGACGTGATCGAGATGTCCGACAAGCCGTCCAGCGCCGTCCGCGCAAAGCCCAACAGCTCGATGCTGATCGGCCTGCGCATGCAGACCGAGGGCACCTCCGACGCGTTCGTCTCCGCCGGCAATACGGGCGCACAGATGGCCGCGTCCACCATGCTGCTCAAGCTGCACGCGGGGCTCAAGCGGCCGGCCATCGCCACGCTCTTCCCCTCGGCGCGCAAGCCCGTGGTGGTGCTCGATTCTGGCGCGAACGTGGACTGCTCCGCGCACGAACTGTCCCAGTTCGCGCGACTCGGCGCCGTGTATGCCGAGGACCTGCTTGGCCGCTCGAACCCGGCGGTCGGGCTCCTCAGCATCGGCGAGGAGGCGGAAAAGGGAAACCAGGTGGTGAAGGAGGCGAATGCGCTGCTGCGTTCGGCCGGCCTGCACTTCATCGGCAATGTCGAGGGGCGGGACCTGCCGCTGGGCGCGTGCGACCATGGGCCCATCGATGTCGTGGTGTGCGACGGGTTCGTGGGCAACGTGCTCCTCAAGTTCTACGAGTCCGTCGGCCCGATGCTGCTGGAAATCGTCGCCCGGCACGCCGACGTGGGAAAGCCCGGGCTGGCCGCGGCGCTGCGCGCGCTCGACTACTCGGAATACGGCGGTGCGCCGCTGCTCGGCGTCCGCGGCGTGAGCATCATCTGCCATGGCAAGTCGTCCGCGCGCGCCATCAAGAACGCGTTAGGCGTTGCGCTGCGCGCGCACGAATCCCGCATGAACGATCACATCGGGCGGCGGCTCGCCCTCGTGGAAGGAGAGCACGTCGCATGAAACGCCCCATCGCCCAGCTCTCGGCCACCGGTCGTGGCATCCCCGATCGCGTGATGACCAATCACGACTTCGCGGCCATCGGCATCGAGACCACGCACGAGTGGATCATCGAGCGAACCGGCATCAGCGAACGGCGTATCGCCGGCGAGGGCGAGACCACCTGCTCCATGGCGGCCACGGCGGCCCGGCAGGCCATGGAGCGCGCCGGCGTCCAGGCCGGTGAGCTGGACATCGTCATGCTCACGACCGCCACCCCGGACCGCCTTCTCCCCGCCACCGCGGTTGACCTGCAGGCCGAGCTTGGCGCCAAGAGAGCGGCGGCCTTTGACCTGTCCGCCGCCTGCGCCGGATTCGTGTACGCCCTCACCGTGGCCGAAGGGCTCATCGCCGCCGGCTCGGCCGAGACCATTCTCGTCTGCGGCAGCGAGAAGATGAGCGCCATCGTCGACTGGACTGACCGTTCCACCTGCGTGCTCTTCGGCGATGGCGCCGGCGCGGCAGTGGTGCAGCGCTCCAGGCAGGGGCGCGGCATACTCGGCTCGTTCATTCGCAGCGACGGTCAGCTCGCCGACCTGTTGTATCGCCCGGCGGGTGGTGCCTCGATTCCGTTCTCGCAGCAGGTACTCACCGACCGCACCTTTCTCGTGAAGATGGCGGGGCGCGAGACGTTCAAGCACGCCGTGCGCTCCATGTCCGAGGCGGCCGATCGCGCGCTCGACGCGGCCCGTGTCACCAGCGCCGACGTCGACCTCATGATCCCGCACCAGGCCAACTTGCGGATCATCGAGGCGACCGCCAAGCACGCCGGGATTCCGATGGACAAGGTGTACGTGAACGTCGACCGGTACGGCAACACGTCCTCCGCGTCGGTGGCCATCGCCCTCGATGAAGCGATCGAGCGCGGCGTGGTGGGCGAGGGGAGCACCGTCATGCTCGTTGCGTTCGGGGCCGGCTTCACCTGGGCATCGTCCGTCATTCGCCTCTGAGCGCCATGGATATCGTGCTGCTGTTCCCCGGGCAGGGGTCGCAGAAGCCCGGTATGGGCAAGGACCTGGCGGAGGTATTTCCCGCCGCCCGGCAGGTGTTCAAGGGGATCGACGACGCGCTGGGCGAGTCGCTGAGCGCGCTGTGCTTCGACGGGCCGGCCGACACGCTGACGCTCACGAACAACGCGCAGCCGGCGCTGTACGCGCACGGTGCCGCCGCGTGGGCGGTCGTCGGGGGGGCGCTGCGTCCGCACGTCGTCGCCGCCGCCGGACACTCGCTCGGTGAGTTCACCGCGTATCACGCGGCGGGTGCGATGTCGCTGGCGTCCGGTGCGCAACTGGTTCGCACTCGTGGCGAGCTCATGCGCGACAGCGGACTCGCCGTGCCGGGAACCATGGCCGCCGTGCTGGGCGATCTCGACGAACCGGTCGAATCCATCTGCGCACGGGTGAGTGCCAGCGCTGGCGTGGTGGTGCCCGCGAACTACAACAGCCCCGGACAGGTCGTGATCTCGGGTGAGGTTGCGGCCGTGGAGCAGGCGATGGAGGAATGCAAGCGCGCCGGCGCGCGCCGGGTGGTGCGCCTGGCCGTGAGCGGCGCGTTTCATTCGCCGCTCATGGCGGTGGCGCGCGATGGACTCGCCGATGCCCTCTCCAGTGCGGAGATCGGGGATCCCACCGTGCCCGTGTGCGCGAACGTGACCGCCGAACCGGTCGTCAGCGCCCACGACGCACGACGCCTGCTGCTCGAACAGTTGACGGCGCCGGTGCGGTGGACGGAGGTCATGACGCGGCTTGCCCACGATCATCCCGACGCGATCTTCGTCGAAATCGGCCCCGGCGCCGTACTCGCCGGACTCGCGCGCAAGATCGTTCCGGGGCGTGAGGTGATGTCGTGCGGCACGGCGACCGACGTCGCGCCGCTTCTCGAACGCGTGGGAGTGGCCGCGTGATGCAGATCGACCTGTCGGGGCGCAATGCGCTCGTCACCGGGAGCACGCGCGGCATCGGCCGCACCATCGCCGAACTGCTGGCTGGATGCGGCGCACGCGTGGCGGTCGCAGGGCGTGATGCGACCACCGCGTCCGCGGTGGCACAGTCGCTCCCGGGCGGCAACGCCGCGGGCTTTGGCGGGGATGTGTCCGACGCTTCCGCCGTGGCCCGGCTCGTGACGGAGGTCGAGGGAGCGTTTGGCGGCATCGACATTCTCGTCAACAATGCCGGCATCACGCGCGACAACCTGCTGATGCGCATGAAGGACGAGGACTGGTCCGCCGTGATCGACGCGAACCTGCGCTCGGCCTTTCTCGCCACGCGCGCGGTTTCGCGCGGCATGATGAAGCGCCGATGGGGCCGCATCATCAACGTCTCGAGCGTGGTGGGGTTGATCGGTAACGCCGGGCAGGCGAACTATGCGGCGAGCAAGGCCGGGTTGATCGGACTCACGAAGTCGGTGGCCAGGGAGCTCGCATCGCGGAATGTGCTGGCGAACGTCGTGGCGCCGGGGTTCATCGCGACCGACATGACCGATGCCATGCCCGACGCCGCCCGCACGGCGCTCGAACAGCGGATCCCGCTGGAGCGACTGGGGCGGCCTGCGGACGTTGCCGGGGTCGTGGCGTTCCTCGCCTCGGACCACGCCTCCTACATCACGGGGCAGGTTCTCGTGGTCGACGGCGGCATGGTGATGTAACGTTATGCGCAGTATCTTATTCCCTCTCAACCACTTTCTTTCCTGCTGAGGAATTCGTCATGGCTGACCACTCGGAGAAGGTCCGCGATATCATCGAGAAGGAGCTTGGGGTCGAACGCGAGAAGCTCACGGACGAGGCCAGCTTCATCGAGGATCTGGGTGCTGACAGCCTGGACATCGTGGAACTGGTGATGGAGTTCGAGAAGGAGTTCGAGATCGACATTCCGGACGAAGACGCCGAGAAGCTGCGCACCGTCGGTGACGCCACCGCCTATCTCAACGGCAAGATCGCGGGCTGATGAAGCGCCGTGTCGTCGTCACCGGTATGGGGGTGATCTCGCCGGTCGGCAACGACGTGGCGACGACGTGGACCGCGCTGCTGGCGGGGAAGTCGGGCTCGGCGCTGATCACGAAGTTCGACCCGTCCAACTTTCCCGTGCGTTTCGCCTGCGAGGTCAAGGACTTCGACCCGCTCGCGATCATGGACCGGAAGGAGGCGAAGCGCGCCGATCCGTACGCCCAGTACGCGATCGCCGCGTCCGTCGAGGCCATGCACGACGCGGGCTTCGGCAGGGGACAGGGCTACGACCCGGACCGCACCGGCGTGATCATCGGCAGCGGGATCGGTGGCCTGCGCTCGTTCGAGGAGCAGCACGACGTCTATCGTGAGCGCGGGCAGAGCAAGATCTCGCCGTTCTTCATCCCGATGTTCATCTCGGACATCGCCGCCGGGCTCGTGTCGATGCGCTTCAACGCGCGCGGGCCCAACTACGCCACCGTGTCGGCGTGCGCCACGAGCGCGCACTCCATCGGCGATGCATTCCGCACCATCCAGTATGGTGACGCCGATGTCGTGATCACCGGCGGCGCCGAGGCAACCGTGACGCCGATGGCCATCGGCGGCTTTGCCAACATGAAGGCGCTGTCGGAGCGGAACGATTCACCGGCCACGGCATCGCGCCCGTTCGACCTGACGCGCGACGGGTTCGTGATGGGAGAGGGAGCGGGGATCGTGATCATCGAGGAGCTCGAGCATGCGAAGGCCCGCGGGGCGCGCATCCACGCCGAGATCGTGGGCTACGGCGCCACCGGAGATGCGTACCACATCACGCAGCCGGCTCCCGATGGCGAGGGTGCCCAGCGCGCGATGCGACGCGCCCTCGACGATGCCGGGGTGGGTCCCGGCGACGTCCAGTACGTGAACGCGCACGGGACCTCCACACCGGCGAACGACAGCAACGAGACGCGTGCCATACATGGCGTCTTTGGCGAGCACGCCGCGGCGCTCAACGTGTCATCCACCAAGTCCAGCACCGGCCACATGCTCGGTGCCGCCGGCGGGGTGGAGTTCATCTTCTGTGCCCTGGCCGTGCGCGATGGCGTGATCCCCCCCACGATCAACTATCAGGTACCCGACCCGGCCTGCGACCTCAATTACACGCCTAACGTGAAGGTGGAGCGCGACATCGAGGTCGCACTGAGCAACAGCTTCGGGTTCGGCGGTCATAACGTGGCGCTGGCCATCCGGCGCTACCGGGAGTAGCTGCCGTGCCCGTCGCCGCCGACGTCAACATCGATCGCCTGCGCGACCCCGCGCTGCGCCCCATCGCCGAGCGCATCGCTGCCGGCCAGCGCCTCTCCGGGTCCGACGCCGCCACGCTGTTCACCACCCCCGACCTGCTCGGCGTCGGCCGCCTCGCCGATGCCGTCAACCGTGCCCGCCATGGCGACCAGGTCACCTTCGCCGCCAACCAGCACATCAACCCCACCAACGTCTGCGTGCTGCGCAAGACGTGCACATTCTGCGGCTACGCCCGGCTGCCGAAGGAGGAGGGGGCCTACCGCTATACACTGGAGCAGGTGCTGGCGGAGGCGGAACCGGCGCGCAACGGACTGACGCGTGAGTTCCACATCGTGGGCGGGCTCGACATGAAGGCGGGGCTCGAGTACTACGTCGACATGTTCCGCGCGCTCAAGCGCGAGTTCCCGCACGTGCACATCAAGGCGCTGACCGCCGTCGAGATCGCGCACCTGGCGCGGATCGAGAAGATGTCGTGGACCGACGTGCTGGTCGCGTTGCGCGAGGCCGGGCTCGACACCATGCCGGGCGGCGGCGCCGAGACCTTCAGCGCCGCCGTACGCGAGCAGATCGCCGACAAGAAGCTCGGCGGGAGCGACTTCATCGGCGTGCACCGTGCCGCCCATGCGCTGGGAATCCGCACCAACTGCACGATGCTCTACGGACACGTCGAGACCATCGCCGACCGCGTGGAGCACCTTGGCATGCTGCGCGACCTGCAGGATGACACCGGCGGGTTCCTGGCCTATATCCCGCTCGCGTATCACCCCGATGGCAACGAGCTCGGCGAGCAGCTCGGCAGGCAGGGGACGTCCACCACCGGCTACGACGACCTGCGCAACCTGGCCGTCGGCCGCCTGTTCCTCGACAACTTCGCACACATCAAGACGCACTGGATCATGGTGACGTCGTTCCTCTCCCAGGTGGCGCTGTCTTTCGGCGTCAACGACATGGAGGGTACGGTGGTGCGCGAGAAGATCTATCACGCGGTGGGTGCGCACACGCCGCAGGTGATGTCGCTGGACGAGTTGGTGAAGCTGATTCAGGCGGCGGGCAAGGTACCGGCCGAGCGCGATTCGTTCTACAACGTGCTTCGGGTGTTCGACGCGCCGCGCGAGGCCGCGGCCTGACGTGCGTGTCGGCCGCATCCCCTACATCAACTGCTATCCGGTCTACGGTGCGATCGACCGGAAGATCGTGCCGCTCGACGGTGAACTCATCGACGGCGTTCCCACCGCGCTCAACGCCCGCATGGCCGCGGGGACGCTCGAGGTCAGCGTCGTATCGGCCATGGAGTACGCGCGCGACTCCCGGCGCTACGTGCTGCTCCCCGACCTCGCAATCTCCTGCGACGGCCCGGTGCGCAGTGTGATGCTCTTTTCCACGCGACCGGCGGAATCGCTGTCGGGGCGACGGGTGCTGGTGAGCCGGAGCTCGATGACGAGCGTCGCGCTGGTGCAACTCCTCTGCGAGCACGTCTGGCGCGTGGCGCCGGAGTTCGTGCCTGGCGACGCCGAGGTCGCCGACATCGCCACGCTCGGCGTCGAACCGCACGATGCGAGGCTGGTCATCGGTGACGCGGCGCTGCTGGTGGGTGCCTCGGATGCGCTGGCCACGACGTATCCGTACGCCTACGACCTGGGGCAGGAGTGGAAGCGTTGGACCGACCTGCCGTTCGTCTTTGCGGTCTGGGTGGCGCAGCGCTCCGCCGACGTCGCCGACGCGCTGCAGGTGCACTCGTCGCTGCTCGCCTCGCGCGATTGGGGGCTGCAGCATCTCGGTGAGCTGGCGCAGCAGGCGTCGGGGGCCACGGGTGTCTCGCTGGAGACGTGCCGCACGTACCTTTCGGGCCTCGATTACGGGCTCGCCTATCCGCACCTGGCGGGGCTGACCGAGTTCTTCCGGCGGCTCGTCTCGGCGGGGCGGGTGCCGAACGGGACGCTGGCGTTCCTGCCGGCGGCCTGAGGGTGGGGCACCAGGACAGCATCTGTATTGGAACGAGAAAAGAACGAAGGAACAAGGGTCACAGAGGACCAAAGTCGGCGGCGCAGTCGGTTGAGTTCAGCGCATGAGAGCTCTGTACAACTCTTTGATTGTCGCTGCAGATCCCATCCGATCCCCGCAACGCGCTCGACAGCAAATCTGTGAAAATCTGCGCAAATCTGCGGTTCAACTGCCTGCGGTTCACCTGTTTGCAGTACAGTTGATTTCAGTCGAGAGGTCTGCGGTTCGGTTGTCTGCGGTTCGGCCACGAGAATGAGATTCCATGACATGAACGACCTCCTCGATCTGTATGAACACGCCCCCCTGCTGGAACTCGGTGCACAGGCCGACGCGGTCCGTCGCGCGAAGCACCCCGAGGGGATCGTCACGTACATCGTCGATCGCAACATCAACTACACGAACGTCTGTGTCGCCGACTGCGGCTTCTGTGCCTTCTATCGCCGGCCGAAGAACGCCGAAGGGTATACGCTCTCGTTCGAGCAGATCGGCGCGAAGATCGAGGAGACGAAGGCGCTGGGCGGCGTGCAGATCCTGATCCAGGGCGGGCACAATCCGTACATCCCGTTCGACTGGTATCTCGACCTGCTGCGCTACATCAAGCAGTACCATCCCATCCACATCCACGGGTTCAGCCCGAGCGAGGTGGACTTCTTCGCCAAGCTGTTCCGCATGGACGCGCGTGACGTGATCCGCGAGCTCATGAAGGCCGGGCTGGACTCCATCCCCGGCGGCGGCGGCGAGATTCTCGTGCAGCGCGTGCGCGACCTGGTGGCCAGGAAGAAGGCGGGTGCGGATCGCTGGCTCGAGATCATGGAGCTCGCGCACCAGGAGGGGATGAAGACCTCCGTCACCATGATGTACGGCATCGGCGAGACGCTGGCGGAACGGATCGAGCACCTGCAGCGCGTGCGCGAGCTGCAGGCGCGCACCGGCGGCTTCACCGCGTTCATCACATGGCCGCTGCAGCCGGAGAACACGCCAACCATGTCGGCGCAGCCGAAGACGGATGCCGTGGACTATCTGCGCACCGTGGCGATCTCGCGCATCGTGCTCGACAATGTGCCGAACCTGCAATCGAGCTGGGTCACCATGGGGATGCGGATCGGTCAACTCGCGCTCAGCTTCGGGTGCAACGACTTCGGATCCCTCATGATCGAGGAGAACGTCGTGTCGGCGGCGAACACCACGCACCGCACCACCACCGACGAGCTGGAGCGGCTGATCGTCGATGCCGGGTTCACGCCGGCGCGGCGCCGGCAGGACTACTCGATCATCGCGACCGCACGCGCACACGCCGCCGCCTGAGCGGCGCGCTCCCATGACCGCGCGCGTGCGCACCGGCATCGGCTACGATTCGCATCGGTTCGCGCCGGGCGGTCCCATGCGACTGGGCGGCGTGGATGTGCCATCGGACGTGCACCTCGCGGGGCACTCGGACGGGGATGCCATTGCCCACGCCATCACCGACGCCGTTCTGGGTGCCGCGGCCGCCGGCGACATTGGCGAGATGTTCGCCGACACTGATCCGGCCAATGCCGGCCGCGATTCGCTGTTCATGCTGCGCGCCGCCGTGGAGCGGGTACACAGCATGGGATGGCGCGTCGTGAACGTCGACGTGACCGTGATCGCCGAGCAGCCGAAGATCGCACCCCTTCGCGCCGGGATGCGGCAGCGTCTCGGCGATGCGCTTGGCGTGGAAGCGGACGCGGTGAGCGTCAAGGGGAAGACCAACGAAGGAATGGACGCGACGGGGCGCGGCGAAGGGCTGGCATGCATCGCCATCGCGACGCTGGTCGCGGAGCGGGGCGGGGGCACGACAGACAGCGGTCGCGACGTGTGAACCTGCAGTCGGCGCTCGACTGGTTGATCGCCCAGCCCACCGGCGCACTGCTGGTGGCAATGTTCCTGCTGGCGATCGCCGAGAACTTCTTCCCCCCGATCCCCGCCGACACGCTCGTGGCGTTTGGTGCGTTCCTCGCCGCGCGCAAGGGTGAGTCGGCGTGGCCACCCTTTCTCGTCATCTGGCTGGGAAGCGTTGGCGGCGCGCTCGGGACGTACACGGCCGGCCGTCGATTCGGTGCAGGGTATGTGCGGCGACGGATGCACCTCGACGCGAACGGCGCCGAGCAGAAGCTGCGGAATGCGTACGTCCGCTTCGGGTGGCCGGCGCTGGTGTTGAGCCGCTTCGTGCCGGGGCTGCGCGCGGCGATGCCGCCGCTGGCGGGCGCGCTGCGACTGCCGTTCACCGGTGTGGCACTGGCCATCGGTATCGCCTCGGCCGTGTGGTACGGGATCGTCGCGTTCCTGGCGACGCGCGTGGGGCGGAGTTGGGAGTCGATCCTCGACACGCTCGGCGCGATCGGGACCGGAACCGCGATCGGCGCGGCGGTGCTGCTGGCCATTCTGGTCGGCGCATGGCTGGTCTGGCGTCGTCGGCGAAAGGCGGCAGCGCCGTGAGCGCGGTCGAGCTTCCGGACGAGGTCGCCCGAGCCTTCCTTCTCGAGCGATTCCAGGACGCGCTGGCGCTCGAGTTTGGGGCCGCAGACCGTACCCGCGAGTCGTACGGCCGAGATCTCAAGCGCTTTGTAGCCTTCGCGTTATCGAAGAAGGTTCGAGTGCCGTCTGAGGTCACGGCGCGGCTGCTGCGCGACTTCATGTACTTTCTCAAGGATCTTGGCCTCGCGCCAGCGTCCATTAGGCGTTCGGTGTCAGCGCTTCGCACGTACTACCGGTTCCTGATCACCGAAGGGGTGCTCGACGACGATCCTTCCGACCGGCTGGAGCTGCCGAAGCAGTGGCGCACGCTCCCCGACGTGCTCACGGCGGAGGAAGTGGAGCGACTGGTGGCAGCGCCGAGCCTCGATGACGATGCCCTGGCGTTCCGCGACCGGGCCATGCTCGAGCTGGCGTATGGAGCGGGGCTGCGGGTCTCCGAGTGGATCGGCATCGGCGTGCGCGACGTTCTTATGGACGATGGCGTGGTGCGGATCTTCGGCAAGGGCGGAAAGGAGCGACTCGTGCCGCTTGGTCGGCGCGCCGCCGGCGCAGTCGCGATCTACTTGCGGGAGCTGCGTCCGCGGCTGGATCGCGGCTCGGGAAAGGGTGCCGGCGCACTGTTCCTCAACGCGAGGGGGGAGCCGCTGAGCCGGATGGGCGCCTGGAAAATCCTTCGGAAGTACGTTGAGCGGGCCGGCATTACCAAGCGCGTCTCGCCGCATACCTTGCGGCACTCCTTCGCCACGCACCTCCTCGAGGGCGGAGCCGACCTGCGCGCCGTGCAGGAGATGCTGGGGCACGCGGACATCTCGACGACGCAGATCTATACGCACGTGGATCGCGAGTACCTGCGGAGCGTGCACAAACAGTATCATCCGCGAGGGTGAGCATGCTGCTGATCATCGACAACTACGATTCGTTCACGTTCAACCTGGTGCAGTACTTCGGCGCACTGGGGGAGACACCGGTGGTGCATCGCAACGATGCCCTGACGGTGGACGATGTCGGCGCGCTGTCCCCGGAGGCGATCGTGATCTCACCCGGGCCGGGGGTACCGGCGGATGCGGGGATCACGATTCCACTCATCCGGCGTTGGGGTGCGACGGTGCCCATCCTCGGCGTCTGTCTTGGTCACCAGGCCATCGGCGAGGCATACGGCGGACGAGTCGTGCGGGCGCGACAGGTCATGCACGGTCGGACCTCCGCGGTCCGGCACGATGGTACGGGACTCTTTGCCGGACTGCCGGATCCGCTCTGCGTCATGCGATACCATTCCCTGGTCATCGAGCCCTCCAGCATGCCCGACGAGCTGGAGGTCGTCGCGCGTGCGGAGGACGATCCGTCGGAGATCCACGCGGTTCGACATCGCGATCACCCGGTCTGGGGTGTGCAGTTCCACCCCGAATCGGTGATGACCGAGGGCGGCATGCGGGTGCTGGAGAACTTTCTCGCGCTTGCACGTGGTGAACGTACGAGACGTTCGAGCAGTCCGGCGGTAAGGGACGAACCGCTGGTGCCGTCCGGCCAGGGCCGCGCCTCGAACAGCGTGGGCCGTCACGCATGAATCTGGTCGAATCCGTCCGACTCGGCCTGCGCTCGCTGGCCCGCGCACCGGGATTTTCGGCCATGGCCGTGGCGATTCTCGCGATCGGTATCGGCCTCTCCACGTCAGTCTTCGCCGTCGCCGATGCGTTGCTGCTGCGGCAACTCCCGGTTCGCGAGCAGGACCGGCTTGTGACGCTGTGGGGAGAAAAGCGCGACGGCAGCATCGATCACTGGCCCCTCGATCTCCGATCCACGGAGGAATTCGCGCGCGAGTCGCGCGCCGTGCAGCAAGTCGCCTATGTCGCTTACGAGGGTGCGTGGCCGGTCGCGATCCGTGACGGGGATCGGCTCACGCGCCTTCGTCGGGCGCTGGTCTCCGGCAACTTCTTCACCGTCCTCGGAACCAGGCCGGTTATCGGTCGTGCCTTGCGGCAGGACGACAACGTGGTGGGTGCCGCGCCGGTCGCCGTTATCAGCAGCGCCATATGGCAAAGCCGCTTCGGCGGTGATCCGACGGTCATCGGCAGGCGGATCGTGGCGGACGAATTCAACCTCGCGTACACGATTGTCGGGGTCATGCCCCAGGGGCTGGAATATCCCGTCGGCGCGGACTTCTGGGCGCCGTACGTTCCGGCTCGACTCACCGCTGCGGATGATACGACCGCATATACCGCGCTCGATATTGTCGGTCGGCTTGCCCCCACGGCGAGCATCGAGAACGCCCGAAACGAGCTGACGACGCACTTCTCACGTGACGGAACGTCCGCCATGTCGCGCGAACTTCGCGGCGTTGCGCACGAGCTGCCCGAGGTTGTTCTTGGCGATGCACGCCCTGCCGTGCTGGTGTTCACCGCTGCCGCGGTGCTGCTGCTGCTGATTGCATGCATGAACGTTGCGAACCTGCTGCTCGTTCGCGGACTGGCGCGCACCCGGGAGATTGCCATTCGGCTGGCGCTCGGTGCGTCCAGATCCCGGATCGTGGCGCAGCTTGTCGGCGAGAACGTCGTGCTGGCCCTCGCTGGCGGTGTGCTCGGGGTCGGCGTCTCCGCGCTGGCAGTGCGGGGGTTTCTCTGGTTCGCGCCGGCGGACATCCCGCTCCTGGGACGCGTCCGGCTCGATGCGACGGTCCTGGCCGCGGCGTTTGTCCTCACGACCGTCGCGACGCTCCTCTTCGGGATCGCCCCGGCTTTCCTTTCGGCGCGCGCGAATGCGAACGAGATGCTGAGATCGGGCGCGCGACAGAGCGCCGGTCGCGGAGCTCGCCGCGGGCGTGAGGCGCTGGTGGCAGCGCAGGTCGCGCTCGCGGTGCTCATGCTCTCCGCCGCCACCCTCATCGGACGGAGCTTTGTGAAGCTTCAGCGTGAGGACCTAGCATTCGACGCGTCCCACCTGATCGTCGCCGAGCTCGCGATCCGCTACGATCGGTTCACCACGCCCGCCTCACAGTTGCCGCTGGTGCGAGAAGTGGTGGAGGAGCTGCGCGTCACTCCGGGAGTGCAGGGCGTATCGCCGGTGGTTGCGGTGCCGTTCTCCGGCACGGGCGGGTGGACCGGGCGTGCGCGCACAGAAGGGCAGTCCGCGGAGGACGCGGCCGGGAATCCCATGTTCAACATGGATGTTGTCGGGCCGGACTACTTCACCACGTTCGGGTTGCAGGCACGACGCGGTCGCGTGTTCACGGATGAGGACCGGAACGGGGCCGAGCCCGTGGTCGTCGTCAGCGAGGGCACGGCTCGCCGGTACTGGCCCGGTGCGGATCCAGTCGGCAAGCGGCTGCTCACGGGAGCGACCGCCGCCGACGAGTTCACCGTCGTCGGGGTCGTGGCCGACACGCGGTATCGCAGCCTGCGGGACGCAATGGCCAGCGTGTATTTCCCGCTTGCCCAGAGCCGTTTCCCGTTTGCACCGACGAGGCTCGCGATTCGTGCCGCGGGCGCTCCCGCCGACCTGGTGCCGACCATCCGACGGGTGATCGACCGGACGACGCCGGGCGTACGGCTCGCGAGCGCCGCTCCCTTCGAGTCGTACATGCGCGGCCCGCTCGCGCAGCCGAGGTTGAACAGCATGCTGCTCGTGACCTTCGCCGTCGTCGCCGTGGCGCTGGCGGCGATGGGCCTGTTCGGCGTAATGGCGACCACGGTCCGGCAGCGCGCACATGAATTCGGCGTCCGCATGGCGTTAGGCGCGACGCCGGCCAGGATCCGGACGATGGTCCTGGGCAGGGGGCTCGCGATCACGTGCGCCGGTGTGTCGGTCGGCGTGATCGCCTCGCTGTTGGCGACTCGCGCCCTTTCCGCCCTGCTGTACGGCGTCAGCGCAGTCGATCCGCTGACGTTCATCGGGGTGGCGATCTGCCTGACGATCATTGCGTTGCTCGCCACGTTCATTCCGGCCCGCTTCGGCGCGCACGTGGACCCGGCCTCCGCGCTGCGCGCCGACGGTTAGCGTACAGCAGTACAACCGCGACAGGTGGGTCGAGCGAAACACGATGGTGAGGTTTCCTCCGTTAGGCCCGCAACCACCCGATGCAGCCGGGAGCCCATGACGCTCACTCGACGCGAAGTTCTGGCACAACTCGCAGCGCTCACCGCGATGTCCGGTCTTTCGCGTCGCGCCTGGGCTGGCACGGCGCCGGACCCGCTGCGCGGTACCATCGCCGACTATCGGGCCGGTCTCGAACGCGGTGAGTTCACGGCGGAGCAGGTCACCGGGCAGGCGCTCGATCGCTGCCGTACCGACGGCATGGCGTGGCGTGCCATCGACGCCCTCTCGCACACGGCGCTTGCCGATGCTCGCGCGGCGGATGAGCGCCGTCGCGCCGGTCGATCGCGTGGTGCACTCGACGGTGTCCCGGTTTTCGCCAAGTCCATCTACGACATGTCGGGGCTGCCCACTACCGCATCCAGTGCAGAGTGGGCACGCCTCTATCCGGAGCCGGTGCGTCGAGACGCAATGGAGATCGCTCGCCTGCGCGCCGCCGGAGCGATTGTCCTCGGAAAGACCGCCGCCGACGACTTTGCCTATCGCGGCAACGGCACGAGCAGCCATACCGGACAGGTGCTCAATCCATACGATCCCACCGGCACGCGAACCCCCGGCGGCTCCAGCGCCGGCTCGGCGGTCGCCGTGGCCGGCGGCATGGCGTTCGCCGCGCTGGGCACCGATGACGGTGGATCCAATCGCATCCCTGCGCAGTTCACGGGCGTCGTCGGCATGAAGCCCAGCTTCGGCCTCGTGCCGCGCACGGGCGTGATCCCCACCTGGCCGTATCTCGATACGCATGGCCCGCTCGCGCGATCCGTCGCCGACGCGGCGCTGCTCCTGGCCGCGATCGCCGGCTCCGATCCGTCCGACCCGCTCGCGCGTGGCGACGCCCTGCACACCCCACGCGCCGACGACGACGCACTTGCCGGTGTGCGGCTCGGACTGGTCGATGCGCATGTGCCTCGTGCGCAGATGACCGCCGAGGCGCTCAGCGCCTGGGACTCGGCGTCAGGCGACCTGCGATCCGCCGGGGCGATGCTGATCCCGTTCGCTCCCGCGGTCACCAGGATCAACGTCCGCGAGGTCTTCGCATCCACCGCCCGCGAGCGCGGTGATGCAGCACCGGATTCGCGATCGCCGGCACCGACGGCCAACGCGCTCTACCTCTACTTCGCCGGGCGGTCGGACGAGCCCGAGGCGGCCGTGCGTCGCGGCTACGATGCCTATCGCACGTTCTACGATGTACTCCCCGAACGCTACGCCGACTGCGAGCCGCTCCTGCGGCAACCGATGGCGAACGATGCCGCCGGTCAATCGTTCGCCCGCTCGCGCACCGCGGCGGTGGCGGCGCTTGGCGCCTCCATGCGGGCCGCCGGTGTCGTTGCAATGGTGTACCCGACCATGCCGTTCAATGCGCCGCGCGCCGTGGATGACTGGCCGGACATTCGCACCACACTCGGATACGGCAACTGGCTCGGACTCCCCGAGGTGTCGGTGCCGGCGGGCTACGGCGCGGATGGCATGCCGGCGCTCAACCTGTCGATCGTCGGACTTCCCGGTGACGACGCGACCGTGCTCGCGCTGGCGCACGCGTACGAGCGCCAGTCACGAAATTTCGTTGCTCCGCCTCGCCCGGCGGCCGCCCCACGCTGATCCGCTACGCCGCCGGTCGAGCGCCGGACTTCGCTTCCACACCCGTGAGGCGGGCGCGTTTGGACTCCCCCGCGGCGATGATCGCGTTCACGAGCGGCGCCGCGTCGTAGCGTACCGGGTCGGTGACCGGGAGTCCCGTCTCTCGCTCCAGTTGCGCGATCGTCGCCTGCGCATCAGCCTCCGGCATCTCCCACGTGTTGAGCGAGATTCCGATCACCGACGACTCGCGCAGCGGACGAATCGCCGCTTCGATCCCCTCGATGGTGCTTCGCATGTTCGGCAGCTCCATCCAGCGGTAGGCGCCGTCGCCCCCGTACGGATAGTCGCGCGATGGCTTGTGGCAGAGGATCATTGCATCGGGAAGCGTGCCGTGGAGCAGCCCGAGCGTGACACCGGAGTACGCCGGGTGCACCAGCGAGCCCTGTCCCTCCACGAGCACCACGTCGTTCCCCTCGGCGGCCTGCAACGTCAGGCGCTCGGCGGCGCCGGCAATGAAGTCGGCAATGACCGCGTCCACGGCAATCCCCCAGCCCTCGATCAGGATCCCCGTCTGCCCGGTCGGCGCGAAGCCCACGCGCGCGCCGCGCGCGGCGAGCGACGTCTTCAACTGCAGCGCCGACGTCATCTTGCCGATGTTGCAATCGGTGCCCACGGTGAGGACCACCAGCGGTTCCACGAGCCGCGCGAGGCCGCGCGACACCGACAGGTCGGCGGGCGGCTTCCGCAGGTCGTGGATGCGGACGCCGCGCGCTGTCGCGTGTGCGGACAGGTCGGCGTCGTCGCTGAGGTAGATGTGCAGGCCGCTCACGATGTGCAGCCCCGCATCCATGGCCTCGCGCAGCAGCGGGCGCCAGCTCTCGGGGAGTCGGCCCCCCGACGGTGCGATGCCAATGAGCAGCGCGGTCGCATCGAGCGCCAATCCGTCCTCGATGGTTCCCACGATCGGCACCTCGCCGCCGACGCCGATCACATCCTGTACGGTGCGACCGGCGTACGACGAATCGAGCACACCGGCGACACGATCCGGTATATAGCGGATGGCGCTCGTCGCGGTCTTCGACGTGTGCGGACCGAGGTGGCCTTCCGTGAGAATCAGGTAGCGATAACTGTCCATGTGCGGGGCTCGCGGGTATGGAGTGCCGGTTACCAGCCTCCGAACTCGCCCTTCATCTCGATGGTGTGGACCAGCCGGTCGGCGGCGTTGCGCCAGTTGCAGCGCGCCGCGCGCGCGGCCTCCTCCGTATCGCCGTCGGCGATGTGATCGATGATCGCATCGTGCTCCGTGACGGACGGGCCTAACGCGCCGCCGAGTGCCGTGCTGTAGAAGCGCCGATAGCGCTCCGCTTGCGGCTTGGTGATCTCGTGCAGCGCAAGCAGGCGGGGGCCGGCGGCGGCGTTCACGTAGGTCTGATGAAAGCGGGTGTGGAGGTCGAAGATGTGATTGGCGTCGGGCGGGATGGCGCGTGCTTCGGATTGCAGGGCTTCGTTGATGGCGCGCAGCTCGAGGACGAGCGGGTCGCGCACGGTGCGGGGAAGTGCGGCGGCGTGATGCGCGGCGAGCCCTTCGAGCTCACCAACCACCCAGAAGAGTTCGCGGCCGTCGTCACGACTCAACGGGGCGATCGTGAGTTGTGCCCGCTTCGCCGATTCCCGCGCGATGACGAATCCCTCGCGCTGGAGTTGCTGCAGGGCGCCTCGCACGGGGGTTCGGCTGACGCCGAGTCGCTCGGCCACGACGCTCTCGACGACGCGTGAGCCGGGCGCGAGCTGTCCGTGGACGATGAGCTTGCGGAGCTGGCGGTGCACCTGGGTGGCGAGGTCCGACGCGCCGTCGGCTCGCTCGACCCGGGCGGGGGTGCGTACTTCGATGAAGGGCATCACGCGAGTGACTCCGAGTGAGGTTACGGCCTCCTGGGAGGGCTCCAGGAGAGAGGCGACGGAATTGCATGCAACTTTGTATACCGCACGCAAGCTGTCGCCATCCACCTCACTCCGCAAGTCCGCGACGCCGTGCTCCACTACGGGTGTCGCGCCTCCCGCGCGCCGCGCCGGAGTACCACACCATGCAACTCGCTCGAGAACTTCCCGTTCTCGATCGCGAATTGACCGTTCACCAGCACGTGCACCATCCCCTCGGCGAGCTGGTGCGGCTCCTGGAACGTGGCCGGATCGTTCACCCGCGCCAGGTCGAATACCACGATATCCGCCACCGCGCCCGAGCGCAGAATGCCGCGATCGGGAAGGCCGAGTACCGTTGCGGGCAGCGACGTCATGCTGCGAATCGCGGCCGCCAGCCCAACTACGCCACGGTCGCGAGCGTAGTGCCCCAGCTTTCGCGGAAAGGTGCCGTATGCACGTGGATGGGGCACGCCCTGACCGAACGGAACGAGTTCGCCGTCCGATGCTGTCATCGTCCACGGCTGTTGCATCAGCAGGTCGACGTCGGCATCGAGCATGTTGAACGACACGATCGATGCGCCCCCTTCCTTCAGCAGGGCGAGTACCGCGTCCGCCGGCTCGAGTCCGTGCCCGGTCGCGTACTCCTGCAGCGAGTGTCCTTCGATGGAGGGGTCCGGACGGAAGTGACGGAACTGCAGCCGCTCGGCGCCACCGCGGCGGTCCAGGTTTTCCACGATTGCCGCGCGCAGCCGGGCGCGTTCGCCGGCATCGTTCATCCTGCGCTGCAGCGCGCTGTCACCGCCCACCTGTGCCCAGGGGGGTACCAGCGCTCCGGTGAGCCCGGTGGCCGATGCCGTATATGGATACTGATCGGCAAACACCTCCACCCCCTGGGCCCTCGCGCGATCGATGCGATACACCAGCGCATTCGAGAATCCCCAGACATGCGGGCCGAGCACCTTGATGTGCGTCACGATGCCGCGCACATGCGCCTCACGCGCGATGCGGATGACTTCGTCGACCGCCGCCACGACGCCGATGCTGTAATCGGCTTCGTCGCGAATGTGGCTCGTGTAGATCCCGCCGTATGGCGCGACCACGCGCGTCAGCTCCACGAGCTCCTCTGTCTTGGAATAGCTGCCCGGCGTGTAGTACGGACCGCTCGACATGCCGAACGCGCCCGCCTCCATCCCCGCTCGCACGAGGGCGCGCATGCTGTCCAGCTCCGCCGGCGTGGGCGCACGATCCTCCATGCCGAGCACCGCGCGCCGCACCGACCCGTGCGGCACGAGTTGCGCGACATTCACGCCGAGTCCACGCACCGACAGCGCCTCGCGCTGCGCGACCAGGTCCACCGGTCCGCCGCCATCCGGGTTGGCGAAGATGGTGGTCACCCCCTGCGCCAGCAGCGGTTGCGCGGCGTTCAGCACCTCCCGCGTCAGGCTGCCGCCCGCATGCGAATGCCCGTCGATGAATCCCGGTGCGACGTACAGTCCGCTGATGTCCAGCTCACGCGCGGCCTGGGCACCATCCAGCCGTCCGACCGCGGCAATCCGGCCGTCGCGCACTCCGACATCGGCGTAGTACCACGGATTGCCCGTGCCGTCGAGCACGCGGCCGCCGCGCAGGATCACGTCATAGGACTGTGCCGCCGCCGGACCACCGCTGGGCAGTGCCAGCAGCAGCAGCGACACGACGATCGAAAGAACTGTTCGCATTCCAGCCCCACCGTGTGAGATCGACAGGCGACTTCCAGGCATGTGCACTACATCGCGGAACCCCGGTGTGACACCGGGGCCCGCGACTCCAGCAATACCGGTGCGACGCGGATCAGGCGTTCCGATCCATGCACGCCGCTGTCGGCAGGTTCGGGTTGTTTGCTTCCTCATTCGGAATCGGGAAGTTCACGCCGTCGCCGTACGACCCGAACTTGTGCCACGGGCCGGTGGGGAAGACGGTATTCGCCGCGCGTCCGTACTGCCGGACGAGCCGGCGCAGGTCGCCGACGCGTGCGCCACGACCGAAGTTCCAGAATGCGCGCTCCCGGAACAGTTGGTCCACACGCGCGTCGGGGCTCCCGGCATCGGTGAGCGGCCCCAAACCTTGCACCGTCGCGCGCGCGTCGTTGATGAGGGCGAGCGCACCGGCCGGATCGGTTGACAGCAATGCCTCGGCCTCGATCATCCGCGCCTCCTGGCCGCGCAGGATCGCCACCTCACTCTGACGCTCCGGCCAGAGCATCTGGACGTTGAGCGGTCCGGTGAGATCATCGCGCACCTTCTCGGGAACGCTGATGGCGATGCACTCGGGGCTCCCGCCAATGCAGACCGGAACGCGCGGATCGCCCGCCGATGCGAAGTTCAATCCGTTGATGCCTTCGTTATCGGAGACGTTGTAGCGGCGCTCGAGATTGCCGCGCAGCCACGCGTAGTTGCTGCTGGTGTTCAGCGAGTGGCGGTTCAGGTACTCGAAGCTGTTCGCCACGCCAGTCACCGCCGCAGCCGCCTCGCTGTAGCGATCGAGGTTGAGCAGGATGCGCCCCTTGATCAACTGGAGCGCGCTGCGCACGCGCACGTCGTTTGCCGAGCTGCCGGTCACCAGCGCCAGCCCCTCGTCGGCCTTGCCCAACGCGCGCTCGAAGGCCGCCGCGGTGGTGATCGGCACGCCGAACTCCTCGCGCCCGTCGATCACCGTGCTGAAAATCAGGCCGTTGCAGTAGTGCTCCGCAACCAGGTTTGCCACATAAGCCTGGACGAAGAACATCTCTGCCTTCTGCCACCCCGGAGATTCGGGGCTGAACTCGGTGAGCAGGTCCACCGCCTGCTCCGCGGAGAGCCGCGCGCGATGCACATCGCGATTGGCATCCTCCAGGAAGCTGTTCTCCCCGGAGATGATGCGCTGGTCGATCTCCTGGCGGGCGATGAACGAATCGCCGTTGATCCATTCATCGGCGAAGAGCCCGCTCAGCATGAAGAATTCGCCGGAGCCGCTCGTGGCACGAGCGAATCGTGCGAGCGCCCCGAGCCGCACGGCATCGGCGCCGGCGGCGGACTGCACGTCTCCCGGATTGATGATGTCCGGATCGGTGACGTCGAGAATCTCGGTCGGGGAACACGCCGTCGTCGCGGCGACCGACGCTACGAGCATGGCGAGTGTGGCCATACGGACTCGCCTGCCGGCCGTGCGCCGCACCACTCGGGTGATCCCGTTGG
>DASSBZ010000033.1:0-6259 GCA_035698205.1 Gemmatimonadaceae bacterium | reverse complement strand
CGTAGGCGACGATGTGATAGCGCGCGTCCGGCAAGCCCCAGGTGTACGATCCGTCGGTGGACACACCGGTCGCGAGATCGAGACCCTCCATGTCGGGGGACGAATCGAGCGCCGTGCGCACCGCGGGGTCCGAGGCATCGCCAGCGGCGATCACGCCCTTCATGACCCCCGCCGATCGCAGGTGCCGTGTCAGGCGTCGCGTATCGACCTCGACGAGCGCTGGAATGTTGTTGGCTTCGAGCCAGGCGCGCAGGTCGCCGGTGGCGCGCCAGTTGGAGTACGTCCCGGAGAGCTCACGCATGACGACCCCCGCCACCTGCGCGCCGGACGATTCCGGATCCTCCTGGTTCACGCCGTAGTTGCCGATCATCGGCGTGGTCATCACGACGATCTGGCCGTTGTACGACGGATCGGTGAAGACCTCCTGGTAGCCGGTCATGTTCGTCGTGAACACGACCTCGGCGACGGTCAGGGGAGCGCTGGTCGCGAGACGGCCGTGAAAAAGGGTTCCATCCTCGAGCAGAAGGAACCCCGGAGACATCCGCGCCACGCTGCCGGCGCGGTCGGCGACGTCGTCACTCACTTCTCGGGCGGTGGCGTCGGCGTGGTGGGCTCGAGGGGCACGGCGCTCGACGGATTCTGCTGCGTGGGCGCGGGCACCGCGCTCTGCTGCGGCACGGCGTCGAGCACCGACGTGGGCACGCGCGGACGCGCCGAGGCGATCTGCAGGATGAAGGCGAGGAAGAGGAAGATGCCGCCGCCCCACCAACTGGCCTTCGTGAGCAGATTGCCGGCCTGGTGCGAGCCCAGGAGCGAATCAGAGGAGGTGGAAGCACCGCCGAAGCTGGACGCCAGACCGCCGCCCTTCCCGCTCTGGAGCAGGATGACGGTCATGAGGACCAGGCTGTCGATGATCAGCAGAACGAGCAGAAATGTCGTCACGGAAAGCCGCCGGTAAATCCTGATAAGTCTTGCAAGCGAGGAAAGTTAGCGGAAATCGGCGAGTCGCGTCAAGCGACCCGCCACCCCGCTCGCTCAGGCCGCCGTGATCGACGACCAGTCCGGCGCCGAGAGGCTCGCGCCGCCCACGAGCACGCCATCGACCCCTTCGGCGGTAATCAGCAGCTTCACGTTGCCGCGGTTGACGCTGCCGCCGTACAGCACGGGGAGGTGCGTGGCGCGGTCGCCGGCGATCTCCTTGAGCGCATCGCGCACGATTGCATGCATGGCGGTGGCATCGGCGGGCGAGGCCGTACGCCCCGTGCCGATGGCCCACACGGGCTCGTAGGCGACGAGTGCGCTCTCCACCTGGGACGGCGTCAACTTGGCGAAGCCGGCGCGCAGCTGGCGCACGACGACCTCCTGCTGCCTTCCCCCGTCGCGCTCTTCGAGCGTTTCACCGACGCACAGCATGGAGATGAGCCCCGCGCGCACGGCGGCGGCGCACTTGAGACCAGTCTGCTCGTCGGTCTCGCCGAAGACGTGGCGACGCTCGGAGTGACCCACCAGGACGAGATTGGCACCGGCGTCGCGCGCGATGGGCGCCGACAGTTCACCGGTGAACGCACCCTGGTCTTCCCAGTGGATGTTCTGGACGCCGAGGAGCAGCTCGTGCCGATCGTGGATGGCGCTCGCCACGGCGTGCAACGTGAGCGCGGGGGGGAAGAACATCACCGTGCGGTCGGGGCGTCGCGGCGCATGGGCAAGAAACTGCCGCATGAAGTCGGTCGCGTCGGTGGGACCGTGGTGCATCTTCCAGTTCGCTGCGAAGATCGGCTTGATCATGGGCGTTCGTCCAGGGCGACGACTCCGGGGAGCGGTTTGCCTTCGAGGAACTCGAGCGAGGCACCGCCTCCGGTGGAGACGTGACTCATGCGTTCGGTGAGCCCGGCGTGGGCGACCGCGGCCGCGGAGTCACCGCCACCCACGATGGTGGTCGCGCCGCCTGAGGTGGCGCTGGCCATGGCGTTTGCGATCGCGAGGGTGCCGGCGTCGTACGGTGGTGTCTCGAACACGCCCATCGGTCCGTTCCAGATGATCGTCTTCGCCGCGGCGATGGCACGGCCGTACGACGAGATGGTCGCCGGGCCGATGTCGAACATCGCCTCGTCGTCCGGGATTCCGTCGCGCGCGACCACGTGATGCACCGTCGGTTCATCGAGCGACGGACCGACCATCGCGTCGTGGGGCAGCGTGAGGCGATAGCCCGCGCGGTCGACGAGTTCGCCGGCCAGCTCGATGCGGTCCTCCTCGACGAGCGAGCGCCCGGTCTCCAGCCCCATCGCGCGATAGAACGTGCACGCCATGGCGCCGCCGATGAGCAGTCCATCCACCTGTGGCAGCAGCGACTCGATGACGTCGATCTTGCCGGAGATCTTCGCGCCGCCCAGAATCGCAATGAACGGCCGTACGGGCTTCGCGAGGGCGTTGCCGAGATATTCAAGCTCGCGGGCCATGAGCAGGCCGGCCACCGCGGGGTGCAGCAGGTGCGCGACGCCTTCGGTGGAGGCATGCGCACGGTGCGCGGCGCCGAAGGCGTCGTTCACATAGAGGTCGCCGAGGCGGGCCATCGCGCCGGCGAGCGATGCGTCGTTGGACTCCTCGCCGGGGAGGAAGCGCGTGTTCTCGAGCAGGAGCAGGTCGCCGTCGGCCATCGATCGGGTCGCGGCCTCCGCCTCCTCACCGACGGTGCTGCCCAGGAAGCGCACGTCGCGTCCGAGCAGCTCCGCCGCGCGACGCGCCACGGGCTCGAGCGAGAAGCGGGGATCGACCCTGCCCTTGGGGCGGCCAAGGTGCGAGAGCAGCACCACCCTTGCCCCCTTCTCGGTGAGGGCGCGGATGGTGGGGAGTGCGGCCTCGATGCGCGTGTCGTCGGTGATGGCGCCGCGATCATCCTGCGGCACGTTGAAGTCCACGCGAACGAGCGCGCGCCTGCCGCGCAGCTCCGCTTCACCGAGATCGCGAACGGTGCGCCTGGGCGTCATTGCCACGCGCTCCTACAATCGTGCGCCGATGAACCGCACGAGGTCGACGCAGCGACTCGCGTATCCGAACTCGTTGTCGTACCACCCGGACACCTTCACCATGGTGCCGTCCACCACGTTGGTGTTCTTCGAGTCGAGAATGCACGAGTGCGGGTTGCCGATGTAGTCGGCCGACACGAGCTCCTCCTCGGTGAACTGGACGATCCCCTTCATGCGCCCCTCGGCGGCGGTACGGAAGGCCGCGTTCACGTCGGCGATGGTCGTGGGGCGCTCCACCTCGACGGTGAGCTCGGTCAACGACACATCGGGGGTCGGCACGCGGATCGCGATGCCATCGAGCAGCCCCTTCACCTCGGGGATCACGAGCGACGCGGCCTTGGCGGCCCCCGTGGTGGTCGGGATGATCGACACGCCGGCGGCGCGCGCGCGGCGCAGATCCTTGTGCGGCGAGTCGAGCACCTGCTGGTCGTTGGTGTAGCTGTGGATCGTCACCATGAAGCCGTGCCGGAACCCGAAGGCATCGCGGATGACCTTGACCATCGGGATCAGGCAGTTCGTGGTGCAGGAGGCGTTGGAAACCAGGTGATGCGCCGCCGGATCGTAGCGATCCTCGTTGACCCCCATCACCAGCGTGATGTCGTCGCCCTTGGCGGGCGCGGAGATGACCACCTTGCGGGCACCACCGGTGATGTGCTTGCCGGCATCGGCGGCGGAGGTGAACCGGCCCGTGGATTCGAGCACGATGTCCACGCCAAGCGACTTCCAGGGGAGCGCCGCGGGGTCGCGTTCGGCGAACACGCGCATCTCGTCGCCGTCGATCACGATGCCATTGTCGGTCGCGGTGACGTCGCCGTCGTAGGTGCCGTGAACGGAGTCGTATTTGAAGAGATGGGCGAGCGTCTTCGTGTCGGTGAGGTCGTTGACGGCCACGAAGTCCAGGTCGGCGACGCCCTGTCGCTTGGCGGCGCGGAGCGCGAGCCGGCCGATGCGGCCGAAACCGTTGATGCCTACCTTGATTGCCATGCGGGAAGTTCCTCGTTAGGCCAGCCGGTCGCCCGACGCGCGGGCCCGGCCGAAAGTGACGTAGCTGATGATGCGGGTACCGGCCGCGAGCAACGCGCCGGCGCACGCATTGAGCGTGGCTGCGGTTGTCACGACGTCATCGACGAGCACCACGTGCGCACCGGCAAGGCATCCGGCGCGCGAGGTGGCGACGCCGAAAGCACCGGCAACGTTGCGCGAACGCTCGCCGGGTGTCAACCGGGTTTGCGTCGCCGTGGCGCGGGAACGAAACAGCAGGTCGGGCCACACCGGCACGCCCCACAGTGGTGCAAGCGCGCTGGCGATGACCTCGCTCTGATTGTAACCTCTCTCGCGCTCGCGTGAGGCAGCAAGCGGGACCGGAATGAGCGCCGTGCGTTCATCCAGCACGTCCTCCGGCCACGACAGCCGTGCCATGCGCTGTGCCATGCCGGAAGCGGCCGCGCGCCAACCGTGGTACTTGAGTGCATGCACGATCCGGTCGGCGGTGCCACCCGGTATCCAGCAGACGCTCCGCACCGCACGCACATATGGCGGCAGCAGGTCGCACCACGCGCAGCGAAAACGATCGGCGGGGTGCCCGCATCGCGGGCAGGCCGGTGCGCGCAGCGGCAGGGTACGCGCCCAGCACAGGCCGCACACCACACCGACGTCGCCCGCGAACATGGGCCGATCGCACGACACGCATTGACGCGGGAGCAGCAGGTCGAGCAGGGCCGTTCCGGTCTCGCGCAGGAGCGCCCCTCCCCTCCCGCTCGGAAGCGCGACGTTCATTCGCCAACCGCGGCGCGCATCGCGGACAGATCCGGTGCCACGCCGAACCAGCACTCGAATGCGGCCGCACCCTGGACCAGCAGCATCTCGAGGCCATCGACAGCCGTGTGCCCGCGTGCGCGCGCCGCCTGTACCCACGCGGTACCTCCGCGCCGGTAGACGAGGTCCACGATCCGTGCGTCAGCCGGGATGCGATCCACCGGCAACGGCAACTCATCACCGCTCATGCCGGCGGGCGTGGCGTTGATCACGACCGCGGCGCCATCGAGAGCATCATCGACGGATTCCGCGAACCCGGCCTGTCCGTCAAATCTTTGTGAAAGGGCGCGTGCACGTTCCGGGTGCCGGTTCCACACGCGTACGCGAGCCGACGGCCATTCCGCGAGCGCTGCCAGCACCGATGCCGCCGCTCCCCCCGCGCCGAGCAGCGCGATGCGCGCCGATGGAGGCACCCCGCCAATGCTCGCGAGTAGGGCGCCCACGCCGGCGACATCCGTGTTGTGCCCGACAAGCGCACCGTCGTGGTCCACCCAGAACGTGTTCACGGCACCCACTGTGCGCGCCACCTGCGTGATGCGGTCACAGAGCGCCATCACGGCCAGCTTGTGTGGAATGGTGACGTTACCGGCCGCGCCGGCCGACGCGAGCGACGTCACCATCTCCGTCAGGGCATCGGGTGCGACGTCGAGTGCCTCGTACTCCAGCGGCAACGCGGCGCGCCGCAGTGCGGCATTCTGGAACGCGGGGGACAACGAATGGCGTACCGGGTGGCCGAGGAGGACGAGTCGCGTCGGCCGCGGTGGCGTCATGTTCCCCGCGCGCGCTCGGCGACGAGTCGGTCGAAGACCTTCCGGATCTCGCGCTGCAGCTCGTCGAACGCCGACCGGTATGTATCGAGGTCACCGCCGAACGGATCGCTGATGGCGCGCTCGGAATCGTCGTGGGCCGCATAGGCGGCGAGCAGGTGCGCACGATCGCCGCCGCCCAGCGCCTCGACGCGTTCGAGGTGGTGCGCACCCATCACGAGGATCACGTCCTGTGCCTCGACGATCTCGCGGGTGAGCGCACGGGCGCGGTGCCGGCTGAGATCCACGTGCCGTTCGAGACCGACGAGGAGCGAACCGTCGGAGGCGGGGGCGCCATCCCACGCGCTCGTGCCGGCGCTGGACACGTCGAAGTCGCCGAGACCGCGCGCAATGGCCTCGTTGCGGGCAATGGCCTCGGCCATGGCGCTGCGGCAGGTGTTTCCGGTGCAGACGAACAGCAGTTTCATGCGATCCTACACGTCCCCGATGAGGTCAGGTGCACTCTCGCGCAGGGTCATCGACGAGATCGCGCCCGGCCGGATCACGCGTGGTCGCCGACCGGTGCAATCGATCACCGTCGATGGCGGCGACGGCGCCAGGCGTCCGCCGTCGAGCAGGCGAATGGTGCCGCGACTCATGGCATCGCCCCACTGC
>DASSBZ010000032.1:0-9317 GCA_035698205.1 Gemmatimonadaceae bacterium | reverse complement strand
CGCTGCTCCACCTGCAGGGTGCCGCGTACCAGCAGGAGCGGCGAGTCGGTGATCAGGAGCGCCTGCCGCTCGAAGCGCTTCGGGGTGACGACGACGTTGACGATACCGGTTTCGTCCTCGAGGGAGAGGAAGACGAATCCCTTGGCGGTGCCGGGGCGCTGCCGGCAGATGACGAGCCCCGCCACTGCAATCTTCTGCCCATCCCGACCATTGCGCTGGAGGTCGACGGCACGGCGGATGTCGCGATCGAGCAGCGGGCGGAGGTGGCGCATGGGATGGCCGTTCAGGGAGAGGCTCGTCAGGCGGTAGTCGGCCTCGGTGATCTCCATGGTCTGCATCGCGGGGACCGGTGCGGCGCGGGTCGCGGGGAGCAATGGGGCGAGGGGGCCGGCGTCGCCGCGCAGGGCTTCGAGCACGCGCCAGAGCGCCACGCGGCGACGGCGCGCGGGCTCGACGTCGGGGACCATGGTGTCGAAGGCGCCCGACTCGGCGAGGAAGCGCAGCGCACGCTGATCGAGACCGGCGCGATGGACGACGTCGGGGATGTCGGCGAAGGGGCCATCGCGCAGCGCGGCCTCGAGCCGCTCGCGGGCGGCGGCGCCGAACCCGCGGATGCTGCGGAGTCCGAGGCGGATGGCGGGGGCGGGCGGTCGTGCGGTCCGGGGGGCGGTGGATTGGTGATGGGTGGTGGGGGAGGGAGTGGCATCGTGCTGTTCGGGGGGGGCCCCCCGTGCCCCAAGCACCGAAATCACCCCGTCCCACGGCACCACCGTCAGCACGCCGTCCACCTCCAGCGTGTGATCCCACGCCGAGCGCGTCAGGTCCACCGGGCGCACCTCCACCCCGTGCCGCTTCGCGTCCTCCACCAGCGTGCCCACCGAGTAGAACCCCATTGGCTGCGCGTTGAGCATGGCCGCCGTGAACTCCGGCGCGAAGTAGTGCCGCAGGTACGCCGACGCATACACGATCAGCGCAAAGCTCGCCGCGTGCGACTCGGGGAAGCCGTAGTCCGCGAAGGCATTGATCTGGTTGTAGATCCGCCGGGCCACGTCCTCGGCGATGCCGTGCGCCTGCATCCCCCGAATCAGCTTTTCGCAGATCGCCGCCATCCGCTCGTGCGATCGCTTGTGCCCCATCGCCTTCCGCAGCACGTCGGCCTCCCCGGGGGTGAACCCCGCCGCGGTCACCGCCACCTGCATCCCCTGCTCCTGGAACAGCGGGATGCCTAACGTGCGCCGCAGGACCGGCTCCAGCGACGGATGCGGGTACGTCACCGCCTCCTCGCCGGCGCGACGCCGCAGGTACGGGTGCACCATCTCCCCCTGGATCGGGCCCGGCCGGATGAGCGCGACCTCGACCACCAGGTCATAGAAGCTCCGGGGCTTGAGCCGTGGCAGCGTGTTCATCTGCGCCCGGCTCTCCACCTGGAACACGCCGATCGTATCGGCGGCACAGATGTCGTCGTACACGGCCTGGTCGGTCATGTCGAGCTGCCCGAGGTCGATCGTCACGCCGCGCGTGGCCCGGATGTACTTGAGACAATCCTGCAGCACGGTCAGCATGCCGAGCCCGAGCAGGTCGATCTTCACGAGCCCGACGGGGTCGAGATCGTCGCGCTCCCACTGGATCACCGTACGATCGGGCATCGACGCCGGCTCGATGGGTACCACGGTGCGCAGCGGCTCGGCGGTCAGCACGAAGCCGCCGACGTGGATGGAACGGTGGCGCGGCGCCTGGTGCAGCCCGTCCACCACGTCGGCCAGCACGCGCACGCGTGGATCGCGCGGGTCGAGCCCGGCGCGTTCGAGAATCGACGGGGTGTCGTCATCGTCATCGGCCGCCGGCCGGGTCGCGGTGACCGGGTTGCGGCGCTCAGTCCTGTCCTTCACTGCCCGCGCTCGCGTGGTGGCCTCGGTGCCGGCGATCATCCGCTGCCCCAGGCGTTCGGCGACCACCGCATCCCCGCGGGCCGCGCTCCGCTGTGGCGGTTGCGTGCGCAGCCCCTCGGCCGTGGCCCGCGCCGAGAAGCGGTCGCTGAACGCACTCAGCGCGTCGGCCTGCTGCACCGAGAATCCCAGCACGCGCGCCGTATCGCGCACCGCCGACTTCCCGCGATACGTGATGTGCTCGCAGACCATCGCCGCGTGCTCGCGTCCGTAGCGCTGGTAGACGTACTGGAGCACGCGTTCGCGATCGCGGTGGGCGAAGTCGATGTCGATGTCCGGCGGTTCGCGTCGCTCCTCGCTCAGGAACCGTTCGAAGAGGAGTTCGAGCTTGACGGGATCGACGGCCGTGATGCCAAGGCAGTAGCAGACGGCGGAGTTGGCCGCCGAGCCGCGCCCCTGGCAGAGCACCCCGTCACGCCGCGCGAAGCGGACGAGGTCCCACACGATGAGGAAGTACCCGGCGAGCCCGAGCCGGCGAATGAGCGCGAGCTCGTGACGGAGCTGACGCTGCCGGCGGTCGGCGAGGGTGTCGGTCGATTTCGGGGGCGGGGATGCGCCTCCGCCTCCGCCCCCACTCCCGCGTCCCGACACGGTGCTGCCTGACGCCGGGGTGCCCGACTCCTCCTCCAGCTCCACCCCCCAGCGTTCGCGCGCGCCCTGGGCCACGAGTCGCGACAGGTATTCATCCGGTTCCACCCCGGGGGGGAGGGGGAAGGCCGGCAGCGTGGGCTTGAGCGATGCGAGGCGGAACGCGCATCGCTCGGCGATGGCAACGGTTGCGCGGATGCCGGCGTCGTCATGCTGCCAGCGGCGGCGCATCTGGGCGCCGCTCTTGAGGTACCACTCGCCGCTGGGGCGCAGCCGGGTGCCCATCTCGTCGAGCGTGCGCTTGTGACGGATGGCGCTCAGCACGTCGTGGACGATCCGTCCGCGCGGCTCGGCGTAGTGCACGTCGTTGGTGACCACCCACGGGATGCCTAACGCGCGCGCGATGGGGAGCAGGCCGTGCACCAGTGAGCGCTCCTCGGGGAGGTGGTGGTCCCAGACCTCGATGGCGAGCCGCCCGTCGAAGATGTCGAGCAGCGTGGCCGCGGCCTCGCAGGCGGCGTCGGCGTCGCCGGCGCGCACGAGCCGCGGGACCCAGCCGCGCGGACAGCCGGAGAGTGCGTACAGTCCGCGGGCGTGCCGTGCCAGCGTGTCGAGCGAGACGCCCGGCTCGCCGCGCGGCGTATCCATGCGCGCACGCGTGATGAGTGACGAGAGGTTGCCGTATCCCTCACGGTCCTCGGCGAGGACGACGAGGTGTGTGCGCATCTCGCCGCTGGCGTGCCGCGCTGACGGTACGGTGAGCGTGATCTCCCCGCCGATGATGCCATCGATGCCGGCTTCGGCGGCCGCCGCGGCAAAGCGCACCGCGCCGCCCAGGTCGTCGTGGTCGGTGAGCGCCAGCGCCGGGTGTCCCAGTGCGTGCGCGCGCGTCACGAGTGCCTCCGGCTCCGAGGCACCGTCGAGCAGCGAGAACACCGAGTGGCAGTGGAGTTCGACGTATGGCACGGCCATCAGTCGTACCACCCCTGCACGAACCAGCATCCCCGCTCGCGATAGAGCAGCAGTTCGCCGTCGGCATCCTCGCAGCGCCAGTAATCGCGTGCATAACGATCCTTCCACCAGTCGCCGGTGAGGCGTTCGGGGCCGCGGGCGTGCGTGATGTGCAGGCGGCGGCTGCGCCAGCGGACCACGTGCGGCGCCTGGTTGTCGGTGCACTCCACGTCGACCGGTTCCGGGGTTTCGAGCAGACGGAACGCGGGGGTGAGCGCGGGGCTGGGCATCCCGGGATCGTGCTTGGTTGTGCCGGCGCCCGCGGTGCCGGGCACCGGTGGCGCGGCATCCGCTTTGTGGGGCACCGGTGGTGCGGCCGCATCTTCCACCGGGATCCAGGCGCCCGCATGCTCGGGGCGATGTTCGTCGCGGGCCATGGGGCGCACGATGGCGTCGGTGCCCAGCTCGGCGCGGAGGCGTGCGAACGCCGACTCGGCTGCCGCCGGATCGTGCCAGCCGCCTGACGAGAGCAGGTCCCCCTGTTCGCCGGAGAGTGGCGCGGTGGCGGGGATGGACACCGCGACCGCGCACACCGGGGCGGTGAGCGTCCACTGTTCGAGCAGCGCGCGACAGCGTTCGAACAGCGGTGTGGCCCGGGCGAGTGGCTGTGCGGGGCGCGCCTCGCGCGTGACCGTATGGGCGGGTGCGTCCGGCATTGCGCCGCGCCGGTCGTCGAGGGTGAGGGTGATTGCCACCGCGGCCGCCGCGCGTCCGTCGGCCACGAGGTCGTCGACCAGCCGGTCGAGTGCTGCGCGCACGAGAAAGAGGATGGGCTCCGTGCTGGTCGTGCTCGCGCCCAGGTCGGCGGATGCGGTGCGCGGCACGTCGAGCCGGGTAAGGCCGGGGCGGCGCGGGTCGATGCCGTTGGACAGTCGCCAGGCGGCGAGCCCGGTGGGACCCCAGCGGCGTTCGACGTCATCGATGGCGAGCGCGGCGAACGCGCCGACGGTGCGCAGCCCGAGGGCGACGAGCGCTTCGCGCAGTTCATCGTCCATGGGGACGAGGCCGAGCGGCGCCGGCGCGAGCCAGGCCGCGCACCCACCCGGGGGGATGATCGTGCAGGCGATGTCCCTGGCGGGGCGCGGGCCGCCGCGGGTTCGCAGGGGTGGACGCTGCTGCCAGGTGGCCGCCCGCGCCGCCACGCAGGAATCGGCGATCGCCACGCGGGCGTGCGGGCTCCACCGCTGTGCCAGATCGAGCAGCGTGCGCGCGAGTGCGAGCTCGCCGCCTGACGCGGAGAATCCGCCGGCACCGATCCACCATGTGCCTGGTGCGCCTGTTGCCGGTGTGACCTGCGGGCTGGCGGCCACGAACGCCGCCGTGGCGCGGGTGATCGCGTCATTCACGGTCGCCTCGTTCCACTGCAGGATTTCGAGGTCGGTGCACATCGCGCGTGCTTCGTCCACCGACATTCCTGAGCGGATGCGGGCGCGCCCTGCCGCCGCACTCACCACGCGGAGTCGTGGTGTGGTTCCCGTGCGGGTATCGGCGAGTGCGACGAGGCGATCATCCCAGTGCGGTTCATGCGATGGTGGCAGCGGCTGCGGGTGCGGGTGCGGCTGCGGGTGCGACAGCGGCAGTTGCAGCTGCGCCGCGGCGCCGGGCAACACCGCGCCGATCGGGAACCTCGGGATGCGCACACAGGCGATGCGCCATGACGACGACACATTCCACCTCCATCATGCGTTGTGGTGCTCCTTTGTCGATCGAGACCCGGATGTATTCCGCGCGTCGGCGCCGGCGGTGGCGCTGCACCCGCAGGCGCAGCGCGCCGCCTGACGTGACGGGTTGGTCGTCGCTCCCCAGGCAGACCAGCGCGGCGTGATGATCGCGCGCGAGATGGGAGAGCCGGGCGACGACCGTGCGGGCGAGGAGCGGCGCGCCGTCGAGGACGACGAGGGCGAAGGCGCCGCTGCGGAGCAGGACATCGGCGCACCACGCCGTGCGCTGGGCATCGCGCGGTCGGATGATCCAGAGCCCGCGCGTTCCGGCGGCCGTCCGCGCCCACTCACCGGGGGCGAGGGTGCGGGTGGCGTCGATCCAGGCGACCCACCTCCCATCGGCGAGGGTGCGTTCGACGAGCTGGCGGAGCACTGTGGTGCGTCCGCTGCCGCGTGTGCCGAGGAGTTCGGTGAGGCGGCCGCGGGGGATCCCGCCGCCGGGGAGCAGTGCGTCCAGCCGTTCGAACCCCGTGGGGAGGGCCATGCCGGAGCCGGCTCCGCCCCCTGCCGCCGGGTTCGCCGCTCCCCCCGCCCATCCTGCCACCGGGTTCGCCGCAGCTCCGGCCCCCCCTTGGAGGGCCATCGGGGCCCGGGCGAGGAGGTCGGCGATCTGCTGGCGGAGGGCGCTGGCAACGGCTGAGGCGGGGGACATGCGGCGGGATCCGGGTAACGGCGGGGAGGAGAAGATACCGAATAAATACCGAAAGTACAGGGGAGGGAAAGGGCGGTTTTGGGGGCAGTTTGCAGCTTGTGGCCACTTCGCGCGCGATTCTGGTGGGCCGCCGCAGACTTGGGTTACCACGCCGCATGACCGATGGGATATCGATGTCGCATGGATATCCCTGCGAAGACCCGTCAGCCCCCGGCTTCCTCCCCCAGGCTCCTCCACCAGGTGCGCGCCGCCATGCACCGTCGCCGATTATCGCCGCGTACCATGCAGGCCTATACCGCCTGGATCCTGCGCTTCATCCGCTATCACGACACCCGGCACCCGGCCACCATGGGCGAAGTCGAAGTCCTCGACTTCATCAACTGGCTGGTCGTCGACCGCCGAGTAGCGCACAGCACCCAGATGCAGGCGCTCAGCGCGCTGCTCTTCCTCTACCGCGACGTCCTTCGAACCCCACTCGGCCATCTCCGCGGACTGGTCCGCGCCCGGAGCCCCGCGCGACTCTCGGTGGTGCTGAGCGCCGATGAAGTCTCCGCGGTGCTGGGACAGTTGCGCGGGCGCACCTGGCTGGTCGCGGCCCTGCTGTATGGATCCGGGTTACGGCTGATGGAGGCCCTGACGCTCCGGGTGAAGGACCTCGACTTCGGGCGTCGCGAGCTCCTCGTGCGGCGTGGCAAGGGCGGGAAGGACCGCGTGACCATTCTGCCGGCGAGCCTCGTGGCGCCGTTGGAGCGGCACCTGAAACGCGTGGAGCTCATGCACCGGCGCGACCTCGCCAGCGGCGGCGGCGCCGTGATGTTGCCGGACGCGCTGGAGCGCAAGATGCCCGGCGCCGCACGGGGATGGGTGTGGCAGTGGGTGTTCCCGGCAGCTCGCCGCTACAACGACGCCCGAACGGGCGAGCGCCGGCGATGGCACATGCATCCGTCGCTCGTGCAGCGCGCGGTGGCCGAAGCCGTCCGGCGCTCGGGGATCGCGAAGCGGGCGAGCTGTCACACGTTCCGGCACTCGTTCGCCACGCACCTGCTCGAGGGCGGGTATGACATTCGCACGATTCAGGAACTGCTCGGGCATGCGAATGTGAGCACGACGATGATCTACACCCATGTGCTGATCGGGGGCGGGAGGGGAGTGCGCAGCCCGGTGGATGTCGTGCGGCCGGCCGATCGGTCCGATTAGGATAGGTTGCGAGGGTTGCGGGGTTTGGGGTGCGGGGGTAGTGTCGTTCGCAATCCAATTAAGAGTTAGACAGTGCACGACCCTCTCGAACGAATCAGAATGCCCGCGATTACGATCCGCGAGTTCTGCGAAGCGCTCTACTGTGCGTTGACCAGCGTTGACGCATTCTCCGTCGCGCCCGACGGCTCGATCGCGTTTGTCGCGCACGCCACCAGTGATGGTACGAGGTCTCGGCACAGCGTCCACTTCTCTGATGTGCGCCACCTCTCCGTTCAGCATTCAGCATCCACAGATCTTGGAGCAGCCGAAGATCGCCTTGAGCTGTCAGTGATCGAAGTCGAGCGCCTGCCGTCGGGCTGGCGCGTTTGGTTCAACCCGTGGTACCTCCACGAGATTGAGTTTCAGTGCAACCGGATTTCACTCGATGGCGCTGACGTCTCAGGTACGGGCAAGTGGCTCCAAGACGACATTCCATCGCGCCGCACTGTCTAACGAACGCTGCAACTGACAGCCGATCTACTGAGTTGCGCTGGGCTTCGCCCAGCGCTCTTATTTGACTCGGCTGCAGCTGAGCTAAGGCGTTAGGTTGGCCAACGAATCTGTTCAAGGTGGTGAGATACGACAGGTGAGACTTGGCTGCGTCTCGATGAGCGCACGAACGCGGTGGATAACCTTGAAATGTGCTCGCGATTCCTTCGCGAACTTGATGAGCCGATTCGCTGGAAATGGGCCATCATCGCCGCGCATCAAGCACTGTATGCGTTTGCCGTTATGGCGGTGCAAGGGACCGATGCCTGCTCAGTCCTTGAAAGGCCGGAGGACCCGAGCAGTCGCCTCATTTCATTTTGGGAAGCGCTCAAGCGGGCCAAGGACCCAAAGTATCTGTGGTCGGGAACTACGCCGTTGGTGACCACACCCGAAGAGGATCGCGCACTCGAACGCGTCGTGAAGGAATTCCGCAACGGCTTCGAACACTTCGCCCCGGCCGGCTGGTCCATCGAAGTGTCGGGCATGCCCGCGCTACTCGGCAGGGTGTTGCGGGTCATCCACGGTGTATCTATTGGGGCGCAGTCGGGGCACGTCTACGACGCTGACGAGGCGGTGCGCCTCCGAAACGCGCTCGGGGCGGCGGCCGTGGAGTTGGGCATGGAACTCCCGGCGCGAGGAGGGCTAGGTACGTGATCTTGCCTTGGGAGGATCATCGGGCCGCGCTTACGCCGGACGAGTACGAGCGTCAGGTCGTGACTCTGCTCGCTGCGCTCGGCCGCGATCTGCCGGGTTTCAATGTCGAGCATCAGGAGCGTGTCGTCACACAAGATGGGGCGTTTCGCTTTGATGCTGTGGCACGCTTCACTCAGCTTGGTGTCGACTTTACTGTATTGGTCGAGTGCAAGGACCATGTACGACCTGTTGAGCGCGAGGACGTCCAGGTGCTTGCCGACAAGCTGCGGTCGACCAGTGCCCACAAGGGGATTCTCTTTTCGACGAACGGATTCCAACGGGGCGCCATCGAATACGCAGAAGCGCGAGGAATCGCCTTGGTTCGATTTGTCGAGGGTAGACTGACGTATGAAACGAAGGCGCGTCGACAACCCGGGGAACCCCGGCCTGAGCCACCACCTTGGGCGAACATCCAGCCGTTCGTTGCCTACGTAATTTCCTGGAACGACGGAGGGGTGACGTGCTCACTCGCTGAAGAGGATCGCACAGATCCTTTGGTTGATTTCATTGGCGGGGCAACCTAACACGCGCTTGCTGCCGGCGAGGCCAAGCGGCTCGGCCGCCGCGCGGTATTGTTATTGGAGGACTGCGGCGGCCTCACCTGGCCTCGCGGCAGAAGCGCAGGCCGTCAGGCAGAACCGTCCTTACCTCCCGTCACGAGACACGCTACGATGCATCGAGCCATAGATTCTGCCGTTGCGTGCGTCGTAGCCTGCGGGTTGCTCAACCCGCTTCTGGTCAATGCCCAAGATCTCAAGACCCCGTTGCGCGAACTTCCCGCGCTGAGCCCACGGCACGCCGGCCTGAACCCGGACACCCTTCAGGTGTTGCTGGACCTAATCCGAACAACGCCTCCGGCAGATTTTCGCGGGCTCGTCGTCATCAAGAATGACCACTTGGTGGTCGAAGAGTACTTCAATACCTACTGGCGCGAGACGATTCACGATATCCGCTCGGCGGGAAAGAGCGTCACAGCCGTGC
>DASSBZ010000031.1:0-9775 GCA_035698205.1 Gemmatimonadaceae bacterium | reverse complement strand
GATCGCGCGCGAGCAGGGCATTCACACGTACGAAGCAGCCGATCGCCTCGCGGAAATGCGCATCAAGGCGGTGGGCGGACTCGTGCGCACGTGGCCGCAGTGGCCGCGCAAGAGCTGACGCGCACCGGGAAGGCGTTGCGATTCACGAGCGCGAGCGCGAGCATTGTAACTGGCCGGCGTCGCTCGACGCCGGACAAACCCGTCCGGAGGAACACGAGATGACGATCGGCTGGTCCACGTGGGATCGCTGCCCCCCCGGCGCCGCGCTGCGCGCCGCGGATCCCGAGATCGCCCGGTTGACCGAGCGCGAGATCGAACGGCAGAGCGACGGGCTGGAGTTGATCGCGAGCGAGAACTTCGTGTCGCCCGCGGTACTCGAGGCCATGGGATCTCCGCTGACCAACAAATATGCCGAAGGGCTGCCGGGCAAGCGGTACTATGGCGGGTGCGAGTTCGTGGACGAGGTCGAACGCCTGGCCATCGAGCGCGCGAAGCAGCTGTTCGGGGCCGACCACGTGAACGTGCAGCCGCATTCCGGTGCACAGGCCAACGCGGCGGTGTTTCTCGCCTTCCTCAAGCCCGGCGAGACGTTCCTCGGCATGGACCTGTCCAACGGCGGGCACCTCACGCACGGTTCGCCGGTGAACTTCTCGGGCAAGCTGTACCACGCCGTGCACTACGGTGTGGACGCGAACGGACTGCTCGATTACGACGCGATGCGACGGCTCGCACGCGAGTATCAGCCGCGCATGATCATCGCCGGCTACAGCGCCTATTCGCGGACGATCGACTTCGAGGCGTTCGCGGATGTGGCGCGCGAGGTGGGTGCAGTCTTCTTCGTCGACATGGCGCACTTCGCGGGGCTCGCGGCCACCGGGGCCTATCCGTCGCCGGTACCGTGGGCGGATGTGGTCAGCACCACCACGCACAAGACGCTGCGCGGCCCGCGCGGCGGGATGATTCTCTGCAAGGGACAGCACGCGGCGGCGATCGACAAGGCGGTGTTCCCCGGCACGCAGGGCGGACCTCTCGAACATGTCATTGCCGCGAAGGCGGTTGCGCTGCGCGAGGCGCTGGATCCGTCGTTCGCCGACTACGGCCGGCAGGTCGTGGCGAACGCGCGCCGGCTTGCCGGTGAACTGGCGACGCGCGGTTACCAGATCGTCTCGGGCGGCACCGACAACCACCTCATGCTCCTCGACCTGCGCTCCAAGGAGCTGACGGGGAAGGTTGCCGAGCGTACGCTCGACCAGGCCGGCATCACCGTGAACAAGAACACCGTGCCCGGCGAAACGCAGTCGCCGTTCGTCACGAGCGGCATTCGCATCGGCACGCCGGCGGTCACCACACGCGGCATGGGTGAGGCGGAGATGGTGCGCATCGCCGAACTGATCGACCTGGCGCTCGATGCGCGCGACGACGCCGCCGCGCTGGCCGCCCTTCGTGCCGACGTGCGCGAGTTCGCGTCGGCGTTTCCGCTCTACCCCGTATCCGTTGGATCGGCGGCCGACTGACCGCCGCTCGACATCCCCCCAGCAAGGAGATACCAATGGCCGTCCGACTGGGCGATGAAGCACCGGATTTCACCGCCGAAACCACCCTGGGTCCCGTCTCGTTCCGCGATTGGAAGAAGGGTTCCTGGGCCGTGCTGTTCTCGCACCCGAAGTCGTTCACGCCGGTGTGCACCACGGAGCTTGGCGCCGTTGCCCGGCTCAAGCCCGAGTTCGAACGGCGAAACGTGAAGGTGATCGGCCTGAGCGTCGACCCCGTCGATGCGCAGCAACGCTGGCAGCAGGACATCAAGGACGTCACCGATCAGCAGGTGAACTTTCCCATGATCGCCGACGCCGACCGACGGATCTCCGGGTTGTACGACATGATCCACCCGAACGCGAGCGATACGATGACCGTTCGGTCCGTGTTCGTGATCGGACCGGACGACAAGGTCAAGTTGACGCTGACCTACCCGGCGGCGACCGGCCGGAACTTCGACGAGCTGCTGCGCGTGATCGACTCGCTGCAGTTGACGTCCGGCTACTCGGTGTCCACGCCGGCCGACTGGAAGCAGGGGGACGACGTCATCATCGGCGGCGCGGTCTCCGACGACGAGGCGAAGACGCGCTTTCCCAAGGGGTTCGTCAAGAAGAAGGACTACCTGCGCGTTACCCCGCAGCCGGACATCTGACGGGTTTGGCGCCTCTCAGGGGGCGCCGCGGCGGGGGTGTTGTGCCGGGGCGCCCTCGCCTGCATTTTCCCCGCGTCCGGCGAACGGCGCGCGACAACCGGCTGGACGACGTACCGATCAAGGAGAACACTTGCCCGAGCTCGCGTTCAAGGACGGCATCATGGACCTCATCCGGCTTCGTGAGCCGAGGTTCCAGGAATCCGCGTATCTGTTCGTGTTGGCCGCACTCGAATACCGACAGTCCCGTCTGCCGGAGCGCCGCCACATCACGGGGCGCGAACTCGCGCACGCCTGCCGCGATCTCGCCATCGAGCGCTATGGCGTGATGGCGCGGCTCGTGCTGGAGCACTGGGGCATTACCAGCACGGCTGACATCGGGGACGTGGTGTTCACGCTCGTGGACCTCAATCTCCTGATCTGCCAGCCCACCGATTCGCGCTCCGACTTCATCGACGTCTACACATTCGACCGTTCGTTCGAGCAGGAGTATCCCTGGGGTCGCGCCCTGCAGGCCTGATTCCGCCGCGCGCCCCGGCGACGCTGCTCCCGCATCCTCGCTTCTCCGAGAGATCGCCCGGTGAACCTCATGGAATTTCCTACGTGCCGGAAATGCGGAACCGGTCTCCTGCTGCCGCTCAGCGACTACGGCCGCGATGGCGCACCCATCATGTACAAGGCGTGGGCGTGCAACAATCCCGAGTGCGGCTTCAACCTGCGCATCGACAACGGGGAGATCAGTTTCGGGCGCATGGTTGCTTCCTCCAATAAATAGCGGGAACAGAGTGCTGCATGCTGAATGCTGCACGCTGTATGCTGCTGCAGCATGCTGCATGCAGCCGCTGAACGCTTCGCGCCATACGCTGCATGCTGCATGCAGCCGCTGAACGCTTCGCGCCGTACGCTGCATGCTGCATGCTGCCGCTGAATGCTTCGCGCCGCGTGCTGCCTCCTCCGTGCAGCGCCGCGAAGCGGGGCATCCGCCGTCTCCACGGGGCCGGATGCACGCAGCCGCCAGCAGGAAGCGTGAAGCATGCAGCATGACGTTCCCATCCTGACCGCCACCGAATCGGCCGCCTCCGACGCAGCCGCGATCGCCGCCGGAACCCCGTCGCTCGAGCTGATGCGAGCAGCGGGTCTCGCCGCGGCGAACGAGATTCGGCGTCGTTTCGGCGGCCGGCTGGCGGAGGGCGTGTTCGTCCACGCCGGTACCGGCAACAACGGCGGCGACGGCTGGATCGTCGCGGGGGCACTCGCGTCCCACGGTATCCGGGTGCGGGTGGCGAGCATTGGCGAACCGCGCACCGACGACGCGCGAGCGGCGCGCGAGTCGGCGCTGCCCGCGCTCGCGGGCTCCACCGCGCCTGGCGCCCCGTCGATCGAGCCCCCGGATCCCGAAGGCGTGGTGATCGACGCGCTGCTCGGCACCGGTGCGCGGGGAAGGCCGCACGGGCTCGTCGCCGAGGCCATCGTGCGCATCCGCGGCGCGCGCGCGGCCGGCGCCGCGGTGGTCGCGCTTGACGTGCCGAGCGGTCTCGACGCTACCAGCGGCGATGCTGACGGCGCGGTCACCGCCGATTGCACGATCGCCTTCGGCGCGCTCAAGCGTGGGCACCTGCTGGCGCGCGACCGGTGCGGCACAACAGTCGTCGTCGACATCGGTACCGGCCGCGCCGATCGCGAGGCATCGGTGCCGTTGCTCGTCGACCGCGAGTGGGTGGCGCTGAGGATCCCGCCCATCGGCGCCGCCGCCCACAAGGGCACACGCGGCAAGCTGGCGATCGTCGGCGGGGCCCCGGGCATGGTGGGTGCCGCGCTCTGGGCGGCCCGCGCCGCGCTGCGTTCGGGCATCGGCATGGTCCGTGTGTGGGTGCACCCCGACAGCGTGGGAGCCGCCCAGGCGGCGGCGCCGGAGGTAATGGCCGCGCCCTGGCCCGAGACCGACGACGCCGCGCACGCGTTAGGCGCATGGGCCGATGCCGTCCTCCTTGGCCCGGGGCTTGGCACCGACCATGCCGCGCGCGACGTGGCCGCGCGCGTACTCCACCTGTGGCGCGGGCCGGTGGCGGTCGACGCCGATGCCCTCAACATTCACGCCGGGCGCCCCGGCGAACTGGGCGCCGTGCTTGCCGGGCGGCCGGCGCTGGTCACGCCGCACGTGGCCGAGTTCGCGCGGCTCGCGGGAACGTCCCCGAGCGACGTGGAGGCACGGCGGTTCGACATCGGCCTGTCGCTCGCGGTGACACTCGGTGCGACGGTACTGTTGAAGGGCGTGCCGACGGTGATCACCGGCGAGACCGGACAGCGTGTCGTTTCCGCCGCGGGTACGCCCGTCCTGGCCACCGCCGGGAGCGGCGACCTGCTGGCCGGCGTGGTGTCCACCCTGCTGGCACAGTCGGTCCCGGCCTTCGATGCCGCGGCGTGCGGGGCCTGGCTGCACGGGCGCGCGGCGGAGCGCGCGAACGCCGGGCGCCCCGTTCGCGGAGTGACGCTCGACGACGTGGTGCTCGCGCTCGCGCACGGCTGGCGCCTCGGCACGGCAGACAACCCTGACGGTGACCCGCCGGAGTGGCCTGTGCTCGCCGAACTGCCGGCGGTGGGGGAGCACGCGCCGTGAATGGGGAGGACTCGCACATCGCGCTCGGCGGCGGGCGGGAGTTCGATCTCATACGCGCGCTGGTCGAACGGTGGGGCAGGAGCGCCGTCGGGATCGGCGACGACGCGTCTGTGCTGGCACCGCCGGCGAGCGGCGCGCTGGTCGTCAGCACCGACGCCACGGTCGAGGATGTCCACTTCCGCCGCGCGTGGCTCACACCGCGAGAGCTCGGGTACCGCGCCTGTACGGCCGCGCTCAGCGACCTCGCGGCCATGGCGGCAACACCGATGGGGATGCTGCTTGCCATCACCCTGCCTGAGCGATGGCGCGGTGACGTGCTGGCCATCGCCGATGGAGCAGGCGAGGCGGCGCTCGCATTCGCGGCACCAATCGTTGGCGGGAACGTCTCCGGCGGCGACCAGTTCGCGCTCACCACGACCGTGCTCGGCGCGGCCGTGCGACCGCTGCCACGCTCGGCATGTCGCGCGGGCGACGGCATCTGGGTCACGGGGCGGCTCGGAGGCCCCGGTGCGGCGCTCGCGCGCTGGCTCGCCGGCGGCGTACCGGATGATGCGTGGCGCCGTCGGTTCGTACACCCCGTGGCGCGCATCCGCGAGGCGGCCTGGCTGGCAGACGCCGGCGTACGGTCGGCGATCGACGTCTCCGACGGCCTCGTGGCCGACCTTGGCCACCTCGCGGCAGCCAGCGGCGTACGCATCGAGTTCGACGTCGAATCGGTCCCGGTGCTCCCGGGACTGGCACCCGCGGCGGTGCTTGCCAGCGGCGAGGAGTACGAGCTGATCGTGTCCTCCGCGAAACTGCTCGACGCGGACGCGTTCGAGGCGGCGTTCGCCGTTCCGCTCACGCGCATCGGGGTGGCACGTGCCGCTGACGCAACGCTGCCGCCGGTCATCGCGCGGCTCGACGGGCAGTTCGTTGACCTCCCCGGAGGGCACGATCACCTTTCCCGGTGATGCGAACGGCAATCGTCATGCTCGGCCTGCTGATCCTGACGCCGATCCTCGGGGGCATTGTCCTCGTGGCGGCGCTGTTCAACGTTGCCGATCGGCCGGGGGGCGTGTACGACTGGGCGCCGCGCGTGTGGGCGAGGTCGCTGCTCTGGCTCGGCGGGACGACGGTGCGGGTGCACGACGACGGCCTCGTGCACGATGACACGCCACGCGTGTTCGTCTCCAACCATGTGAGCTGGTTCGACGTGCTGGCACTCGCGTCGGTGCTTCCGCGCTACCGGTTCGTCGGCAAGGCGGAACTGCTTCGCGTGCCGTTGTTTGGCGCCGCGGCGCAGCGCGCGGCGATGATCCCCATCGAACGCGAGAACCGGAAGTCGGCGTTCGAGTCGTACCGCAAGGCGGGGGAGAGCATACGCGCCGGGGCATCGGTCGTGGTCTTCCCCGAGGGCACCCGTGGCACGTCGTATACCTTGCGTCCGTTCAAGAAGGGACCGTTCGTGCTTGCCGTGGCCGCGCATGTGCCGGTGGTGCCGACGATCGTGCACGGCACCATTCACGTGCTTCCGCGCGGTTCGCTCTGGTTGCGCCGGGGTACGGTGGATATTCACCTGCTCCAGCCCATCGAGACCGAGGGGCTCGAGTACGAGGATCGTGACGGGCTGTCTCGTGAGGCGCACCGGCGCATGGCCGATGCCCTGTTCTCGCTCTACGACGTGCCGCGCTCGACACCCGCCTCACCAGTGCACCCGCAATCCGCGCCGTCGTTGGCGCCGAGCCGCTGACCCCGTTGCGCCGCCTGGCGCTCCCCTGACTCGCGACGGTCGCCCCGTCCTTCACCCGCTTCCCTCCGTTCATGCCCACCATTCAAGCGCTCGATGCCCGCGAGATTCTCGACAGCCGTGGCAACCCCACCGTGGAGTGCGACGTCCTGCTGGCCTCGGGGGAGCTCGGTACCGCTGCCGTGCCCAGTGGCGCGTCGACGGGGGAGCATGAAGCACTCGAGCTGCGCGATGGTGACGCGGCGCGCTACGGTGGCAAGGGCGTACGCAAGGCGGTGCGCAACATCGAGGAGAAGATCCAGCCGGCCATCCTCGGCATTCCCGCGACCGACCAGGTCGAGATCGATCGCATCATGCTGGAACTCGACGGAACGCCTAACAAGTCGAAGCTGGGTGCGAACGCGATGCTGGCGGTATCGCTGGCGGTCTCGCGTGCCGCCGCCGCGTCCACGGGGCTGCCGCTGTACCGCTACCTGGGCGGTCCGATGGCGCGCACGATGCCGGTGCCCATGATGAACATCCTGAATGGCGGCGCCCACGCCAACAATACCGTGGATTTCCAGGAGTACATGATCGTGCCGGTGGGTGCGGAGACGTTCGCCGACGCCTTGCGCATGGGCACCGAGGTGTTCCACTCGCTGAAGAAGGTGCTCACCGGGCGCAAGCTCGCCACCAGCGTGGGTGACGAAGGCGGCTTTGCGCCCAACCTCGCCGACGATGAGGAGGCATTGAAGGTGATCATCGAGGCGATCGAGTCGGCGAACTATGCGCCGGGGAAGGAGATCGCGATCGCGCTCGATGTGGCCGCGTCGGAGCTGTACCGCGACGGCAGCTATACGTTCAAGAAGAGCGGCGCTGGCACGGTGGACGCGCGGGCGCTGGTGGACCTGTACGGTTCATGGCTCGAGGAATACCCCATCGTCTCCATCGAGGACGGGCTCGCGGAGGACGACTGGGACGGGTGGGCGCACCTGACGGAGAAGCTCGGCGATCGCGTGCAACTGGTTGGCGACGACCTGTTCGTCACCAACACCGAGCGGCTGGCGCGCGGCATCGAGAGCGGCGTGGCGAACGCGATTCTCGTCAAGGTCAACCAGATCGGCACGCTGACCGAGACGCTTGAAGCGATCGAGATGGCGCGTGCCGCCGGGTACCTCTCCGTGATTTCGCACCGCAGCGGGGAAACGGAAGACACGTTCATTGCCGACCTCGCGGTCGCGACCGGTGCCGGACAGATCAAGACGGGGAGTGCGTCGCGCTCCGATCGCGTCGCGAAGTACAACCAGTTGCTGCGCATCGAGGCGGAGCTGGGCGACGCCGCAGAGTTCCCCGGTGGCGCGATCTACGGACTCTGAGCCATGGCATCTCCTCGACGCACGGCGAGGCGCCCGGGAACGGGCGGTGGGGCAGCGGGGAGCGGGCGTCGATGGCTGCGGCTCGCGCTGTGGGCGCTGTTGATCGGCGCGATCTGGTTCCTCGTGCAGGGCGGCCAGTACTCCACGGCTGATCTCTTCGCGCAGCGCGGCCGGATCGCGGATCTCGAGGAACGCGTGTCGATGCTGCAGCGCGAGGTGGACTCGTTGTCGCGAGTGCACGAGGCCGTACTCGAAGACCCGGCCATGCAGGAACGGATCGCGCGCGAAGAGTTCGGCATGGTGCGGGGCGACCGCGAGTTGCTGTACCGGTTCGACACGCCGCGCGACAGCGGTCCGCCTTGACTTCGCCCCCCGTCGATCTACATTTACGCCCATCGACGCGGGGTGGAGCAGCCTGGTAGCTCGTCGGGCTCATAACCCGAAGGTCGCGGGTTCAAATCCCGCCCCCGCCATGACGGAAAACACGAACGGCCGCCCCAGGGCGGCCGTTCGCGTATCCGGACGTCTCGTCGCGATCAGAGGCCCGTGATGATGTACGTGTAGGCGGAGCCGACCACGAGCCCCACGGAGCCCGGCGTGATGGAGCGCGCGATGTTGTTGACGATGCGCGGGTCCGTCGAGCGAACGGTCACCGCGAGGACCGTGGGTCCGGTACCCAGCCCGCTCCCCGAGAACGATTCGAAGTCGAGCGTGTAGTTGGCCTTCGTGAACGTGAACTGCGTGGGCAGGTACGACACGAGTTCGGGCGGGATTACACCCTCCGGCTGGTCCGCCGGATAGCCGTTCTTGTCGGCGAAGTAGTTGAACGAGGCCACCCGCACCACGCTGAAGTCGCCGATGGCGGCGGCGGCAATGGCGCGCGCCTTCGTGTCGCGAATGCGTGGCACCGCGAGCGCGGCGAGGATGCCGATGACGGCAAGCACCGTCATGAGTTCAATGAAGGAGAAGCCGCGGCGATTGCGCATCATGGCTTCACTCCCGTTACGGAGTCGACGCTGTGGCCAAGGAACTCCTGGCGCGGCACGTTCGACCGGTAGAACACCCAGTTGGTACCGCTGTCGATCGCGAGTTCATAGACGTCGTCGGAGAGTCGGCGATAGTTGATCTCCGGCGCGGAGATCCCCGCTTCGGTCGCGGACGAGGGGAGGCGTCCCGTTCGTGCGCGGAAGGCGTCGACACGGCTCGCGTGCAGTACGAGCGCGAGGCGCGCGCCGGCATGTCGCTGCTCGGGAGTGATGACGGACCTCTGTTCCGGCAGCAGCGCCGCCGGCGGCGCGATCCAGAACCAGGCGCAGATCGCCCACAGGACGATGAGCGCGGAATAGCGCGCCCACGACGGCAGTCGTCGCGCGGGGGGCGGTGCCTTCTTGCGCTCACGGATCTCCGCCATCAGGTCGTTGACGATGGCGTTGGCATCGCCGCGTGGCGTGGGCCTCGCGGTGGAGATGGTGCGCGGGGTAGGAGCTCGGGGCGAGAGTGGTGACATGTCGAAAATGGACGATCGGGGGCGGGGGGCGCGTCACAGCGCCGTCGCACCGAGGCACATGCGCAACGGTCCATGCGTGCCATCCGCGGCGCGTGCGTGACGCCGCAATCGTTCGCGTGGACGCGACATAAGCCGTTGACATCCGGCCACTTGATGGCCAGTTTTCGCGGCTTGCGGCAGGGTAGCTCAGCTGGTTAGAGCACGGCACTCATAATGCCGGGGTCGCGGGTTCGAGTCCCGCCCCTGCTATCGATTTTGCGCCCGCGGGGAGCACGCCCCGCGGGCGTTTTTTTACCCGCCACCGCACTGCTGCCGCCACTGCTACCGCCACCGCAGTGGACGCGAAGGGCGCAGAGGTGCGCAGAGGCAGGGTGTGCGGCCTGAC
>DASSBZ010000030.1:0-4101 GCA_035698205.1 Gemmatimonadaceae bacterium | reverse complement strand
TCCCACACGGGAGCTCGCATCATCGGCTCTGGAGCTGGCGCTCCGGCTCGAGTGCACGGTGTACGACGGCTGCTATCTCGCCCTCGCGATTCTCGCGGATTGTCAGCTTGTCACTGGAGATCGCAAGTTCGATGGACTGGTACCGGGCGCGCTTCGCCGCCACGTGCTGCCGCTGGCGTCATTGCCAACCTGAATTGACTGCGCGCTTCCTCCGCCAGATCCCCCACGAAGCCAGTCGAGCAAGGCGACACGGCCTTGCGTCAGCGTTACGAGGACGTGCTCTCCCGCACCACTCGTCTGATTGCGTTCGACCGCAACGCGGCTCGTCGATACGCGGCGATTCGTCTCATCCGTGGCATACGGCCACCGGATGCGATCCAGCTCGCCTGCGCGGCCCAGGCCGAGGTCGATCTCTTCGTGACCAACGACGATCGTCTCAGCCGATTCACCGTTCCCGGGATTCAGTTCCTCGTGTCGCTCGATCGGGCCTTCATCTGACCCTTTAGCCGCCGGCGCGCGCGGCGTCGAGGAGCGCCCGCCACGCCGCCGCCGGGGTCAGCGCGGCGACGTCGCGCTCCGTTCTCCGCCGCACTCTGTGCCGCCTCACCCCGTCGCTTCGCGTGGGTGACCGTTCCACGCCCTCGCAGGGATGCAGCAACCTTCGCCCGACTCGGCGAGTATGTTAGTTTTAGCGTCGTGACGACCCTGAGCGGAAAAGTGGCCCTGATCACCGGCGCCTCACGCGGTATCGGCCGCGCGTGTGCGATCAAGCTGGGCGCGCTGGGGGTCCGCGTCGCGGTCAACTACAACACCAGCGCCACCTCGGCCGACGACGTCGTCGCGCGCATCAAGGCAGCCGGCGGCGAGGCCACGGCCGTGCAAGGCGACGTGAGCGACTTCGCCACCGCGCAGGCCGTCGTCAACACCGCCCTCGCCGCCTACGGTCGGCTCGACATCCTCGTCAACAACGCCGGAACGACCCGTGATGGCCTGCTGGCGGCGATGAAGGAAGAGGACTTCGACGTCATTATCCAGCAGAACCTCAAAAGCGCGTTCAACTGCAGCCGCGCTGTGCTCCGCCAGATGCTGAAGCAGCGATACGGCCGCATCGTCAACATCACCTCGCTCGTGGGCATCATCGGTGGTGCGGGCCAGACGAACTACGCGGCCGCCAAGGCCGGGATCATCGGCTTCACGAAGGCGATGGCGAAGGAATACGGCGGCAGGAACATCGCGGTCAACGCTGTCGCGCCGGGTTTCATCCCGACCGACCTGACGAGTGGTCTGTTGCCGGAGATCACGGAGAGCATCATCAAGCTGACGGCCTGCGGTCGGGCGGGAACCCCGGAGGAGGTGGCCAACGCCGTGGCGTTCCTCGCATCCGACGAAGCCAGCTACATCACCGGGCAGGTCCTCGCCGTCGACGGCGGCGTGGCGTAGGCGTCCCCTTGGGCGTCGCGCTGCGCCGGCCGCACTCGGGCCTGCCCTCAGCCGGTAGCGTCCCGCTCCATCTGCGGAGTGAGCGTCCCCCACTTCAGGGCCTTTCGCATGTGCTGCTCGCCGTTCCTGTGGAGAAGGCGCGATGGTCATGCTAGGCTTGCGCGTGGCTGTTCGAATGACGTCGACCATCGAGGACGTAGCGCCGCGCTGGTACTCGCACCCCTATAATCGCGCGAACTTCTATCGGCTCGCGGCGGCGTTGACCTGGGTGCCACGCCGGCTGCGGCTGGCCCTCGCGCGGCATATCGGCCGTCTCGCCCCGTCACTCATGCCAAGCGAGCGGGCCGCGATCCAGACGGCGATGACGCGCTTCACCGGTGCCACCGGATCCCAGCTGGACGCCCTCACGGTTCGCGTGTTTACCGATTTCGCGATGTGCTTCAGTGACCTGGTCTCGACGAACCGACAGCCGGCGGCGCTTCGCTCCGCCCATCTCGACCACGTGGAGGGCATCGAGCGGCTGGCCAGCCTGTCGGGGGGACTCATCTCGCTGACCGCCCACGTGGGCAACTGGGAGCTGGCCGGGCGCCTGCTCGCCGGAAGAAGTGCCCGGCCGACGCACGTGGTCGTCGCCCCGGACGAGGCGCGGGAGTTGGAGCGCTGGGTGCGGCGGGATGGCGAAGGGGTGCGCTTCGTCTCGCGCTCGCGTCCCACGGTGTCGCTGGAGCTGCTCGCCGCGCTCCGACGCGGCGAGGTGGTGGGGGTGCAAGGGGACCGGGCGCTCGGCACCAAGGGAGACGTCGAGGTTCCCTTCTTCGGGCGACCGGCGCGGTTCCCGCTCGGGCCGTTCCTGCTGTCCAGCGGGATCGGGGTCCCACTCTTGCCGGCCTTCTGCCTCCTGGACGCGCAGTATCGGTACGTGGTGAAGATCGCGGAGCCGTTCATCGCCGCGCGCGGCGAGGAGGAGGCCGCGGCGCGCACCTGGGTGGCGGCCCTCGAGGCCATCGTGCGGCAGTACCCGACTCAATGGTTCAACTTCTTCGACATCTGGGAGCCGTTCGCCCGGTAGGGCGCGGCCACGTTCGTCCAGAGGAGATGGGGTGCAGACCGACAAGGTGCTCGCGGAGATCAAGGACATCATGGTGGAGCGGCTCAAGTTCCAGCCGAGCCGGCTCCCGGATCTTTCCCTGGCCACCGTGCTCCCCAAGGACATCGAGGGATCGCTCGGCCTCGATTCGCTCGACTTCATCGAGCTGTCGATCGGCATCGAGGAGCGCTTCGGGTTCGTGATCGATGAGACGCAAGACCTGGCGCCGCACTTTCACACGCTAGGCACGCTGGCCGAATACATCAAATCGCGCTTGGTCTAGCGCGAGCCGACACCAGTCACACGGCGTTGCTACCGACGAGCGCCCTGCCCCAAGCCGAAGCGGTCGCCGCGTTGCTCCCGGAGATGCTTCCTCCGGATCTTCTGCACGTCATCGACGTCTCGTTTCTCCGGTCGCACCTCCTGTACGACGAGTTTGTCTACCGCCTGGTCATCAAGATCATCCGCGAGATGGGGCTCGAGCCGGCAATCCAGGAAGGAGGCAGCGCCCAGGCGATCGCCGCGCGGGAGAGACTCGAGGTCGGCCAGGCCGTCGTCCCGCTCGACTGGATGCTGCGGTTCCTGGCCGCGCGTGGAGTGCTGGAGGAGCTCTCCGGTGCGCCGACTCCCGAATTCGGGGCGCGGGGTCCCTTGCCGACGGCGGATCTGGCCGCCGTGCGCGACGCGCAGCTTCAACACGACCCATCGTGGATGCCGTCCTACGTCCTCGCGGAGACCGTCGCACAGGACTATCCGGCGTTCCTGCGGGGTGCCGTCGGCGGCGAGGAGGTGTTGTTCTCGCCGCGACGTCTTCGGCTCTGGGTCGACTTCTTCTCGAACCGGAACGGCTTGTACGCTGTGAACAATCTGACCGGAGCGGCGGCCGTCGAGCGGTGGTTCCCGTCAGACGGCGGGGTAGTTCTCGAGCTGGGAGGCGGGTTAGGGAGCGGTGCTATCGCGCTGCTGGAGCGCCTGGAAGCGGCCGGTCGGCTTGGCGCGATCCGGGAGTATCGGTTCACCGAGCTCGTGCCCGCATTCCTCAGGCGCGGTGAGCAGGCGTTGCGGGCCCATCGGGCGGAACGCGTGCCCATCATGTTCGACATCCTCGATATGAATCGTCCATTTGAAGCGCAGGGTATCGCACCGTCCAGCGTCACCGTGGTCTATGCCGTGAACACGCTCCATGTGGCACACGATCTCACTTTCACGCTGGCCCAGATCCTGCGCACGCTCCGTCCAGGCGGCTGGTTGATCATCTCCGAATGCGTGCGTCCGTACCCGCGCCAGCCTATCTATGCCGAATTCATCTTCAACCTGATCCAGACGTTCCGCTCTCCGCGCCTGCACCCGGTCTATCGTCCCAACGGTGGATTTCTCACGCCCGACCAGTGGAAAGCAGCGTTCGAGACCGCCGGGTTCCTGGACACGCACTTCATCCCAGATATCATGCGGATCCGTCGGCAGGTCCCCGACTTCTTCGTCAGCGCGATCGGAGCGACTCGCCCGACCTGAGCCATCCCGCATTGACAACCCCTCGCGCCCTGGCCACCGAGTATGGTCTTTAAGGATCTCCC
>DASSBZ010000029.1:0-11456 GCA_035698205.1 Gemmatimonadaceae bacterium | reverse complement strand
ATCAGTACGATCAGCACGACGGCGAGCACGTGCACCGGCTGTCGCACCAGGATCATGGGATCGAACAGCATGCCGACCGACACGAAGAAGAGCACGGCGAATGCGTCCTGCAGCGGCAGGGCGTTGGTGGCCGCTTCGTGGCTGAAGTCGGATTCACTGACGATCACACCGGCAAAGAAGGCGCCGAGCGCGAACGACACGTCGAACAGCGCGGCGGCACCGACGGCGATCCCCAGCGCGACGGCGAGCACGGCGAGCGTGAACAGCTCGCGAGAGCCCGTCTTCACCACGCGTCCCAGCAGCCAGGGAATTACGCGGCGGCCGGCGACGAGCATCACCACGCCGAACAGGATCACCTTGAGCGCGGTGAGCAGGATCGTGACGACCACCGACTGTCCCGACGCCGCGGCCTCGATGGCCGCTTCGGTGGCGCCGACCGCGTTCTCCGCCACGCCGGGCGGCACGGTACCTAACGCCCCCGCCAGCACGGGCAACAGGACGAGCGCCAGGACAGTGACGAGGTCCTCGACGATGAGCCAGCCGACGGCGATACGGCCGTCGGTCGAGTCGAGGATACCGCGATCCTCGAGGGCGCGCAGCAGCACGACGGTGCTGGCAACCGACAGCGAGAGTCCGAAGACGACCCCCGTCTCCCACGACCAGCCCCAGAGGTGCGAGACGGCGGCACCGAGTCCGGTTGCGACGGTGATCTGGGCGATCGCGCCCGGAATGGCGATCCGTCGGACTGCCAGCAGGTCGGCGATGGAGAAGTGCAGGCCGACGCCGAACATCAGCAGGATCACGCCGATTTCGGCGAGCTGCGATGCCAGGCCGCTGTGCGCGACAAATCCCGGGGTGAATGGTCCGACCGCGACCCCGGCCAGGAGATAGCCGAGGATGGGTGGCAGTCGGAATCGCGTGGCGGCCAGGCCGAGGATGAACGCCAGCCCGAGGCCGCCCGCGATGGTGGTAAGGAGCGTTATGTCGTGCGGCATACCGGCTTGCGCGAGGGAGTCACGCCACGCGCGGCCGGCGTGCCGCGTCCATCACGGTGCGCGGACTGCCACAGGGATCGCGACACGCGCGTTCTCCCACTCCATGATCAACTGCCCTGCATCCGCGCCGGTGCCTTCCCAGGTGAACGTGAGCTGCTCCACGATGCCGCTCGTCGCGCTCACCGGTGCCTTGAAGGAGCCGACGTTGGCGCTCATGACCTCATCGCTGATCGGAATTCCCCAGCGCTGCACGTTGCTGTTCACGACGATCTCCCACTCGGTGGCGGCCGGTACGGCGTAGAGCGAGTACGAGCCCGGCTCCACGGCAACGGTGCCGATGCTGGCGGCCATGGGAAGGTGGATCGCGGTCGCCTCGTTCGCGCCGAGGCGCCACGGCGCACCATAGGGCACGAGGTCTCCCATCACCGTGCGTCCCTTGGCGGACGGACGCCCGTAGCAGAGCAGCGCCTCCTGCCCGTTGAGCGAGAAGCGAACCTCGCCAAGCGGACTCGGTCGCGCTCGTGCCTCGTCCAGCGTGGCACCCTGCAGGAAGCAGCTCATCGCGACGGTCGAATCGCCGGCGGTGGACATGGCCGCGGCGGTGTCGGCGGAGGTGTCGGTCTCGCCCGCTGCACAGGCAGCGAGCAGGGCGGCTGCGAGTACGGCGGCGGCTCGAGGCCGGATCCCGATTCGGGGCATGCTGATCTCCTCTCCTTTGGGGTGCGGACGACGACGCGGTGCGCGGATCTGTACGCAGAGTACTCCGTAACCAGCCTCCGATCAACGTGTACGCACCGCGATTTGCAGTTCCCTTCCATGCGGTATCGGCGCTACAGTTGCAGCCGTCGAAGGAGCTGGGCATTGATGGCCACCACGATGGTGCTCAACGACATCAGGACGGCGCCGACCGCGGGGCTGAGTACGATCCCCCACGGGGCGAGTGCCCCTGCCGCAAGCGGAATCGCGACGATGTTGTAACCCGCGGCGAGCCACAGATTCTGCACCATCTTCCGGTACGTCGCGCGACTGAGCGTGATGATCTTCGGCACGTCGCGCGGATCGCTGCGCACGAGCACGACGTCCCCCGCCTCGACGGCGACATCCGTGCCGGCGCCGATCGCGATCCCCACGTCAGCGGTGACCAGCGCCGGGGCATCGTTCACACCATCGCCCACCATGCCGACGCGCTTCCCCGAGCGCTGCAGCGCCTCGATACGCGCGGCCTTCTCGTCCGGCAGCACCTCGGCGAGCACGTTCGCGATTCCGAGCTGTCCCGCCACAGCGTCGGCGACGGCGCGCGCATCACCGGTGAGCATCACCACCTCCACGTCCAGCTCGCGCAGACGGCGCACCGCGTCGCGAGATTCGGGGCGGATGGCATCGGCCACGGCGAACGATGCCAGCACGTCGGATCCGCCGACGAGGTGCACGACCCCTTCGGCACGACCGGCTGCCTGCGTGGAGAACGACTGCGCCGCGTTCGACAGCTCGAGCCCCTGCTCGCGAAGCAGGTTCGGGCCACCCACCGCGAGCTCGCGCCCGTCGACGGTTGCCCGCACGCCGCGCCCGGCAATGGCATGAAACTGCGACGCACGCGCACGCGCGATTCCTCGCTCGTCGGCGCTCGTGACAATCGCGCGCGCCACCGGATGCTCGGCGTCCTGTTCCACCGCCGCCGCCAGGCGCAGCGCGTCCTCCTCCGATGTGCCCGGCTCCACGTGCATGCCCACCACGCGATGCGCACCGAGCGTGAGCGTTCCGGTCTTGTCGAACACCACACTCGTGAGGTTGCGCGCGTCCTCGAGTCCGCGGCGGTCGCGTACCAGCAGGCCGTTGCGCGCTCCCAGCGACGTGGAGATTGCGATGACGAGCGGAATCGCAAGACCGAGCGCGTGCGGGCACGCAATGACCAGCACCGTCACGACCCGTTCGACGATGTACGATCCGGTGGCGCCCGCGATACCCCAGGCGATGGCGGTGATCACGGCGGAGACGAGTGCTATCACGACGAGCAGTCGGGCCGCCCGATCCGCCAGCGCCTGCGCGCGTGAGCGCGACGACTGCGCCTGCTCGACCAGTCGCATGATCCCGGCGAGGGCGGTTCGGTCGCCGGTCTTCGTGATCTCCACGCGCAGCGAGCCGTCGCCGTTCACCGTACCGGCGATCACATCGTCGCCATCGGTCTTGACGACGGGCTTCGACTCACCGGTGATCATCGATTCGTTGACCGGGCTCCGCCCCTCGCGCACGCGTCCGTCGGCCGGAACGCTGGCGCCCGGCCGCACGAGCACGAGATCGCCCTCGCGCAGGCTGGACAGGTCGACTTCCTCCGTGCGATCGCCGGTGATTCGCGTGGCGGTGTTCGGCAGCAGCTTCGCGAGCGCCTTCAGGGCCCCCTCGGCGCTCGAGATGGCGCGCATCTCCATCCAGTGGCCGAGGAGCATGATGACGACGAGCGTCGCCAGCTCCTCCCAGAGCGGCATGCCGGCGTAGCCGAGCGTGACGGCGATGCTGAACAGGAAGGCGACGCTGATGCCGAGCGCGATGAGCGTCATCATCCCCGGCTGCCGGTCGCGCAGCTCGGCGACCGCACCCTGGAGGAATGTCACCCCCCCATAGAGAAAGACCGCGGTCCCGAAGACGGCGGGGATCCAATGCGAGAACGGGAAGGCGGGCGCCGTGTAGTCGAGGAACGACTGCAGCATGTGCCCCCAGACGAGCGTCGGGAGCGTGAGCAGCAGCGAGATCCAGAACTTGTCGCGAAACATCGCGACCGAGTGGCCGGCATGCTTGTCGTGACCGGCGTGCGCGCCGTGACCGGCATGCGCGCTGTGGCTCGCGTGGGTGTCGTGGTCGTTATGCGCATCGTGACCGGCATGCGCATCGTGATCGGCATGCGCATCGTGGTCGCCATGCGCATCGTGGGTCCCATGTTCGTGCGTCATGGAGCCCCCGGTGGTACATGCCCCTCGTGACCGCCACCCACCGGACCTCCGTAGCGGAAGCCGGTCATCTCACCGGTGCGATCGTCGTGCGTCATGACGGCTCCGTAGGTCACCGTTGGCGTGGGAAGCGCCGGGAGAAATCCGGTCGACGGACCACCCATGTTCTCCACCCCCATGTGGTGCGACATCGCGCGCCAGGCCTCCACCGACATGATGAATGACGTGTCGTCGCGGTACCGGCGCGCCGCGCGCAGGATCTCCGCGCGCTTGCGCGACCGCGGGACGTCCGGGCTGGCCAGGATGTCGGAGATCACGTCGTGCATGGAATGCAGGTTGTCGAAGATGATGGCGGCCTCGGGGTAGCGCTCGGCAAATCGGGGGGCGACCGCGGCGGTCATCGGCATCTGATGCGGCAACGTGCGCGGCGGATCCTGCAGCATCTGCCAGAAGCGGGCAACCGTCGCCCGCACCCCCGCCTGCCGCTCGCTCACGTCGCGCCCCTCCAGCAACGGCTCATAGAGCCCCACCTGCATCCAGTGATACGCCCAGATGAGGCCATTGAACTTCGGATAACCCTTCCGGAATGCGATGGAATACGGCTGCTCCTGCATCAGCTTCATGCTCTTGGGCCGGGAGCTGAAGGCAACGTCGGGGCGCGTTTTGTAGTACGCGAGCAGGCGCTCCACCTCGGCATCCTTCTCGTCGCCGGACAGTCGCTCGTCGGCGAGCACGTCGTACATCTGCCGGTGCAGGATGTGCGCCCACTCGAACATCGCCTTGGCCTCGGGGGCGAGCTGGGCATACCGGACCTCGATCGCCCCCTCCTCCACCGGGAGACGCGGCGGATTCACCAGCACGCGCGTCGTGAGGTACTCGTACTCATCCTCCTCGAGCACCGACGCCGGCGCATCGGGTTTCGTCCACAGCGTCTCATAGAGAATCGCGTGGCCGTAGTCGAAGCCGTTGAAGAGTCGGTCAGCGGCGCTGTACTGGTCCCGGAACGTCCAGTTGTGGCGCGCCTGCAGGTAGAACTGCTCGTGTGCGGTGGACCACTGCGCCTCGAGCGGCGCGGCAGCGATCGACGTCAGCAGCAGCGCGGCCAGGCCGGCAAGGTTGCGATTACGAGTGCTCATCGATCGATCCCCCACGGCATTCCCACCGAGAACGCCGCGCCGAAGGTTAGAAACCACCCCTTGTCTCCGCCGCTCAGGCGATAGCCCGCACCGGCGTCGGTGGCGACGCGCGGCGAAAGCTGGTAGCGGACCCCGGCGGCGGTGCTCCACTGCAGGCGGTCGTCGACGGCCAGCGGTTCGCGTGCAACGACCTCCCCGGTGAAGAGCAGCGATCGCAATGGAAGGGTCCTGTCCAGGGCGATTCCGGCCAGCCACCGCGACAGTTCACCGTCGGCATGCGCTTCGTCGACAGCCGTGGCGGGCTCGGCGCGATCACCGAACGTGTAGCGCGCGTTCAGATGAATCCGCGCCCAGGTGAAGGTCTTTGTCGCGATCCCCTTGAGCGACGGATACGCGCGCTCTGGCGCCAGTGAGCCCGCGGGTACGATCAGGTCGGCGGCGAGCGCGAACGCCGGGATGCTGGTCTCCACATTCAGGTTGTGCAGAACGGAGAGCTCGATGCCCGCGAGTCCGGCGGTGCTCGCATTGCCCCCCGCTCCCCGGTCGATCCACGCGATCGGGAACGCGAGCTCCACCTGCGTTCGCGGAAACAGCCCGAGTGCGAGTTCGGGCTCGAGCCCCCAGCGATACGCCGCGCCCTCTCCGCGTTCGAGGCGCAGCGGTGCGAGCTGCAGCTCGATCGCACGATACTCGATGGCGTAGGCATCCTCGATCGTGATCGGACGCCCGGCGTCGGTGTTGTAATAGTCGGTCTGCGCCGCCGCGCCTCGGGTGAAGAGCAGTAGCGCCGTGAATACCGCGAACACGCACCTCGGCGGCGCGAGCGCCGTCGAAACCAATTGATACCGCATGAAATCCCCCGCCCGATTGGATGATTCACGGTGCCTCGATACGTCACGCGCGCGCTGGATGGCGCGACGGGCTCGACGCGAGAAGGAACCGGAAGGAATTGGAAGTACCGTGAGCCGCATGGCGTGGCCGCCGGATGCACGGGCCACCGCGTCAGCGTCAGGCGCGCGGCGGGGGAGGTTCCGGTGCACCGCGGAAGGAGAGCGGCGCGAATTCATCGGTCGAGACGATGCGAACCGGCGATGGCGGTGCCGACGCAACCGGAGCGGACGCTTCCGCGAGCACGCCCACCGTCGCGCACGACATCGCCATCGCGCAGTGTACCGGCCCGCTATCGCGCGGCGATTCATCGTGCGCCGGACCGCCGGCATGCTCATGCACCGGCGCGGCGACCGCCGCCGCCGAGGGGCGTTCGGGTGCCCCCGACAAACAGAAGGCGCCACCCCCCAGCAGCGAAAGCTGGGGGAGCAGCGCGAGGAGCACGGCGGGCACGGTGCGTCGAAGGCGTCGCATGGCGTCGTGCTGCAAGCTAATCGACGCCATGCGAATTAAACCGGACGCTACTGCTGTACCGCCTCGATGGCGATCTCGATCCAGACCTCGTCACCGATCTGTCCGATCGTTTCGAACGGCGCGTTGAACGAAACCCCGAAGTCCTGGCGGTCGATCGTGCCGGACGCGATGAACGCCGTGCGCATCTGCCCCCACGGATCCTTGAAGCGCCCCTCGTAGGTGCCGACCAGGACCACTGGCTGCGTATGACCACGCAGCGTGAGATCGCCCACGATCCGGATCGTCCGCCCCTGCCACGTGACGTTCGTGCTGCGGAAGGTCATGGTGGGAAAGCTGTCGACTGCAAAGAAATCGGATGTACGCAGGTGATCGTCGCGCTGCGGCACGCGTGTGTCGATGCTAGCGGTGCGGATCGTCACGTTCACGCTGGAGTTGGCGGGGGTGACGGTGTCAATGGCTACCACGCCCTCCCAGTTGCCGAACGTGCCCGCAACGCGACCGAACAGGTGGCGGATGCGGAAGGAGAGTTCGGAGTGCACGGTGTCGATCGCGTACTGCGTCAATTGCGGCGCGGGAGCCGTGGCCCGCATGCTCGCGCCCTGCTGGGCGAACGCGGGGCTGGCGAGGAGCACGGCCGTCGCCGCGCCGGCAAGGATGCGTTGGAGTTTCATCTCGGGTCTCATCGGGTGGAGTATGTGGTAGCGAAGAGCAGCACGCGGTGGGCGCGTCAGGCTTCCGAACGACTCAGTTGCAGCGCGGGGCGACGCGCGAAGAGGTTGCCGATACCGCCGACCACACCAACCACGAGCGCGCCAACGACGAGCGCCGGGTTCCAGAGCTGGTGCAACCCCGTAACGGCGTCGAGCGAGAAGGCGCCGTACCCGGTCAGCGCGAGCGCGATCGCTCCGGTGGCGTACAGCAGGGGCACCTCGAAGCCGCCCGAGGTGGCGAAGACACCCTGATTCCAGTGCACCGTGACCGCGGCGACGATCATGACCGAGACCACGAGCGCAGGACCGATGGGACCCAGGAGGCCAAGTGCGATCAGCAGTCCGCCGGCAACCTCGGTTGCTCCCGCCGCGGCGGCGAACAAGCGCCCCGGTCGATAGCCGAGCGTCTCGAAGAATCCGCCCGTGCCCTGGAGACCGTGGCCACCGAACCATCCGAACAGCTTCTGCGCGCCGTGACCGGCCATGAGCAGTCCGAGAACCAGGCGAGCCGTGAGCAGTCCGAGTCCTACCGCGGAGAAATCCTGAATGGAGGGGTTCATGTCAGCCTCGATGCGTGGTTAAACGTTGGGTGTTATAACACTTAAACAGCCGTGCGAATTGCGGTGCTGCACGAACCGGCGGGGGCCGATATCCGACCATCTGTCGTCGCACACCGGGATATTACGTGTTATCACAACTAGTGTCAAGACCCCTTTTGAAATTGGTCGGAGATTCTTCACCGATCCAGAAAGGACGCGGGCCCCCCGCTGTTACCCATGTTCCCGGTCTACGCTGTTACCCATGTCAGGTTGCACCACGCCGAGGGCATGCCGTGTCGAGAAATCCTCCGCGACCCTCCGCGCGACCTCCGCGACCCTCTGCGTGAGCCCGCCGCAGGCGGTCCTGCCAAGGCCCCGTGAGCCCGCCGCAGGCGGTCCTGCCAAGGCCCCGCGAGCCCGCCGCAGGCGGTCCTGCCAAGGCCCCGTGAGCCGGCCGCAGGCGGTACAGCCAAGCCTGGTTCAGTCGTCGGTCACCGGCACCGGTGAACGAACCTCCGGGAGAACGCGCTCCACCGCCCGCGCCAGAAAGGCCGACGGCTCCGGCGTACCGCTGCGCCCCCAGTCCGCGGCCAGTTCGGCGAGATGCTCGCGGCGCGCCGTCACCAGACGGTTGAGCACTGCGCATCCGTCCTCGGTGAGCACAAGCGCCGCCCTGCCCTGCGCGGCGTCCATATCCCGCGCCTCGATGAGCGCCCGGGCACGCAGCTCCGCGAGCGCGGTCGCCACGCGCGATGGATCGATGTGATGCTCACCGGCGATCGCCGCCAGATCGCGGTCCGGCTCGCGTTCGAGACGCGTCAGCAGCCAGGCCGCCAGCGGTGTCAGCGTCTCCCCGGCGCGCGCGACGATCCGCTCGATGTGCTGTCGCCGGACGGCGCGATCCGACAGCGCCACAAGCGCGCCGTACAACTGCGACTCCGCCGTCTGCTCATCCGCGGGGCGCGCAAACGCCTCGCCGGTTTCGTGACCGGCGCTCCCCGCCACCTCGGCAACGGTCGTTCGCAAAGGCCGCTCCGGCAGCAGCCACGCGAACACGAAGCCAAACGCGCAGACGCCGGCGGCAACGAGGAAGGTCAGGTTGAGCGAGCTCGAGAACGCGGTCGTGTAGATGGAGTGCAGCTCCGGCGAGAGCTGGGCAAGGCGTTCCATGGAAACGTGCGCGGCGCTGCCAGGGCCTCCGCCCAGCGCGCCGGGCGGCATGGTTGCCGCGAGATTCCTCGAGAGCCGCGCCGCGAACACCGCGCCAAGGATGGCCGTTCCCAGCGAGCCACCGATCAACCGGAAGAGCGTCGCTCCCGACGTCGCCACCCCGAGAAAGCGATACGGCACCGAGTTCTGCACCGCGATGATCAGCACCTGCATCACCATGCCGAGTCCGAGCCCCAGCACGAGCATGAACATGGAGATCGAGAGGGCGCCGCTCTCTCCCGACAATCCCGCGAGCAGCACCAGACCGACCGTCATGACCGCCGTCCCGAGCAGCGGGAAATGCTTGTAGCGACCGGTACGGCTGATGAGCTGTCCGGAGACGATCGACATCGTGAGCATGCCACCCATCATCGGCAGCATCTGCAGGCCGGACGCGGTTGGACTCACCCCCCTCACCACCTGCAGGAACACCGGGAAATACGTGATGGCGCCGAACATCCCGAAGCCGACGATGAATCCGACCACCGACGTGACCGCAAACGTTCGCTCGGCAAACAGCGCTGGGGGGAGCACCGGTTCGTCGGCGCGCCGCTCCACGGCGATGAACGCAAGGAGCGAGATCACCGACGCGGCGATGAGTCCGAGGATCAGTGGGGAGCCCCACGCATAGGTGGTTCCGCCGAGGTCGGAAAGGAGCGTGATGGAGCTCAGCACCACGGCAAGCAGTGCGGCGCCCGCGTAGTCGATGTTGTGCGAGCGCCGCTCCGAACGCGAGGGGAGCGTGATCGCCAGGACGACGAGCGCGACGATGCCGAGCGGAAGATTGACGTAGAAGATCCAACGCCACGACAGATGCGTCGTGAAGTAGCCGCCCAGCAGCGGACCGGCGATGCTCGCGACGCCGAACACCGCGCCAAAGATCCCCTGATAGCGGCCGCGATCGCGTGGCGGAATGATGTCCCCGACCGCCGCCTGCGCCACGACAAGCAGGCCGCCGCCACCGAGTCCCTGCAGAAAGCGAAATCCGACGAGCTGCAGCATGGTCCGACTCAGTCCGCAGAGCGCCGAGCCCACGAGAAAGACGACGACCGCCGACTGCAGCACGATCTTCCGTCCATACAGATCACCCAGCTTGCCGTAGATGGGGGTGACGATGGTCTGGGCGAGCAGGTAGGCCGTCACCACCCACGCGAGCCGCTCGAGGCCGCCGAGTTCGCCGACGATGGTCGGGAGGGCCGTCGAGACGATGGTCGAGTCGAGCGCGGCGAGGAGCATGGCCAGCAGCAGGCCGCTGAACACCACGATGATCTGGCGGTGCGTCAGCAGGTTCTCTCTTGGCACCGCGGTGGCGTCAGCGTGGGATGGCATGGACAGGCGTGCGGGTCGACGGGAGCATGGTCATCGTGAAGGATACGGGTGCCCGACGGTGAAAACGCGCGTTCGACCGATCAGTGCCGCCGGTCGGTGGATCGCATTCGACCGATGATGATAAGCCGGAAGTGCACCAGCAGTTTGAGGGCGGGCTCGGCCGACGGCATATTGCCATCATGAGCCCCACGATCCCCGACGGTCCGGACGCGTCGGCCGCACCGACCGCGCCGGATGCGCGACGCCCCGGCGAACGGCAGGAGCAACTCGCCTACGACCGGACCTTCCTGGCCAACGAGCGCACGTATGCGGCGTGGCTGCGGACGGGACTCGCGATCGCCGGCGGCGGCATCGTCGTGGCCCGGCTCATCGACGACGCGGCGACGCCCTCCGCGCTGGCGATGGTGCTCGGCGCGGCGTTCGTGTCCTGCGGCATCGGCGTGATGACCTACGGTGCCCGCGAATTCACGCGTACCATCGCGAGGCTGTCGCGTGACGCCGGCCGCGCGGCACCGCTCTCGCCGCGCGTGCCCTGGCTGCTCACCGGCATCATCACGGTACTGCTGGCCGCGGTCCTCGCTCTGATGTGGCGAGCATGAGCTATGACACGCTGGGTGCCTTCGCCCTGCTCTGCTTCTCGTCGCTGCTGGCGGTGCTCAACCCGCTGAGCGTCGCGCCGATCTACCTCTCGCTCACCGACGGCTATACCCGCGCCAATCAGCTCCGTACGCTCCGCACGGCGATCACGACCGGAGGCGTGGTCCTGATCTTCTTTTCGCTGCTGGGCGGCACGCTCTTCCAACTGTTCGGCATCACCCTCGAGGCGTTCCGCATCGCCGGCGGCGTCATCCTCTTCGGTATCGGCATCGACATGTTGCAGGCCAAGCAGTCGCGCGTGCGTGCAACACCCGAGGAGGAGGAGGAGGGGCTGCAGAAGGAGGACGTGGCGATCACGCCGTTAGGCATCCCGCTCATCGTCGGTCCGGGATCGATCACCACCGTCATGGTGCTCACCGGCAGCGCCTCGACCACCTGGCACCTCGTGGTGCTCTTCCTCGCGATCGTGACCATCCTCGGGATCGTGTTCACCGTGCTCGCCATGGCGCCGCGCATCGTGGCGCGCGTCGGTCAGACCGGCCTCAACGTGATGACACGGATCATGGGGTTGCTGCTGACCGTGATCGGCGTGCAGTTCATCATCGACGGCGCGCAACCGGTCCTCGCCGCCATCCTG
>DASSBZ010000028.1:0-20982 GCA_035698205.1 Gemmatimonadaceae bacterium | reverse complement strand
GGGCGGCCACCCTCGACGATGTACTGGACTGCGGACATGGAGGTGGGGATGCGAGGAGGTCAGGGCGCGGAAGAATGGACGGCGGCGCGCGCCAACGTCAAGCAGCGACATCGCTTGACGGAGTCCACCTCAACACCGTACGATGCTGGCATGCATCGCCATCCCGCTCGCGCATGACTCGCCCGGCTTTCCTCGCACCGCTCGCGCTTCTCGCGCAACTTGGCGGCGCCGACCCCGTGCTGGTGCGCGAGGTCTCGGCAACGCCCACCTGGTTTGCCGTGACGGTCGGGATCGCCCAGATCATCATCGCGATCGCCATCCTCACGGTGGTGATCGTGGCGACATTCGCCGCGTTCCGACTGATGCGTGCCATGAAGGATCGCGACAGCAGCCTCGGCACGATCATGCACAATCTCGCACAGCTCTCGCGGCGCGCCAATCGGGTGGCCCGCACGGTCAACCGGATGGGCGACCTCGCGATGGAGAACGCGAGAAAGGTGGACCTCACCGTCGACGACGCCACCGCGCGCGTGACGCGCCTGTTCGACGGCGCCGAGCGCCAGGTGCATGCGCTGGACTCCATGATCGACGTGGCGCGCGATGAAGCGCAGGACGCGCTCATCGGCTCCGTCGCGGCAATGCGCGGGTTGCGCGCCGGTGCGCGGGAGCTGCGCCGACGGGACGGCAGGGCGGCTCAGCGGCGATCGTCGGCCGATGAGGGCGGGCACGATGACGACGAACCGGCAGACGACGACAGCGCCGGGAACGTCCCGTTCACCGGGCGCCGCATGGCCGACGATGACGCGTCGGATCACGCCGACGTCGACGACCTGGCCGATGACGAGATCGACGAGGACTACCTCGATGACGAAGATCTCGATGACGACGAGGACGAGGCGGATCTCGACGACGATGACCTCGAGTTCGACGATGATCTCGACGCCGAGGCTGAACTGCTGGATACCGCCGAGCGCGAGCAGTTCGAACGCGCCCTCGAACAATTTGACCGCGACCTGCTGTACAGCTCGTACCTTTCAGGGGAGTACGAGACGCAACGCGAGCGGGCGCGAACGACTGACGACCGGGCCGCTCGCCTTCCGCGATACCCGGAGGATGATTCAGATGACCGAGCTGTCGACCCCGATGTCGAACGTCCGCGCCGTCGTCCACGTGCCTGATTCGCGACGCGGCGACAGCGGCATCGTGGGTGCCGTGGTGATCGGGGCGCTGGTTGGTGTCGGAGTGGCGTGGCTGCTGCGCGGCGGAATCGGAAGCGCGCGGACAATCGAACCGCTCGACGCGATCCGTCGCGAGCTGCGCTCGCTCCGCCGCATCGTGCGCCGCCAGCGTCGGGCGTTCGATTTCTGATCGCGCGGTCATCGTGCGACGGCATCCGATGATCGCGATGGCCGCGCTGGCCGTCGTCGCGCTCGTCTTGTTTCCATCGGTCGCGCTGGCCTGGACCCCGGGTACCCACGTCTTCCTGGGTGAAGCGGTGCTGCGCGCGCTCGCCCCGGCCACGACGATCGTGGCCGAGCTGCTCCGCGCGTTCCCGCACGACTTCCTCTACGGCTCGATCGCCGCGGACACATCGGTCGCCAAGAAGTACGCCCCGGCGGGGCGCCACTGCCATTCGTGGAACGTGGGACTCGAGATCTACGAACGGGCGCGCGATGAACCGCTCAAGGCGTTCGGGCTCGGCTACCTCGCGCACCTCGCCGCCGACGCGGTGGCGCACAACTACTTCGTGCCGCGACAGCTCGCCGTCACCTCGAGCACCTCGGCGCTGGGGCACAGCTACTGGGAGAGCAGGTTCGAACTCCACCTCGGCGAACGCTACTCGCGTCGGGCGCGTGAGCTGATCCTGCTCGATCACCATCGCTCCGACGCGCACCTCGACCGTATCCTGAGCCCCACCCTGTTCAGCACGCCCACCAACCGCCGGATCTTCCGTGGCATGGTCTACGTGACGGACACGGAATCGTGGCAGCGGGTGTTTCAACTGATGCTCGAGAACAGCCGATGGGACCTGCCGCCGGCTGACGTGGGCTCGTACATGGCGCGCTCGTACGACTTCATCCTCGACTTCCTCGATCGCGTCGACGAGTCGGAGGCGTATCAGCTCGACCCCTCCGGCGATGAGCCACTACGTCGTGCGAAGCGAGTTCGCAGGGCCGCGCTGCGCTCAGGCGGCGCACCGGCGCTGCTGGAGGAGGCCGAACGCGAGTTCGGGATGCCGCATTCCGACCTCACGTACTCCGCACAGCTCGAGCTTCCGCTTCATGGCGCGGCGGCGCGCGCCGAGAGCAACTGACTGACCTTCCGCGGGTCGGCGCGCGAACCGGAGCGCTGCATCACCGAACCGACGAACACGCCAAGCAGCTTGCGCTCACCGGCCACGAGCCGGGCCCACGTATCGGGATCAGCGGCGATCGCGTCATCGACCCACTGCTCGAGCTGGTCGGCATCGCCAACCTGCGTCAGCCCTTCCCGTTCGGCGATCTCGCGCGCGCCGGTGGAGCTTCCTGACATGCGCTCCTCGCGCATGACGGCGAACACCCGCTTCGCTGCCGTCGTGCTCACGGTACCGTCGCGCACGAGATCCAGCACGCCGGCCAGCGCCTCCGGGGGAACCGGAAATGTCGCAATACCGCCATCGCTCGACTTCAGCGCGGCGCGCACCTCGCCCATGACCCAGTTTGCTGCCGTCTTCGCGTCGCCGTGATTGCGCGCGAGCGACTCGAAGTAATCGGCGATCATCGGATCAGCCACGAGCGCGTCGGCGTCAACGGGATCGAGTGCCAGGTCGCGCTCGAAGCGCAGGCGACGAGCATCCGGCAGTTCCGGGAGTGCGTCGCGCATCGCGGTGATCCACGCGGGATCGAGGCGAAGGGGCGGAAGGTCGGGATCCGGGAAGTAGCGGTAATCGTGGCTGCCCTCCTTGGCGCGTGCCGGCCGGATCTCACCACGACTCTCGTCCCAGAGCATGGTCTGCTGCTCGATGCTCCCGCCTGACGAGACCACCGCGACCTGGCGTGCATATTCCGCGTCGAGGGCGCGTTCCACTCCGGAGAAGCTGTTGAGGTTCTTCACCTCGGTCCTCGTACCGAACGACTCCGACCCGGCTTCACGAATGGAGATGTTCGCATCCACGCGCAGGCTCCCCTCCTCCATGTTCAGGTCGCTGACGTCGAGATAGTCGAGCAGGCGACGCAGTGCGCGCAGATATGCGCCGGCTTCTCGCGCGGATCGCAGGTCGGGCTCACTCACGATCTCGATCAGCGGTACCCCGGCGCGATTCAGGTCGATGGCCGTCGCCATCGGGAACCGGTCGTGCACGGACTTGCCTGCATCTTCTTCCATGTGGAGCCGCGTGACGCCGATGCGCTTCCCGGCGAGGGCGTCATCGCCGCCGATACCCACCTCGCCCCCCGTGGCCAGCGGTCGATCGTACTGCGAGATCTGGTAGCCCTTGGGCAGGTCCGGATAGAAGTAGTGCTTTCGGGCAAACCGGGAGTCCTCGTGCACCGTGCATCCGAGCGCGAGTGCCGCCCGCACCGCCAGCTCCACGGCGCGGCCGTTGAGCACGGGGAGCGCACCGGGGAGCGCGAGACACACCGGACACGTATTGCTGTTGGGCGGCGCCGCGAACGCGACGGCACAGTCGCAGAAGGTCTTGGTCCGCGTGCGCAGTTGCACATGCACCTCGAGACCGACGACCATCTCCCATGCACCGGCTGTCATCGATGCGCCTCCTCGCCGAGTGCCGCCTCGATGGCGAACGCGGCGCGGAACAGCGTCGCCTCATCGAAGCGGCGGCCGAGCAACTGCGCGCCGATCGGCAATCCATCCACGCGACCAGCGGGAACCGAGATGCCCGGGAGACCCGCGAGATTCGCAGTCACCGTGAAGACGTCGCTCAGGTACATCTCATATGGGTCGGCGATGGCGCCAAGCGGGAATGCCGGCGTTGGTGCCGTGGGGGTGAGCAGGCAATCGACGCCGTGCGCGAACACCCGGTCGAAGTCATCGGCGATCAGCGCGCGGACCTGCATCGCCTTGCGGTAGTAGGCGTCGTAGTAGCCGGCAGAGAGCACCCAGGTACCGAGCAGGACGCGGCGGATCACCTCATCACCGAAGCCGCGCGAACGCGTTGCCTCGTACATGGCGCTGAGTCCATCGCCCTCCACGCGCAGGCCATAGCGCGCGCCGTCGAACCGGGCCAGGTTGGACGAGCACTCGGCCGGGGCGATGACGTAGTAGGCCGGGATGGCGAGCGCCGTATGCGGCAGGGAGACATCGCGGATCTCGGCGCCGGCTGCGCGAAGCGTCTCCGCCGCGCGATCGCACAGCGCGACAATACGCGGATCGAGCGAATCGGCGAAGTATTCGCGCGGACGGCCGACGACGAGTCCGCGGAGCGGCGCGCCACGCTCGCCGCCATGGTCGCGCACCGGTTCAGCGGCGCTCGTGGCGTCGCGTGGATCGTGGCCCGCGATTACGGCGAGACCAAGCGCCGCATCATCGACCGTTCGCCCGAACACGCCCACCTGGTCGAGTGACGATGCAAACGCCACGAGGCCGAATCGGCTGACGCGGCCGTACGTCGGCTTCACCCCCACGACGCCGCAGAACGCCGCCGGCTGTCGCACCGAGCCGCCCGTCTCGGAACCGAGCGCGATGGGCGCGATTCCGGCCGCGACGGCGGCGGCGCTTCCACCGGAGGAACCACCAGGCACCCGCGACCGATCGACCGGATTGCGCGTCGGACCGAAGGCGCTGTGCTCGGTGGACGACCCCATCGCGAACTCGTCGAGGTTGGACTTGCCCACGATGATGGCGCCCGCGTCGCGCAACCGCCTGACGACGGTTGCTTCGTACGGGCTGACATAGTGCTCGAGCACGCGCGACGCGCACGTGGTCGGCAGGTCGAGCGTGGCGATGTTGTCCTTCACGACCACGGGCACGCCACGCAACGCGAGCGCGCCGGCTGGTAGTGCCTCCGCGGCCGTGAGGGCCGCCTCTCGATCCGACGACAGGAGGCAGTTCAGGTTCTCGCCCCCGGGACCGACTTCGTCGGCGCGGTCGAACGCGGTGCGTACCGTATGGATCACGTCGCGCTCGCCGGCAGCATGCGCACGCGCCAGCTCGCGCGCCGCAACAGCGGCCGGGCCCGTCATGCGTCGCCGGTCGGTTCGCCTTCGTGCGACGCCACGCGCGGAACGAGGAAGAATCCGTCGCGCCATGCTGGCGCGAAGCGATCGCGCGGAATGGCGAGTGGCAGCGGTTCGCCATCGTCGGCACGAAGCGCGCTGGCAGCGGTCGGGGCGGCGCTCATCGGCGGCACGTTCGCGGTATCGACCGCCTGCAACGCGGCCATGTGTTCGAGGATGGAACCCACCTGCGATGACAGCGCATGCAGGCGATCGCCCGCCAGCCGCAGCCTCGCGAGCGCTGCCACCCGCCGCAGCCCGGCTTCGTCGATCGTCACGCGTCCATGCCGCGTTCGAGCCCGGCGTAGGCAATGACGAGCCGCTTCGTCCCGATGCTCTCGTCGTCGAAATCGACCGTGACCTTGGCGTCACGCCCGGCGCCGGAGACGTCGGTGATCGCCCCCTCACCGAAGGTCGGATGGCGAACCCGCTCGCCGGGAACGTACCGCGGCAGATCCTGCGAGACATCGACGTCGGGGTCCACGCGACGGCGCACGTCGGGCGCAGGCGCGCGGAATCCGCCAACCCCGGGGCGCCGCATGGCAGCGGTATCCTGCAGCACCGACTCCGCGCTGCTGCGCGACCGGCGCGTCCGGCGCTGATCGATCAGTTGGGGGGGCAGGTCGCGCAGGAACGACGATGCCACCGACATCATGGTCTCACCGTTTCGGCGCCGGCTCCGTGCGTGAGACAGGTACAGCTTGCGCTCGGCGCGGGTGATACCCACGTAGAACAGGCGACGCTCTTCCTCGAGCATGGCCGGGTCGTCCCATGCCCGGCTGAGGGGAAAGAGCCCATCCTCGAGGCCGGCGATGAACACGACGGGGAACTCGAGTCCCTTCGCGTTATGCATCGTCATCATGGTGACCGCGTCGGCATCGCGGGCCAGGGCGTCCACACCGGCCACCAGGGTGGCACGCTGGAGAAAGTGATCCAGCGGACGCAGGCCGACCTCCCCGCCCTCGTCGACCACGGTCTCGGCGGCACCTGCCACGAGTTCACGCACGTTATCCATGCGTTCGGCCCAGTCGTTCCCCTCGCCGCGCAACGCCTCCGCGTAGCCTGTGCGTTCGATCACGCGTCGAAGGACTTCGTCCACCGACGCGTCGCGCGCCACCACCGCGAACTCGGCGATCTGCGCGGCGAAATCGGCGAGCACGCGACGCGCGGTGCCGCGCATCGGCGCCACGAGATCGGCGCGACCGGCGGCTTCGAGCAGCGACGTTCCCGCAACACGCGCCGACTCGGCGAAGGCATCGAGGGAGGTCTCACCCAGCCCACGACGCGGCGCGAGGATGGCACGCCGGAAGGCTTCGTCATCGCGATGGTTCGCGATCAGGCGCAGATACGCCATGAGGTCGCGTATCTCGCGCCGGTCGTAGAAGCGCACGGCGCCGACGAGCCGATAGGGGAAGCCGCGACGGCGCATCGCGTCCTCGAGGGCGCGGCTCTGCGCGTTGGTCCGGTAGAGGATGGCCACGTCGCGCAGCATCAACCCGTCGGCGCGATCCCGACGACTGGTGATCTCCTCGGTGATCCAGTCGGCCTCGTCGCGTTCATCGAGCGCAGCGGTGACGGTGACCGTCTCGCCGGCCGGCCGGGTGGCACGCAGCGTCTTGCCGAGCCGCTCGCGATTGCCGCTGATGGCGGCGTTCGCGAGGTCGAGGATCTGGGGGGTGGAACGATAGTTCTCCTCGAGGCGTACCACGCGCGCGGCGGGAAAGTCGCGTTCGAAGTCGAGGATGTTGCGGATGTCGGCACCGCGCCACCCGTAGATGGACTGGTCATCGTCGCCGACGACGGCAACGTTCCCCGCCTCCCCCGCGAGCAGGGTGACCAGGCGGTACTGGGCGCGATTGGTATCCTGGTATTCATCCACGAGCACGTGGCGGAAGCGGCGTCGATACTCGTCGCGGATGTCGGGGTGCCGGTCGAGTATGGCGACCGGCAGCGTCAACAGGTCATCGAACGTGACCGCGTTGGCCTGGCGCAGCGCGGGCTCGAGATCGGCATACACGAGGGCGACGGCACGCGCGTGCGGATCCATCGCGAGCTGCGCATACTCCGCCGGGGCGACCAGCGCATTACGCGCGTCGGAGATGGATGCGGCAACGGCCTTCGGTGAACGTTCACGCGCCGAGATGCGATGGCGCTCCATGAGCCGCTTCACCACCGCGAGGGCATCGCTCTCGTCGTAGATGGTGTACGAAGGGGTGCGGCCAACGAGCGCGGCGTGGCGGCGCAGGAAGCGGGCACCGATGGCGTGAAAGGTCCCGCTCCACATGCCGCGTGGCTCGGCGCCGAGCAGGTTGGCGATGCGCTCCCGCATCTCGCCGGCGGCCTTGTTCGTGAACGTGAGCGCGAGAATCTCCCCCGGCGCCACACCTTCTTCCTGGATGAGCCGCGCGATGCGCATCGTCAGCACCCGCGTCTTCCCCGAACCCGCGCCGGCAAGGACGAGGAGCGGCCCCTCGCCGTGCAGCACTGCTTCGCGCTGTGCCGGATTCAGCCCGGACAGCGCGCCATTCGACAACGTCATCGTCATCCCGGCAAGATAGCGTCGAACGTTGCTCCCTTGGCGGACGACACGAGTGTAAGGCGCCCGCCGTGGGCTTCCTCCACGATGCGACGTGCGAGCGACAGCCCGACTCCCCACCCTGCCTCCTTGGTGGAGAAGCCGGGATCGAAGATGCGCGTACGCAGATCGCGTGTGATGCCGGGCCCGTCGTCGGCCACGCGGATGCGTACGCCGGGGCCCGTGCGTTCGGCGGTGACGTAGATGCGCCCCCCCCGCCCCGCGAGCGCGTCGATCGCGTTCTTCAGCAGCGCTTCCAGCGCCCACTCCAGCAGCACCGTGTCGCCATGCACGACGATCCGCTCCTCGCGATGTCCCGACGCGATCTGCACCGGATGGGCGAGCGTCGGCACGCGCGCGCGGAAGTACGCGGCTACCCGATCCACCAGTTCCCCGACATCCACAGGCTCGCGGCGAGGCGGCCGACCGATGCGTTCAAAGCGATGCGCGACGCGTTCCAGCCGATCGAGGTCGTTGCGCATGTGCACGATGGCACTCGAGAGCAGCGGGTCGCGATCCTGTTCCTCCAGCAGCTCGACCCAGCCGCCCAGGGAGGACAGCGGTGTGCCCAACTGGTGCGCCGATTCGCGCGCCATCCCTGCCCACACCTTCTCGCGATCGGCGCGTTCGCGCGTGCGCAGCACGTACACGCCGGCGAGCAGCACGAGCGCGGTGATCGAGACGAGCGCGATGGGAATGACGCGGAGCCCCTGCACCAGCGCCGTGTGGCCGAAGTGCACGGTGCCCACGCCCGATTCCACGATTGGCGGATTCTGCCGGTCCAGCCGCTCGATGAGCACGAGAAGCCGCGGATCGTCGATCCGCTCATCGAATGGCGTATTGGCCACCGATGCCGGCCGCCCGCTGGCATCGGTGACGACCACGGGCACGCCGGATTCACGAATCAGACGCGAGAGTTCGATCAGCGCCGCGACCGGGTCGGCGGCGGTGTCGGCGAGCGCCTGGTAGACCTCGGCGTACATGCGTCCGGAGCGCGCGGCCTCACGCCGCAGCTCGCGCACGACGCGCACGTTGAACAGTACATAGGTGGCCAGCAGCAGCGTCACGCCGACCGCGAGGGCCCCGCCCCACGTGGCGCGACGCACGGTTCAGCGCAGGGTGTCGATGCCCAGGTACGGACGGAGCGCCGCCGGTACCGTCACGCTGCCGTCAGGCTGCTGATGATGCTCCAGCATGGCGGCGATCACCCGTGGAAAGGCGAGTCCCGATGCATTCAGCGTGTGCACGAAGCGCGGCTTCTCGCCGGGGGCAGCGCGGAAGCGGATGTTGGCACGCCGCGCCTGGAAGTCGGTACAGCAACTGCTCGACGACACCTCCAGCCACGCGCCGACGCCGGGGGCCCAGACCTCGAGGTCGTACGTCTTGGCGCTCGAGAACCCCGTGTCACCAGCGGCCAGCAGCTTCACGCGATACGGCAGCTCGAACGCCTCGAGCATCGCCGCGGCGTGCACGGTCAGCAGCTCGAGTTCTGCGCTCGACGTTTCCGGTGCGGAATAGCGCACCAGCTCCACCTTGTCGAACTGGTGAACGCGCAGCAGTCCGCGCGTGTCCTTCCCCGCCGCGCCCGCCTCCCTGCGGAAGCACGGCGTATAGGCCACGAACGCCCGCGGCAGCGTGGCGCCGTCGATGATCTCGTCGCGGTACAGGTTCGTGACGGGGACTTCCGCCGTCGGCACCAGGAAGAGGTCGTCGCTGTCGACCCGGTACATGTCGTCCTCGAACTTTGGCAACTGTCCCGTGCCGGTCATCGTGGCGCGGTTGACGAGGAGCGGCATCCAGAGCTCCTCGTAGCCGTGCCGCTCGACGTGCGATTCGATGAAGAAGTTGACCATCGCCCTGACGAGCCGTGCGCCGCGCCCCCGGAAGACCATGAAGCCGGAGCCGCTGATCTTCGCACCGCGCGCCAGGTCGAGCATGCCGAGTTCGTCGGCGATCTCCCAGTGCGGTCGTATACCGGCCGAGTCACGGGGAGCGCCCCACGAGCGAACCACGACGTTCCGGTTCTCGTCACCTTCCGGCACGTCGTCGAGCGTGATGTTGGGCAACTCGAGCAGGATGGACTGCAGCCCGGATTCTGCCGCGGCGAGTTCCGATTCGAGCCGACCGATCTCCTCGCCGAGCGCGCGGCCGCTGGCAATGAGCTCATCGGCGTTCCCGCCCGTCTTGCGCAGGCGCGCGACCTCCTGCGAGGTCTGATTCCGCCGCGCCTTCCGCTCCTCCACTGCCTGGATCAGGGCTCGTCGCTGCTGCTCGAGCGCATCGGCATGATCGAGCCGGGGGGCGAGCGCCTCGAGTGCCCCACGGCGCCGCATGGCTTCTCGCAACAGCTCCGGTTGTTCGCGCAGCAGGCGAAGGTCGTGCATGGTGGATCAGCTCCCCGGCACGCCCGGTTCGAAGGAACGGAAGCCGCAGTTCGGATCGCGCACCGTCCGGATGAAGAGCTGCCGGGTGGGCAGGTCAACGCTGTCGACGACCAGCTTCGCATACCGATAGGGGGAGAAGTCCAGTTGACAGACTTCGGCGTTGATGCGAAGCACCACGCCCTCCCCCGGTTGCACCGTGAACGTGGAGTCGAGTACGTAGCCTGATGATGGGGCCCGACCCAGCCCGTCGAACGCCACCGACAGCCGCTGCACGCCGACGATGCGCGGGCTGTACGGTCCCGCCACGCTGCTCAGTGGCATGATCCGCGCATCTCCCGCGTCATCGATGTCGAACGCGAGATCCCACGAGAACGCACCGTTGGTGCGGCTGAGCGCGCCGGTCACGGCGTTCCACGCGGAGGGCGCGGCGGGGGCGGTGCCGTTCACGGCAAAGACCACCAGCGTGTCGGCGATGGTCGGAATCGACGCGTCGACGGCGTTGGGATCGTTGCACGCAGCGAGCGCGAGCGCGCACGACACGGCACAGAGGGCTCGCGACAGCTTGGACGTCATGGATGTGTGGCGGAACTGGCGGTTGCGATCAAGCGCGAAGATTATCGCGTAACACGAATGACAACAAGCGATTGCCTGCTTGACTTCCCCCTTGTCGGGGTTATGCTTCGTCCGACTTTTCCCCCTCGGAGCCTGCATGCCGACCATCCGTGAGCTGGTCGCTGCCATTCGGCAGCGCGACGGCGTCGAAGCCGCCGTCGTGCTCGGCCGCGACGGGCTGCTCATCGATGGTCAGGCCACGGCGTCGTTCGACGCCGAGGGGTTGGCGGCGCACGTGCCGTCGATAGTTTCCGCCGCCGACGACTTTGGCGACGCGGCCTCGCGCGGCGCGCTCACCACGGGTGTCTTTGAGTACCCCGCCGGCCTCGTCGTGGTTTCCGTCCTCTCTTCCGAAGCCATCCTCCTGGTACTCGTGCAGCCGCACGCGAACGTCGGCCAGTTGCTCTTCGAGCTGCGGCGCAACCGGGAGCACATGGCGGCGTTGATGTAGGCCGGCCGTGAAGTCCCGACATGTCCTCGTGGCCGATGATGAACCGCACATCGGCCGCATCATCCAGATGAAGCTCGAGCAGGGCCCGTTTCGCGTCACGCTGGCGTACGACGGGCGTGAGGCCGTGGAGGCGCTGGAGCGCGAGACGGACCTCGAGCTGGTGCTGCTCGACCTCATGATGCCGCACCTCAGCGGGCTCGATGTCCTCGCCCGCCTTCGCGAGAGCGATCGCTACGGCAAGCTGCCGTGCATCATCCTCACCGCGGCCGGCCAGGAGGCCCAGCATCGCCAGGCGATGGCGCTCGGCGCCGACGAATTTCTGACCAAGCCCTTCAGCCCCAAGAAGCTCTACGCCCGGAGCGCCGCCCTGGTCGGGCTGGACATCGACACCGAAGGCGACGTCGCGTGAGTCGGTGGGCGGTGGTCCTCGCGGGCGGCGTGGGATCACGATTCTGGCCGCTGAGCACCCCGCGCCGCCCGAAGCAACTGCTCTCGCTCGTGGGCGCGCGCCCCATGCTGGAGGAATCGTTGCACCGGCTGCGGCCACTGGTCGACTCGGCGCACACGCTCATCCTGACCAACGCCTCGCTGGCCGAGCCGGTTCGTGCCCTCGATCCCTCGCTGCCGGCGGACAACGTGATCGCCGAGCCGCGACCGGCGGGCACCACGGCGGCGTTGACGTGGGCAGCGCGCGAGATCGAGCGGCGCGAAGGCCCCGACGCCATCATGATGTCGATACACGCCGACTGGGCGATCGCCAACGATGCGGCGTTCGTCGAGACGCTGCGCGAGGCGGAGCGGCAGGCGCTCGCGCACCGTGCTCTGGTCACGGTCGGCATCGTGCCGACGCGCCCGGACACCGGATTCGGCTACATCCAGCCGGGAGACGTTCTCGCCGGCGGCGGGGCGCGGCGCGTGTCACGATTTCTCGAGAAGCCCGATCAGGCGCGCGCCGAGTCGATGATCGCCGCCGGATGCCTCTGGAACTCGGGGATCTTCGTCTGGCGCGTCGGCGATTTCCTCGAGGAAGTGCGGAAGCATGCGCACGAAGTGGCGCCCGCGCTCGACGAGGCGGGTGAGGACATCGACGCCTTCTTCGCCCGCGCGCGAAGCATCGCCGTGGATCACGCGGTGCTCGAGCGCAGTTCGCGCGTGATCGTCATTCCGGGCGACTTCGGCTGGGACGACGTGGGCACGTGGGCAGCGCTGGCCCGGGTGCGCACCCGCGACGACGCCGGCAACGCCGTGCACGGTGCGGTGCACCTGCAGGATGCCCATGACAACGTGGTGCATGCCGACAACGGGGACGTGGTGCTCTACGGCGTGCACGACCTCGTGGTCGTCACGCGCGACGGGATGACGCTCGTGACCACGCGCGAGCGCGCCGCGGACCTGAAGACGCTGCTCGACGCGCTCCCCGCCGACGTGCGCGACGGCCAGTGACCTCGCTCGTCCTCTACGACGACGCTCGCTCCCGCGCGTTCGAGCCATTCGCGCTCACGCGACCGGCCAGCGAACTGCGCGCCGGTGCCCTGCTCATTCGCGAGCGCTGGGAGCGAGCGCTCGACGCCAGCACCAGCTTATTCGCCGCGGCCGAACATCTGCGTGACTTCGATGAACCGGGGGCGACATCGGTGGCCGCCGACGCGACCCTGGAAGCCGGCACCGTCATCGCCCTGTCGCGATTCGCGCCGGCGCTCACCACAACGCCTGACGCGCAGCGGGCCGATGTCCTGGCGAGCGACGGCGTCATCGTGGCGGTGCGGCTCCCGGAATCGCTCCCTGCCGCGGCACTCGCCGACGGAAGCCTGCCGCTCGACTCGCTCGTACGGAAAGGGGCAGCGGTTGCCGATATCTCCGGCTGGTTGCTCGACGCTGTCTGGGACGTGGTGCGGCACCTCCCGACGATGCTGCACGCCGATCTCGACGTACTGGCGCCGGCTATCGACAGCGAGCCGCCCGCGGATGCAATCGTGCTCGGCACGCATGCGGTGGCGATCGAACGTGGTGCTCGCGTGGAGCCGCTCGTGGTCCTCGACGCGACCGCCGGTCCGATCATCGTGCGTCGAGGCGCCACCGTGGCGGCGTTCACGCGACTCGTCGGTCCGTGCTTCATCGGCCCGGATACGTCGGTTGGCGGAGGGCGGCTGGCCACGGTCTCGATTGGCGAGCGTTGCCGCGCGCACGGTGAGATGAACACGGCCATCCTGATCGGCCATGCCAACAAGGTGCACGAGGGATTCGTCGGCCACTCGTGCCTGGGCCGATGGTCGAACCTCGGTGCGGGGACGATCACGAGCAACCTGAAGAATACGTACGGTCCGGTATCGCTCTGGACGCCGGACGGTCCTCGCATCACGGGCATGCAGTTTCTCGGCTCGATGATCGGCGACCACGCGAAGACCGCGATCGGCTCGCGGCTGACGACCGGAAGCGTGATCGGGGCCGGTGCGAATGTGTTCTGCGCCGGCATGGCGCCCAAGGTGATCCCCCCATTCGCGTGGGGGCCCGAGGGCGATGCGTGCTACGACCTCGAGCGGTTCCTGGCCGTTGCCGAACGCGTGATGGCGCGCCGCGATGTCGCCCTCAGCGACGCCTGCAGGCGGCAGTTATCGGCGGCGTTCGCGATGAAGTGGACCGTGTAATGCGCGTCTGGATGCTCGGCAGTGGCAGTCGCGGCAACGCGATGCTCGTGGAGTGCGACGGGTCGCGCGTGCTGGTGGATGTCGGATTCGGTCCGCGCGCGCTTGCGCAGCGGTTGAAGGAGGTCGACATCGCACCGGAGTCCATCGAAGCCGCGGTGATCACGCACGAGCACGTGGACCATGTGGGGGGCGTGGCAGCGTGCGCTCGCCGGTGGGGGTGGACCATGTTCGCGACTCGCGGGACGATCGCGGGCAGCGGTGCGCTGGCGCATGCCGGCGCGAGGGAGCTCCAGCCCGGGGTCACGGTCGACGTATCGACGCTCTCGCTGCTGCCGGTGCGCAGTTCGCACGACGCGCAGGAACCCATCGCCCTCGTCGCCACGGGCCGCCGCTCCGGGGAGCGGCTCGGCGTGGCGTACGATCTTGGGTGCGTCACGAAGTCCGTGCGCGCGGCGTTCCACGACCTCGACCTGCTGGTCGTGGAGGCGAACCACGACGACGGCATGCTGCGCGACGGACCGTATCCGAGAGTGGTACAGGACCGTATTGCCGGACGGACAGGGCACCTGAGCAACAACGACGGCGCGGAGTTCGCGCGGGGGTGCGTGCGCCGGGACCTGCGCCATGTGATCCTGGCGCACCTCAGCGAGCAGTGCAACACGCCGTCGCTTGCGCTCGGGTGCGTGGGCGATTCGCTGCGCAGCGCAGGTTATCGGGGGCGACTGCATGCTGCCCACCAGCGACGTGTCGTTGGCCCGTTCGAGGCCTCCGGTCACATCGCCAGCGGGCAGCTTTCTCTCGGCGTCTAGCCGCTGACTGATTTCGTCCGGGCGTCGCGCACTGGCATTCAGTGCGCAAGACCCGGCCCCCGATTTTACCGGGGGCCGGGGTCTACCGCGACCTACTTGTTCTGCCAGTTGAACGGGTTCGAGAGTTGCGGGGCACCGGCGACGCCATCAAATGCGCCGGAGACCTGCAGGACGTAACCACCAGCCTTCGTGATGAACACGTTGTCGAACGTGGCAACGCCGAGCGCGTTCGTCGTACGTGAGACGGTCGCGCTCGCGGGTGCCGAACCATCCTGGAAGAACGCGATCGCGCTGTTGTTTCCCGCTATCGCGAGCGTGACGACCACGTTCGGCAATGGCGTACCACTCTGCGTTGTGACAGATACCGCGACGGGGGCACCGTTGCCATCCGCCATCGCCACGCTGACCTGTCCGTCGGCAATGGGTTGCACGAAGGAGAGGGTCACGGCCTGCATGTCGATCACGGCATTTGGACTCAGCTCGCTTTCGGCACCGCCAACCGCGCCGATGAAGAACGCGTACAGTGGCCGAGGTGCGAAGAAGTTGACCAGCTGCTCCCCGAAACTCGCCGCCAGCGCAAACGCCGGCGGTGGCGCACAGTCGAGCGGCTTCAGGAGAAGAATGTCGTTCTTGTGCTGCACGCGCAGCGTTGCGGTCGCGTCGAGGCTGCACAGGCCAATGTGGAACGCCGAATCGAGCACGATCTGTCCGGACGCGATGGTCGGGATCGTACGGATTTCGAACGCGCTGCCGACCGTCGGATCGTTGGGCAGGAAGTCCAGGATACGATAGCCGTATACGAGGAACCGCTTGCTGGGCGACAGCGGATCGAGCGAGGCACTCCATCCGGACGGCGCTTCGGCGGCCCAGTACGAGTCGCTGGCCCCCCGCTCGTAGGCGCCGCTCTCGGCATCCACCCCGGACTTGCCGCGCACCTCGAACATCCATCCCGGACCGGTCGCGCCCGCGACGTTGAAATCCGGCGGTACGGTCCCCTGCACGGAGCTTTCCATGCACGACAGGAACCCCGTGGCCAGCGCGTCGAGCGTGGCGCCAGTCGCGCCGGACTTCTGCGCGCTCGTCCCACGCATGGCGGCGAGGCGCGCCAGGCCATCAAACGACTTATCGGTGCCTGCAGCGGTGGCACCGAACTTCACCAACTGCCGCAAGTCACCGATAATGGTGAAGAGGGCGTCCTGATTTGATGCAGCGAAGTCTCGCGCGCCGGCGTTCAGCGCGTTGATATCACAGATCCCTGTGACAACCGCAGCGGACACGGCTCCAACCTCTGGCGCAGTTGACGTGGGCGCCGGCTCCCCGCACGCCGTGATCGCCAGAGCGACTGCACCGATGAACAGCGTCCTGCGTGCAAACGATTGCATGTTTGATCCCGGTCAGATTGTGTTTCTGCAGACCATCCGAGCGACATCGCTCGTTCACTACCTCCCATCCCTTCCCGCTTCGAAAGCGCGTGTCGCTACCGCGCGCCGCCGACCAGCGCCTGGTAACGCGGATCCGACCTGAGATCCTTCAGCCACCAGGATCGGTCCTTTGCTGCGTATGCCCTCTGTTGCGGATTTGCGGCCAGAAACCGGGCAATGAGGTCGAGCGCCGCCTCCGTCCTCCCGCTCTGGGCGTACACGATCGACGCCAGGTTCGTGAGCTCCCCGCGCGGGTCGATCTGCGGATCGCCGATCGACGACTCGGCCAGCGCCGTGGCGCTGTCGGTCTGTCCCGCGCGCACCAACGCCAGCGCCACCATCATCTTCCCCTTCAGCCGGTCGAACTCCTGCACGTTCGCCGGGCTCGCCGCGACATACTGCTCATAAGTCGCCCAGACCGCCTGCATCGAGGGCGGTTCGGTGGCCGGAAGCGTATAGAGCCAGAGCTGGCATTCAACCGAGCGGTAGTCCTTGGGGAAGCGGAGCATTCCCTCGCTGCACCACCGGGTCGCCTCGTCGCGGAATCCAAGATCGAGCGACGCGAGAAAGAGCCGACGGATCGTCTGATCCACGTCCGTGAGGAAGGGGTCGGCGCGATACGCGTTCTCAGCCGCCAGCTTCGCCTCGCTCAGCTGTCCCTTGTTGATGAGAAGGTGGCTGAGATAATTCCAGGCGCTGGCAGCCTGGTCGTCGGCAGCTATCGTCGCGCGCAGGTCCTGTTCGGCGGAGGCCATCAGCGCTTCCGCCGCGGCCGCATCGGGGGCGAGGTTCCGCAGCCACTGCAGGTAGTGCAGTGTCCCGCGCAGCTCGAGCGCGCGTGGATCGGTAGCGGACTTGGCGATCGCGCGATCAGCATGCGCGAGTCCCGCGTCAAGCCATTTCACTCGATCCGGACTGCCCGCGGGGAGCAAGCGGGTCGCGCGAAAGGCCAGCCACCCCCGATCGATGATCGGCGCTCGCCAGTTCGGGTCGAGCGCTTCGACCGCCTCGAGTTCCGCGTCAGCGGCGACGAGCTTGGCCATGGCAGCAGGCACGTCTCGCGCATCTTCCAGCGCATCGGCATCCCGCAGCGTGGCATGCGCCCGTTGCAGCGCCTCCCAGGCTGGCGTACTGCGCGTCCCGACCCTCGATACCAGCGCCTGGATCTCCTCCCCAACGCGCCGTCGCAGAAACAGCGACACGCGATGGGCGAGCGAATCCTGCAGCACGAGCGCATCCGACCTGGCGTGCTCGATCTGTGTACGATCGATCTGCCGCCCCGAAACGGCGTCGTCGAGCCGCACGGTCACCCGCACGCGTCCGTCGGCCATGGGCTCGAGCGTACCGGTGACCAGCGTACCCACATGCAGCGCCCTCGCGATGCTGTCGGAGGCTATTCCCGTTGTTCCCTTGAAGGTCGCCGAGCCATTCCGCGATACGACGTGCAACTGCGGTACGGCACTCAGTTCGTCAATCAATGACTCCGTGAGGCCATCCGCGAGATAGCCGAGTTCGTGGCCGGGACTGCGATCCTCGAAGTACATGACGGCGATGTTCTGCTTCGCGAAGTCACCCTCGAGACCTGCGGGCGTTGCGCCTGGCGACATCGCGCGCCAGCCGAGCCATCCCCCCACTACGAGCAGCGGCAGCGCCACCGCACCGGCCAGCGTCAGACGCTTGCGACGCTTGCCAACCGAGGGCTGCTCCACGGTGTGAGCCGGGATCGCCTGATTCGCGAGGCTGTCCCGCCGCCGACGGGCCGCCCCCGCGGTGTCCGTAAGCGCGGCTGCAAAATCTGTTGCCGAGCGGAAGCGATCGGCCGGCACCTTCGCCATCGCCCGCACGATGGCGTCTTCCACCGCGTCGGGCACCGTCGTACGCACGATCTTGAGGCTGGGCACGCGATCGAGCGAGTGGCGCGCGAAGAGCGCAACCGCGGTCGGCCCCGAGAACGGCGTCTGGCCCGCCAGCATCTCATACACGACGCACGCGAGGCTGTAGATATCGCTCTCCGCCGTGACGTCGGCACTGCCCATGGCCTGTTCAGGCGACATGTAGGCGGGCGTGCCCACCGACATGCCGGTGCGCGTCAGGGTCTCGCCGCCGGCAATGGAAACCGCGCGCGCGATGCCGAAGTCGGCAACCATCGCGCCCTCCGCACCCATCAGGATATTTTCGGGCTTGATGTCGCGGTGGATGACGCCCTGGCTGTGGGCAAACGCCAGTGCGTCAGCCACCTGGCGGGCGATGTCGATCGTATCATCGATCGAGAGCTGCTTCTCGCGATCCAGCCGGTCTCGGAGCGATGCGCCCTCCACGAAGGGCATCGTGTAGTACAGCAACCCGTCGCTCTGCCCCGAGTCGATGACGCCGACGATATGCGGGTGCTGGAGCAGGCTGCCGACGGCGATCTCGCGGAGGAATCGCTCGGCGCCGAGGCTGACGACGAGTTCGGGGAGCAGCACCTTGAGCGCGACCAACCGGTCGCGTTCGACGTCGCGCGCGAGGAAGACGGTCGCCATGCCGCCCCGGCCAAGTTCGCGTTCGAACGCGTACCGGCCGCCCAGCGCTACCTGGAGCGATGCGAGCGAAACCTGCGACGACGTCGACTGTTCCACGGGATCCTGTCGAGAACCCGGTTATGCTCGAGCCGCGCCGCCGGACCCGCTCCGGTCCCGGCTCGACGCTCGGGACATCCTGCCCGCTTGAGGCCTGCGCAACTGACTGCGCGAGCTGCGGATGCCTCCGGACACATCCGGCAGCCCCGCGGCTCAGCAATGAGGCAAAATCGCGATCGGTCACCAGCATTGCAAGTCCCTAACGGCTGCGCGACCGTTCATGACCCACTCGGGCGTCGTCGCCCCAAGGGCGAGGCCGCGGCCGCTGTTACCGTCCGGGCCGGCTTCCGCGGTCGGTGCCGTCCAGCTCAGTCGTAGAGCGCGACGGCGATCGGACCGGCCCGCCCCATGGATTCGAGCACGCGCACCCGCACCCCCGACACGGTCGCGGCCGGAAAGCGCTCGAGCCGGCAATAGCCGATGGTCGTACCGCGGGCGAGCTCGCGCCATGCCGTGCCGTCGAAGCCCTCGAGTGCATAACGCGAGACCATCTGCCCGCGCGCGATGTCCTCGCGCAGGTCGGCAACGCTGATCGTGACGGGGCGGCCGCCCGCGACCGCAGGGTACCGGTCGCGCGCGAACATCGCATCGAGACGTGACCGCATCGCACGCAGTCGAGCCACGTCGGTCGCGTGAAGCAATCCGTCGCGAGTGGGCGGCACGTTCAGGAGGAGCTTGGAGTTTCGCCCGACTGACGTGAAGTAGAGATCGACGAGCGCATCGGCGGTTCGTACGCGGTCGTCTTCAGCCGGATGATGGAACCACCCCGGCCTGATCGAGACGTCGGTCTCGCCGGGGCGCCAGACGGTGCCGTTCGGGTCTCCCTCCTGCAGCATCGCCATCACACGATCGCCGGTGGCTCCCGGGAACGGGACCACCGCAGGATCCACCGTGGACCAGTTCGTGGCACCGGCCACGCCGCGTTCATTGCCAATCCATCGGATGTCCGGACCCGCATCGGAGAAGATCACTGCATCCGGCTGCAACCGGCGCACGAGTGCCCAGTAGCGCGGCCAGTCATAGCGCTGCCGCTTGCCGTTCGGCCCCTCACCGTTCGCTCCATCGAACCACACTTCGTGGATCGGACCATATCGCGTGAGCAGTTCCGTCAGCTGGGCACAGTACATCTCGTCATAACGCGGCGAATCGCCATACGCTGGTGCGTTGCGGTCCCATGGCGAGAGGTACAGGCCGGCGCGCAATCCCTCGGCGCGACAGGCGTCCGTGAACTCGCGCACCACGTCTCCGTCGCCGCCGCGCCACGGACTTGCCGCCACCGAGTGCGCGGTGGTGGCGGTGGGCCAGAGGCAGAATCCATCGTGATGCTTGGCGGTGAGAATCATCGCCCGGCAGCCAGCCTCTCGCGCCGTACGCGTCCACTGACCGGCATCGAGCGCCGAGGGGTTGAACAGCGAGGGCTCCTCCGTACCCTCGCCCCATTCGCGGTCGGTGAAGGTATTCATCCCGAAGTGCACGAACATGGCCAGCTCGTCTTGCTGCCAGAGCTGTTGCGAGGGGGACGGCACCGGTCGAGCGGCGAACGGTGATCGCCACGACGGTGTGGCCAGCATCGCGGCCGTTCCGGCGAGAAACGAACGACGTGAGAGCATCATCGGGCGTGTGCACCCGGACTGCGCGGCGGCGCCATCGCGGGCCACCCCTCGGGCATGGTGCGCTCAGCCTGCGGGTCGCAGGCCACGCGCCACCACGAATTCACCCGGGATCTCGTACGACTCCCCATGGCGATAGGCTTCGATCGACGCCAGGTACTCTGCGTGCGCTCCGTCGCGCGTGGCCTCGTCGAAGCGGGAATAGGCGAGTGCAACGGGTCCACCGGCGAACGCCGCGCCGATCGCGTCGGCGGCGGAACCGTAGTGCAGCATGGTCGCGATACGCTGCTCCACGATGTCGGTGAATCCCGCCAGCTCCATATGGAGCGCCAGCGCACTGCCGGTTCCGAGCTGGAAGAACATCGGACAGACGTCGCTGGCCACGCGGCGCTCGACGATGGGAAAGATGTCCGCCCAACCGCAGTTGGCTCGGGCGCCCCAGACGGCCGCCACCACCCGGCCGCGCGGGCGCAGCACTCGGCGCAGCTCGGCCAGTGCGCGCGGTGGATCGGGCACGTACATCAGGCCGAGCGCGCACAGCGCCACGTCGAACGTGTCGTCGGCAAAGCGAAGCTCCTCGGCGTCCATGCGCTCGAATTCGCCGGCGACGCCGTCGGTTGCAGCCAGTGCTCGCAGGGACTCCA
>DASSBZ010000027.1:0-2617 GCA_035698205.1 Gemmatimonadaceae bacterium | reverse complement strand
CCACATCGGAGACGCGGCAGCGAGTGCCGTTCCACCAGCAGCCCTCGCCGCGCGCCGCGGCGACGATCTCGCCGGCCGCCGGACAGGCGATGGCTCCGGCAAGCACGTTTTCGCCCTCGGCCACGGCGATGATACTCGCCCAGAGCGGCACGCCGCGCACGTAGCTCCTGGTGCCGTCAATCGGATCGATGAACCATCGCCTGGTGCCCCCGCCCGGCCGCGCTCCCATCTCCTCGCCCAGCAGCGCATCACCGGGGAAGCGTGCAATGATCCACTCGTGAGCTGCGGCCTCGGCGGCCCGATCGGCGATGGTTACCGGGCTGCCATCGCCCTTCCACTCCACGCGGAGCGCGGAGCGGTAGTGGCTGAGCGCCACATCGCCGGCGACGCGCGCCGCGTCGGCGACAGCGGCGAGCAGGGACTGCATCGATTCACTCATGCGAATTGTCGGACTGGAATGCCAGCGCGAGCGAGCACGCCCTTCAACTGGTACACGGTGGTTTGCGAGTCGTGCAGGATGCCAGCCACCAGCGCCGCGTCGGCCGCTCCATGGGTGAAGACGTCCTGCAGGTGCGCCGCCTTCCCGGCGCCTCCCGACGCGATGACCGGCACGCATACGGCCTCGGAGACGGCGCGCGTCAACTCCAGGTCGTAGCCGGTGCGAGCGCCGTCACGATCAATGCTCGTCAGGAGAATCTCGCCCGCGCCGCGCGCCGCGCACTCGCGTGCCCAGGTCACGGCGTCCCGCGTGGTTGCTCGACGCCCGCCGTGGGTGCTGACGACCCATGTCGCGCCAGACCGGCGGGCATCGATGCTTGCGACCACGCACTGCGCGCCGAAACGCCGGGCACACTCGTCGAGCAGCTCCGGCCGCTGCACGGCCGCGCTGTTCACGCTCACCTTGTCGGCCCCGGCGCGCAGCGCCCGCGCCATGTCGTCCGCGGACCGGATTCCTCCGCCGACGATGAGCGGAATGAACAGCCGGCCGGCGATCTGTCGCACGACGTCGAGGTACGTGTCGCGATCCTCGGCACTCGCGGCAATGTCGAGCAGGACGATCTCGTCGGCGCCCGAACGCTCGGCGCGACGCGCGATGCTGAGCGGATTGCCGATGTCGGCCAGCGCCTCGAATCGCACACCCTTGACCACGCGACCGTGCCAAACGTCCAGGCACGCCACCACACGACGCGTCAGCATCGCATGCTCCGACGAGCATCGTGGGCGTTCATGGCTCCGACACCCGCAATTCGATCTCCCCCTTGGTGGAGTTCGAAGTCGTGGTGGTCGCCAGCGCATCGCGCAACGCCAGGCCGAGCGCCTTGAACGCCGCCTCGACCACGTGGTGCCGGTCGTGACCGCGGAGCACGCGCACGTGCAGGGTCGCGCCGGCCGCGAACGCGAACGATCGCAGAAAGTGATCGTAGCGGGCGCTCGGGAGCGGCCCCGTGTACCAGGCGCGCCCACCGAGGTCGACCACGCATTCCACCAGTGCGTCGTCCATCGCGATGGTTCGGTGCGCATGGCGCGCGATGGTGGGCCGTATCAGCGGCGCGACTGCCGTGCCCAGCGCAATGGCAACGTCCTCCACGAGGTGATGCTGCAGGTCGCCCTCCGCGCGCACGTGCAACGTGAGTCCGCTGTGGTGGGCAATGACCGAAAGCATGTGATCGAGAAACCGTCGGCCGGTGGCAATCTCGCCAGGCGTGTCGCCACCGTTGGCGACGAGCTCGAGCCGGATGCGAGTCTCTCGCGTCTCCCGGGTCACGACGGTCATGATGCGAACTCCAGTGCCACCGCGCGCGCGTTGAGTGCACCCGTGTAGAGGGCCATGCCGAGCACGGCAGCCGACACGCCGCAGTCAGCGAGCGCGTGCAGGTCACCGAAACTCGTGATCCCGCCCGCGGCAATCACCGGCACGTCGGCGGCCTGCACGACGTCCTCCATGAGTGGAAGGTCGATGCCGTTGAGGCGCCCCTCGCGATGGACGGCCGTCACGAGCAGGCCCGCCAGGGGAAGTCCGCGACACCGCTCCATCACGTCCTCGATCCGCAGGGCGAGGGTGCGCGACCAGCCACGCGTCACCACGGTCCGTTGCCGGACGTCGGCGGCGAGGATCATGCGTCCGGGGTGCGCGCACGCCACCGTGGTCATCCAGTCGGGATCCTCCAGCGCCCGCGTGCCGATGATCACCTGGCTGGCGCCCTCGAGCACGAGCGCCTCCACGTCGTCCTCCTCGCGGACGCCGCCACCCACCTGCACGGGAGCCGCTGCCGACCCGAGGATCGCGCGAATCGACTCCGCGTTAGGCGTGCGGAGCAGGGCACCGCGGCCCGTCGCGGCATCGAGGTCCACGAGGTGCAGCCGGCGGAAGCCCATCTCGATCCAGGCGCGCGCCACCTCGACCGGATGGTCGAGCCGGACCCGTTCGTCATCGACATCACCGCCCACGAGCTGCACGCACGCACCGTCGCGCAGGTCCACTGCAGGGATCGCCATCATGTGGCCACCTTGTCCAGGAAGAAACGGAGAAACCGGACACCCTCGCGTGCGCTCTTCTCCGGATGGAACTGCACGCCGAGCGTGGCGTGCCGCTGCACCACTGCGGGGAACGTCACAC
>DASSBZ010000026.1:0-2368 GCA_035698205.1 Gemmatimonadaceae bacterium | reverse complement strand
TCGCGGCTCACCTGCGCGATCACCTCGTAGATCGGATGATCGATGTCGCGGTACTGTGCATAGGGGCTGATGTCCAATCGCTGGTGCGGTGAGAGCTGCGCGCGGAGCTGCACCCCGACATGATGCAGGTCGTACTCGCGCCCCCAGCGATCCGAGACGTTGGCGGCGACTGCCTGGCGCGGATCGGCATCGAACTCCGAACGCGTGAGCGCGCCGGGCAGGTGCTCATTGACGTGCGCGTAGAAGTAGAACGCCCGCGCATCGAGCCGGTCGCTCAACCGCTGCCCCGCGTGCAGGTTCACGCGGTCGCGCTGCTGATCGGACCAGGCGCGATAGTTGTCGAGCGAGGTTCGCGCGTAGCTGGCGTAGTAGTCGAAGTTGCCGAACACGTCGCCGGATGCGACCTGCAGTTTGCGGAAGCCGAACGATCCCCCCTGTCCGAACAGCGAGAGCACCGGCGCGGTGTCGCCCGTCTTCGTATCGAAGTTGATGGCACCGCCGAGCGTCGAGCCGCCATACCGGAGGGCATTTGCCCCCTTGTAGACCTCGATGGCCTGCGTGGTCAGCATCTCCAGCGATTCGAAGTCCGTGAAGCCGTCGGCGTTGCGATAGGGCATGCCGTTGACGAGCAGGTTGACGCCGCGGGCGTGGAAGTTGTTGCGCAGGCCGGATCCGCGAATGGAGAGCTGGCTCTCGTCGGCCGCACCGAAGCGCGGCTGCACGTAGACGCCGGGGGTGAAGGACAGCACGTCCTTGATGTTGGCCTGACGCGTGGACCGTATCTCGAGCGGGGTGACGAGGGCGACGGCGCCTGGCACGCGCGCCATGCGGTCTCGCGTTTCCACGAGATCCGACCGGCTGCCAATGATGGTGACCTCTTCGAGCGCCCGGGCCTCGTCGCGCAGCGTGAAGGAGAGCTGCGCCGTGGCACCAGGCCGGACGTCGACCTCATGCGAGGCCGGTATGAGACCGGCCCGTCGCGCATGCACCGTGTGCACACCGGCGTCGATCCCGCGCAGGCGGAAGCGCCCATCGGCGCCGGTCTGCGTGCCGACGCGCGTGCCGTCGACCGAGATGATCGCGCCGACGACAGGGGTGGAATCGGTGGCCACGACCCGGCCGGCGATACTGCCGCGCGACTGGGCGTGGTGGGGAGCGGGAACCACGACTGCGCTGCAGCCGAGGATTGCCGCTGCAATGGCGGCGCCGGCAGCATGGCGCCTGACGAGATGGTGCATCATGAGTTGCTCTCGATGTCCTGCACGTGAACGCACCGCCGGACCCGACCTCTCAGGGGGTGGGTCGCTGGATGAACTGCGGTGCCGAATGACCGGGTGGGTCACGCAGCCGCCACGTGGACCGTGCCGCGGCGAATCGTTGGGCCGGCGGCAGGAGCAGTCGCGCGAGCGCCACCCCGAACCGGGGTGTCGGCGCGCGCGAGCTGCTCAGGTCATGTCGGGAGTCGGCTTACGCGACGCGCGCGATCGCCGGAGGTCCGTTGGGATACGGATGGAGGAACTCGGGCTCGCTGACGGCGGGCGCCGCCATGCGGCGCGGGGCGACGCGACGTGGCTGGACGGCATCGCTGAACTCGACGGCCACCGTCGCGCCCGGCAGGGCGGCGCCGGCCACTCGGGCGGCGCAGCAGGTCCCCACGCAGGTGCAGACCGCATGCTGGTGCTGGCCGCCGTGGTCGGGCATGCTGGCCGCGTGCGCCCCGGCGTGTCCCCCCGCCGCGGTTGCCGCGTGGCCAGCCACCGCACCGCCGTGCACCGGGCAGTTGTGCAGCGCCGCCGGTTCCACCATGACCACGGTGAACCAGAGGGCCAGCACGATGCCCAGCGCGCGGGACCACGCGGTACGTCGCATTGGGGGAAAGCTAGGGCAGGGGGACGATGGTGGGGGACGTTGAACCTGGGCCGGAAGCGATAGGTTTGTGGAGAGAGGCGGCCACCCAGCAGCCCACGGCACGCTGCGCTCGGCAGGCGCAGCAGGCAGCGTGCAGCACTCAGCATCTGTTCCCAACCGATCGCGTGAAGAATTTCATCGAAGAAATGGTCGCGGCTGACGTCGCCTCAGGGCGATTCGCTCGGCCGGTCCAGACCCGCTTCCCCCCGGAGCCGAACGGCTACCTGCACATCGGTCACGCGAAGTCCATCTGCCTCAACTTCGGGCTGGCGCGCGACTTCAACGGTCGCTGCAACCTCCGCTTCGACGACACCAATCCGTTCACCGAAGACATCCGCTACGTCGAGGCCATCAAGCACGACGTGACGTGGCTGGGCTTCGCCTGGGATGGCGAGTTCTACGCCAGCGACTACTTCGAGCAGCTCTACGAGATCGCCGAGCGACTGATCACGCGGGGCAG
>DASSBZ010000025.1:0-8776 GCA_035698205.1 Gemmatimonadaceae bacterium | reverse complement strand
GCGGCGATCCCGCACATCCTCCACCCGATCCCGGGTGGGCCGCCGCAACTCCGGCCGCGAGCGTGCCTGCGCTGCAGCGCCGTCGGCGAGCGCCAGGCTCATCGCAATGGCGGCCATCGGCATGAAATATCTGCCAGTCATTGGTGCTCTCCCGTCAGATCATGAGGAGCGGCGGCGCCTCATGCGTGCCGCTCTGGACATGTTGACGACGAGAACCGGCGAACGTTAGGAGGGGGGAACCACAGATGCTTCACGCTCCACGCTGTATGCTGGTGGCTGCGTGCATCCAGCGCTTGTGCAACGGCTGACTCGGCTGGTCGGGGCGCAGCATGCAGCACGCTGCTGACCCGACAAGCCATCGCCGCCCCACGAGCCGGAATCGGATGCACGCAGCCACCAGCAAGTAGCGCGCAGCTCGCAGCATGATGTCAAACCCTCACCGCTGCCAATCGCTCCGCCGCCTGCTCCAACGTCGTCGCCCGCTTGCAGAACGCAAACCGGATCAATCGCCGCTCGGCCGAATGGTCGTGGTAAAAGCTCGACCCCGGCACCCCCGCGACGCCAACCTCGCTCGCCAGCCACCGCGCGAACGTCACGTCGTCATCGCCGGACAGCGCGCTGTAGTCGGCCAGGATGTAATACGCCCCCTCCGGCACCGTGAACCCGAATCCTGCCTCGCGCAGCACAGGCACCAGCAGGTCGCGCCGCGCGCGATAGTCGCGCGCCATGGAGTTGTAGTACTCCGCCTCGAACGCCATCCCGATTGCCGCTGCCGCCTGCAGCGGCGCCGGCGCGCCGACCGTCAGAAAATCGTGCACCTTGCGGATCGCGTTGGTCTGCTCGGGCGGTGCGATGGCGTAGCCGAGCCGCCACCCGGTGCAACTGAACGTCTTCGACAGCCCGCTGATCGTGACCGTCCGCTCGCGCATCCCCGGTTCCGCCGCCAGCGGGTGATGCCCCCCCGCATATCGAATGTGCTCGTAGATCTCGTCCGTGAACGCCCACACGTCGTGCTGCCGGCACAGCTCGGCGATACGGCCGATCTCCTCGCGCGTGAACACGCGCCCCGTGGGGTTGTGCGGCGTGTTCACGACAATCGCCTTCGTCCGCGGCGTGAACGCGCTCGCCAGCCGCTCGGGATCGAACGTCCAGTCCGGACCCTCCAGCGGCACGTACACCGGCACCGCACCGGCGAGCGTCGCGTCCGGGCCGTAGTTCTCGTACCAGGGCTCGAAGATGATCACCTCGTCCCCCGGGTTCACCATTGCGAGGAACACCGACGCCATCGCCTCGGTTGCCCCGCACGTCACGGTGATCTCGCGCTCGGGGTCCACCGGCATACCGTACCAGCGGCGGTACTTCTCGGCGATCGCGAGGCGCAGCGCCGGCGCGCCCCACGTGATCGCGTACTGGTTGACGTCCCCCTGGATGGCCGCGCAGGCAGCGTCTTTCATGGCCTGTGGCATCGGGAAGTCGGGGAAGCCCTGCGCCAGGTTGATGGCGCCGTGCTGCTGCGCCACCCGGGTCATTTCACGGATGACGGATTCGGAGAACGTCGCGGTGCGATTGGCGGTCATGGGCCTATTCTCGCCCCCACGCCCGCAGGGCGGAAGGGAGGGAACCCGTTTCAAAGGCCGAACCCGGATGCCCCGCGTCGGCGCTCGCGCGCCCCGGCAGCCCCGGCCCCGTCGTCGTGACCGCTACCGGCGCAGCTCCAGCAGCGCCGAGCGGATGAGCTCCGGCGCCGATCGCTCCGCGGGCCCACCGTCCAGCGCGGCACGGACGACTTTCTCGGCGAGGACCGGTGTGTAGCCGAGCGACACGAGCGCCCGCACCGCGTCCTCCGCCGCCGCGCTCTCCGGCGTGCGGGGCCTTCCCCCCGCGATGGTCGACTCACCGGCCAGGTCGTCGACCTTGTCGGCGAGGTCGAGGATCAGCTGTTCCGCCTTCTTCCGCCCTACCCGCGGCACCTGCTGCAGGGTGGCGACGTCCTTCTCCCGGATTGCCCGGACCAGCCGCTCGGCGGTCAGCGCGCTCAGCATGCCTAACGCGAGTGCCGGACCCACCCCCTTGGCCGCGAGGATGCGCCGGAATACCCGGCGCTCCAGCGCCTGGGCAAAGCCGTAGAACAGCCACTCGTCGTCGCGGACCACCAGGTGGGTGAACAGTGATACCCGGTCGCCCACGTGCGGCAGCGCCTCGAACGTGCCCAGCGGCACCGCCAGTTCGTACGCCACGCCGCCGCCGGTGAGGACCTCCACGCGGTCGATCTCGCGCGCCACCAGCGTCCCCTCGATCCGGGAGATCACGTGCGCGTGCGCAGCATCGTGTCGGTGCGGGATGGGGTCGACACCGCATCGAGGTGGGCGCGCATGAGGCACGCCAGCGCCGCCGCCACGCCATCGGCCGCATCGGCGGGGGACGGCGCGCGGCGAAGCTTGAGCAGCCGCATCACCATGAACTGCACCTGCTCCTTGCTCGCCGCGCCCCGTCCCGTCACTGCCTTCTTGATCTCGGCCGGCGGAAACTCGTGTACCGTCAACGCGGCCTGTGCCGCCGCCAGCAGCACCACCCCGCGCGCATGACCCAGCACCACCGTCGTGCGCACATTGCGCGCGTAGAACACGTCCTCCACGGCGACCGCATCGGGGCGGTGCTGGGCGATCAGCTCGACGAGTCCGTCGTAGATGGTCTGCAGTCGCGTCGGCAGCGGATCGCGGGGGCGCGTGCGGATCACGCCGCATTCGAGCAGCGTGCCCGGGCCGCTTCCGTTGCCGCCGCGCACGACCCCGTACCCCGTGGTCGCGGTCCCCGGGTCGATCCCGAGTACGATCATTGCCGTGTCACGCGCCGGCCATCTCCGAGACGTCCATGTCGAAGTTGGCGTCGACCTTCTGGACGTCGTCGAGCTCCTCCAGCGCCTCGAGCAGCTTGAGCAGCCGGTCGGCGTCGTCGCCCGCCACGGTCACGATGTTCTTCGGAATCCACGCGAGCTCGGCCTCGGTGCTGGAGAAGCCGCGCGACTCCAGCGCGTCGCGCACCGCGTGCAGCTGTGCCGGATCGGTGGTCACGACGAACTGGTCACCCTCGCGCGTGAAATCCTCCGCCCCCGCCTCCAGCGCCGCTTCCAGCACGTCTTCATCGTCACGATTCGCGGCGTCGAGCGAGATCTGCCCCTTGCGGTCGAACATCCACGAAACCGAGTTGGTGGTGCCAAGGTTGCCGCCGCCGCGCGAGAGCTTGAACCGCACATCCGCCACCGTGCGCGTGGCGTTGTCGGTGAGCGCCTGGATCATGAGGGCCACGCCGCCGGGGCCGTAGCCCTCGTACAGCACCTCCTGATAGTCCACCCCTTCGAGCTCGCCCGTCCCCTTCTTGACCGCGCGCTCGATGTTCTCCTTCGGCATCGACGCGGCCTTCGCCGTATCGATGGCGGTGCGCAGCCGCGGATTCCCGCCCGGGTCGCCGCCGCCCTGCTTGGCGGCCACCGTGATCTCGCGGATGAGCTTTGTGAACTTGGCGCCACGCTTCGCGTCGGTGGCGGCCTTGTAGTGCTTGATCTGCTTCCACTTGCTGTGACCGGCCATCGCATCTCGCAGGGCGGGGGACTCACCTGAACCTGGACGCGCGAAATATAGCCCGGTCGGCTCCGCTCGCCCCGATGTGCGGACGGCGCTCGCTACCGGTCGGGTTCCAGCATGTCCTCGAAGCGCATCCACTGCTTGTAGAAGTACAGATCCGCGTAGCCCGTGGCGCCGTTGCGGTTCTTGAGCACGAGCAGCTCCGTCGCACCTTCGACGTCGCTGGCGCGTTCGTGCATCTCCTGCCTGAAGATCCCCAGCACCACGTCGGCCACCTGCTTGATGCTCCCCAGCGCACCGAGATCGTCGAGCGTGGGGCGAGGGTCCGGTCGATCGGCGATCATCGCCGGCAGGTGCGTCGTGACCAGCACGGCGACGTCGCGACGGATCGCCATCGCCTTGAGTGCACGCATGGCCGCCGCCAGCGACTCCTCGAGGGGCATTGCGCCGGTGGCCAGCCACTGCAACGGGTCGATGACAACCAGCTCGGGCATGCCGAGTACGCCGAACGCGGCGTCCACGTCGTCCAGGCCACCATCCGGCAGCTCGGCGAACCAGGGGAGTCGATCGCGCAGCCGTTCCGCCGCGGCATCCATGGTTGCCCGCGCGTCATCGTCCACGGTGCCGCGCCGAAGGTCGTCCACGCGGACGCGCCCCTCGACGGCGAGGGCGCGCTCCACCAGACGCTCGGCGCGCATCTCGCCCGAGAACATGGCGCTGGCGAATCCGGCTTCGTTGGCGCGCAGCGCGATCGCCAGAGCCATCGCCGACTTCCCCGCACCCACCTCGCCACAGAGCACGATCACGTCGCCACGCCGCAGTCCGCCGCCGAGCAGTGTATCGATGCTCGGGAACCCCGTTCGCACATGATCCACGGCGCGGTGACCCGGTGCGGCCATGGCATCCACCGCCGCGCGCATGCTGCTCATGACTCGAGCGCCCTGGCTACGTCGCGCATCTCGAGACGCGATCTGCCATCCAGGTGCGGGTGCGCCACGTCGCTCACGTCGATGAACGCGGCGCGCAGTGCTTCACGGTCGTCGCCGACGCAGGCGTCGAGCAGTCGCCGGAACGGCACGCGAAGCGTCGCGGGGAGGGTGACGGCCGTCAGCCAGGCGCGTGCGCCCGCCGCGCGCGCCTCGCGCGCACCGGGGCTGAGCAGCTCCACATCGGCCGCCAGGCGTGCCGCCATGAGCGCCACGAGCACATGCTCGCGACCACCGCCCAGCGGCGATCGTCCCGCCAGCGTGGACAGGGCGCGGAAGCGGACTTCGATGGCGGCGAGCGCGTACGGTGGCTGTGGAGGCACGAGGAGAATCTAGGCCGCCGGCGCGGTTGCGCGAGGGCTCGCGTTCGGTTGTTGTCGCCCCGGGCGAGGCCTACATTCGAGCCTTATGGCGCCCGTGGCGAAATCGCTTCTCTGGGTGGACGACGAGGCCGAACTCCTCGAACCGCACCGGATCTTCCTGCGCGACAAGGGCTACGACGTCCAATGGGCGACCAACGCCGACGACGCGCTCGAACTGCTGCGCCGGCAGGCGTTCGACCTGCTCCTGCTCGACGAGCAGATGCCCGGCAAGCGCGGCATCGAGACGTACCAGGAGGTGCGTGAGCTCGCGCCCAACCTGCCCGTGGTGATGGTCACCAAGAGCGAGGAGGACGCCACGCTCCGTGAGGCCATCGGGCACAACATCCGCGAGTACCTCGTCAAGCCGGTGAACCCGCGGCAGGTGCTCACGGTGATCACGCGCATCCTCGAGGGGCCGCGCATCCGGCAGCAGGCCGTCGCCCGACGGTTCGTCGAGCGGTTCCGCGCCATCGAACTCGAACGCGACAAGGGGCTCGACTGGCGCGGCTGGATCGGGCGCTACGCGGAGCTCATGCAGTGGGACGTGGATCTCGCGGCCTCGGGCGAGCGCGGCCTCTACGACTCGTTGCGCGGCCTGTATCCGGACATGCACCGCGAGTTCGCGGAGTACATCGGCACCGCCTACCCCGCCTGGCTGCGCGACCTCGAGGGTGATCGCCCTCCTCTTTCGGTGGATGTGGTCAGCGAGTTCCTCGTGCCCGTGCTGGAGCGGGAACGGGCCGCGGTGTTCATCGTCGTCGACTGCCTGCGACTCGACCAGTGGATCATTCTCGAACCGCTGCTCGCCCAGTACTTCGAGGTCGAGACCACGCACTACTACGCCGTGCTCCCCACGGCCACGCCGTACTCGCGCAACGCGCTGTTCAGCGGGCTCTTCCCGGGAGAGATCGCCGCCCGCTTCCCCGACTGGTGGGGGGAACGGGATGACGAATCGCTCAACGCGCACGAGCGCGAGCTGCTCGAGGCGCAGTTCGCCGAAATGCAGCGTCCCACGACCGTGCGCTATACCAAGGTCTCCACCGCCGGCGACTCGGACGAGCTGGAACGTCACCTGGCCAGCACCATCTCCCCCGACGGGGTGAGCGCGTTCGTCTTCAACTTCATCGATCTCCTCACGCACGGCCGCAGCGAGTCCGCCATCCTGTATGAAGTGGCCCGCGACGAGATCGCGCTGCGCCAGTTGACCAAGCAGTGGTTCCAGCGCTCGGCCCTGCTCTCCGTACTCAAGGAGGCATCGCGACGGCGCATCCCGGTGCTGCTCACCAGCGACCACGGATCCATCCACTGCAACACGCCGGCAACGGTGTTCGCCAAGCGCGACGCCTCCGCCAACCTGCGCTACAAGTTCGGCGAGGATCTCCGCGCCGAGCGCCCCGAACAGGCGTTGCTCTTCACCAACGAGGACCTGCTGCGCCTCCCGCGCCGCGGGCTCGGCGCCAATACCCTGCTCGCGGCCTCCGACTGCTTCTTCGTCTATCCGACCAAACTGCGCGAATACCAGGGACGCTATCGCGGCTCGTTCCTCCATGGCGGCGTGACGCCCGAGGAATGCATCCTGCCGCTGGCGTTGCTCACCCCCCGGTAGGACGCGGATGTACCGGCGCCTGCTGCGCTTCCTCCGCCCGCACCGCTGGCGCATGGCCGCGGTCATTGCCTGCAACCTCGGTGCGGCCGTGCTCGACGTGTTCAGCTTCACGCTGCTGATCCCGTTTCTCGACGTCCTGTTCCAGACCGGGGTGACGCCATCCAACGCGATCACCGACCTGCAGCAGCGGCTCATCGGCGCGTTCCTGCGCCCCGGCGATCCCATGGGATCGCTGTCAGTGGTCATCGTCGTCATCCTGATCGCGGTGGCGGCGAAGAACCTGCTCGTGTGGATGAGCGCGTGGACCGGCGCGGCCCTGCAGGAGCAGGTCACGCGCGACCTGCGCAACACGCTCTACTCACACCTGCAGCGGCTGCCGCTCGGCTATTTCACACGGACCCGCAGCGGCCAGTTGCTCGCCCGTGTGCTGACCGACACCCAGCAGACGAAGCTCGTGATCACCGAGGCGATCACGCGGTCGGTGCAGAGTGCGGCCGTGGTGGTCGTCACCATCGCGGCGATGTTCGGGATGTCGTGGCGGCTCTCGCTGTACGCGCTGGTCGTGGCGCCCATCCTGATCGGGTTGCTGCAACCCATCCTGCGGAAGCTGCGCAAGGGGCACCGTCGCCTGAGCAACCAGTACGGCGAGATGACGAGCGTGGTGCAGGAGACCGTGACGGGCATCCGGCTGGTGAAGGCGTTTCGCGGTGAGCCATACGAGGAAGAGCGCTTTCACGACGCCAGCAACAGTTATTCGCGCGGGATGATTCGTGTGGCCCGCGTGGCGGCGCTGGCACAGCCCATCACCGAGACCATCGGGACCGCGGTCGCGGTCATCATCCTCTGGATCGGTGCGCGTGAGGTGATCGTCGACAACACGCTCAGCGGGTCGATGCTGATCGCGTTCCTGATCCTGGTCATGCGCATGCTGCAGCCGCTCAAGCAGCTCTCACAGGTCCCCACGGTGGCGCAGCAGTCGCTTGCGGCCGCCGACCGGGTGTTCGACGTCCTCGACGAGCCCACCGAGGCCATGCTCGATCGCGGCACGCACACGCGCGTCACCTTCGAACGCGAGGTGGTGTTCGAGGGGGTCGGCTTCGCGTACGAGGCCGACGCTGCGGTGCTCGAGGGCATCTCCTTCACCGCCCGGAAGGGGGACGTGATTGCGCTGGTCGGGCCGAGCGGGGCGGGGAAGAGCACGCTGGTGGACCTGATCCCGCGGTTCAACGAGCCGACCAGCGGTCGCATCCTGATCGACGGCGTGGACACGCGCGAGCTGGCGCTGCCGGCGCTGCGCGCGCTCACGGGCATCGTCAGCCAGGACACGGTGCTCTTCAACGACACGGTACGCAACAACATCGCCTACGCGTCGGGTGCCACGTTCAGCGACACCGAGGTGGAGGCCGCGGCCCGGGCGGCCAACGCGCATGACTTCATCATGGCGCTCCCTGACGGTTACGCCACCATGCTCGGCGAACGGGGGACGCGGCTCTCCGGCGGGCAGCGGCAGCGGATCGCGATCGCCCGCGCGCTGCTCACCGATCCGCCCATCCTCATTCTCGATGAGGCCACGTCGGCGCTCGATACCGAGTCCGAGCGACTCGTGCAGGAAGCCATCGAGCGCCTGCTGACCGGGCGCACGGTGTTCGTGATCGCCCACCGGCTGTCCACCATCGTGAACGCCACGCAGATCCTCGTGCTCGATCGCGGCCGGATCGTGGAGCATGGCACGCACGCCGAGCTGCTTGCCCGGCGGGGTACCTACCACCGGCTGCATGCGCTGCAGCGTTCCGGGCGCGAGGAGCCGCAGCCGGCATGAGCCGTCGTACGACGGGCGCTCGTTAGGTGCGCGTCCTCTTCTACCATACCGCGTCCGAATGGAGCGGCGCGGCACGCGCGTTCGCCGCGGCCGCGAGGGCGCTGCCGCCGCGCGGGTACCAGGTGACGTTCGTCTGTCGCGCCGGCAGTGAGGTGGAGCGGCGGCTCGCCAGCGATGCGACCGCCGCCGAGGTCATCCCCGTGCACATGGGCGCGCCGTGGGTCCACGAGAGCCTGCGGCTGCGGCAGTACCTGCTGGACCATTACGTCGAGGTCGTGTTCGTCCATACGGCGCGGGAACAGCTCACCGCCTCACTCGCGGTGCGCCTCGCCGAGCGCGGCGCGGTGGTGCGCCGCATTGGCATCGGCCGCCACTTCGGCTACGGCGCTCGTGAACGCGTTGCCGACCGCCTGGCCGCCACC
>DASSBZ010000024.1:0-5502 GCA_035698205.1 Gemmatimonadaceae bacterium | reverse complement strand
TCGTTCTTGGTCTCGAAGAGGTGCTGCAGGCTGCTCGTGATGCGCCCGACGATCTCCGCGAACTCGGGGCCGCGGTGGTTGATCATCTGGCGCGACATGGCCTGCAGGACGTCATCGGGGCAGGGCGTGGGGCCGGGAATACGCAGGTTGACAGACACGGCAGAGGCTCCATTTCCGAGGGTCAGGCCGGGGGGAATGAGGGATTGTGCCTGCCCTCACATAGTACGCGCATGATATGGAAGTGAGGAGCGCGGATCAAGCTGGAAGCGGCCTCCGCCCCGGTCGAACCAGCGGCTTACGGCGCTACCAGCACGACCTGGACGCCATCCTCATACACGGTACGCCAACCGTCGGCGCGCAGATCCTTCACGAGCGGCGCGCCGGCCGGCAGCAACGCCGCGTCCACGCCATAGCGCTCGAACGACTCGCGCCAGCGGTCACCGCGGTAGACGCGCTGGTACTCGGAGACGAGGGAGCCGTGCAGGTCCGCGCGGCCGTCGATGAAGACGCGATTGCCGTGCTCGAAGCGCTCGATGAGGAAGCCGCCCCACTCGTAGGTGTTGAAGACGTGCGCACCTTCCATGTGACCGTTGATGTACGCGGCGCCGGCCTCCGGGTACGGGCGTAAGCCGCCGCTCGGAGCATCGCGGAACGGCATGCCGGACGGCGACGCGAAGACGGACATCGCGAGCGCGGCGCCCGCGCCAAGTAGCAGGCCCGAGTTGAGCGGCGACACACGGCCGCCCAGCGGCAATTCCGTCCGCCACCAATCGAAGCGCTCGGCGAGCGCGACGCCGACGCACGGCGCCCACGCGAGCGCGAAGAGCGGCTGATGGCGCATCGACTGGAGGGCGAGCGCGGCGAAGAGCAGCAGCAGGCTCGAACGGAACGCATCGAAGCGCCGCCCGATACCGCCCGTGAGCATCGCCGCGAGCAGCAGCAGCGCGAACGGCGCGTTACGGAGTTGGTGGAAGTCGGCGGACTGCCACTCATCGACGAGCTGGAGGCTGGCGTTGTCGCCGAAGAAGTACGTGAACGGGTACAGCCAGACGCGCCAGGTGTACGGGTTGAGCCCGGTCGCCAGGAACGACGCGCCGAGCACGATCGCCGCGTGCTTCCAGCCGGGCGCCTCGCTTCGTTCGAGGAGACTTGCCGCCGCGAAGATACCGAGCACGGCAAGCCCGATCACATATCCGCCGTGCAGGTTCGCCCAGAGCGCCATGATCGGCACGAGGCGCCAGAGCGTGCGGCGCTCGCCTCTTCGCGCGGCGAACAGCTCCGAGAGCAGGAGCGCCAGAAAGAACACCGTGAACATCGACGGGCGCGGGCGCCAGTGCGACGCGCCCAGCACGAGCGGCGCCATCGACAACGCGAGCGCTTGCATCCGCGCGACGCCCTCGGCGCGCAGCAGGCGGTAGATGATGAACCACGCGGCGACGCCGAGGCCGAGCATGAATGCGAAGAGCGCCAGGTACCCGAGCGTGGCATCGATGCCGTACATGACGACCTGCGCAAGCCACTCGTGATCGATCCACGTCTTCCCGGCTGTCGTGAAGGCGAACGGGTCGGCGTACGGCACCGCCAGCTTTTCGACGATGTACTCGCCGGTGCGGCGGTGCCACCAGTAGTCGTAGTCGGCCGGCTGCACGAGCGTGACGACGAACGCGCAGAGCGGCGCCAGGATCATCCCGGCATGGAATAGCGTCAGGCCCGACAGCGCGCGCAGACGCGCGGCGGCGGGGCCTCGTCCGGGCGCGAGTGCGCGGTCTGTGGCCATCAGACCCCCTCCCCGGGGCAGTGCGCATGAGCGAATCGAATCGGTGGCATGGCTTCACTCCACAGCATGGGGAGTATCGGCAGATGGAGGTGGAGGCTCGATTCGGGAGTCTGATGCGGGAGACGCGAAGAAGCGCCCTTGCGGGCGCCTCTTCGCGGTCTTGTGCTCGATGCCGGCTTAGCTGCAGCCGGTGCTCGTGCTGGCGTCCTCCAGACACGTGGTCGCGCTGTTGAAGGCGCCGATGATCGCGCCGCGGAACGCGACGCCCGCGGCCACGACGACCGCAACCGCGATGACGGCCATGATCAGACCGTACTCAGCGAGGGTCTGGCCCTCTTCGTCCTCGAACCGCGACTTGATCGCCTCGCCGAGGGCCTTGATCGTCACGTACGCACGCAGTGACAGCTCGTTGATCATCCTGTTTTCCCCCTTGTGGAAACTGAATGCTACCCGTCCGGAAGACCGGGCTAACCTCCGTTCCCCACATCCGTGGGACTCGGCCGCCAGGCTCCCGGACCCGACGGTCAAGTGGCTCATCGATTGCGCGCACCGGTTGCCCGATGACTGCCCTCGCTCTCGCGAACCCTTGCAGTCTGAATGTCGGCAACTAGGGGGGTTCCTGTAGGGGTTTCTTGAGGGTCTTTTAGGAATTCTTTTACATCTGCCTAGGGGAATGGGGTGGCGCCGTCAGGGAGGGGCGGAGGCTGGGTGCCGGCGCCCGGATCGCCGACAACAAGCGTGGAGATCGACGCTTGCTGCGACCGCAACCACGGCCTCGCCCACACCTGGAAGTGGTGCCGCCCTCCAGCGAGGAGCGGGACTTCCTACCCTTTTCGCCTCGCGCGTTCGCGGTGCTGGCCGCAGGCGCTATCGCCATGGGCTTCCTGCTGCGGGCGGCATTCGTCTTCGGCTCCGGGTTCCCACTGAACGACGGCGGCATGTTCTACCAGATGACCCGCGACCTGCAGACGAACGGCTACGCCCTGCCCTCGACGACCACCTATAACGCGGCCGGGATTCCGTTCGGGTACCCGCCGCTCGGCTTCTACCTGACCGGCCTCGTCGACGACCTGACGCCACTGTCGCTGCTCGACGCGTACCGGTTCGTGCCGTTGGTGGCGGCGACCGTGCTGATGGTGGCTTTCGTACTAATGACGCGCGAGTTCTTGCGGACACGTGCGGAGGCGCTGATCGCCCTCGTGCTCTTCGCGACGCTCGCCCCGACGTTCCGCTGGATGATCATGGGAGGCGGCGTCACGCGCGCGCCGGGCTTCGTATTCGCGCTGCTGGCCATTCGCGAAGTGAGCATCATGTACGGCACGCGCTCCCGCTGGCGCGTGGCCGGGGCCGGCGTACTCGCCGGCCTTACCTTGCTCGCGCACCTGGAGATGGCGTGGTTCGCCGCCATCATCTGCGGGCTCCTGTTCCTGGCGCACGGGCGCGATCGGCAGGGCATTGTCCTTTCGGCAGGCGTCGGCGTGGTCGCGCTGGCGGTGAGCGGCCCGTGGTGGGCGACGGTGATCGCACAGCATGGGCCAGCACCGCTGCTGTCCGCTGCAGGCTCCGGGTCGCCTGCCCTGGTCGCAGCGATCGTGCACCTCGTGCAGTTCGGCGTCACCGGCGAACCGTTGTTCACGCTCATCGCCGCGCTCGCGCTGCTGGGACTGCTGACGTGCGTCGCGCGCCGCGAGTACATGCTGCCGACGTGGATCCTGGCGGTGGCGCTGCTCGACCCCCGCGCGTTCCCGACGAGCGCGAGCCCCGCGATCGCGATGCTGGGCGCCGTGGCCGTTTCGCGCGTGCTCGTGCCGTTGCTGCATCACGGAGGCGGCGTCGCCGCGGGCGAACGGCGGCCGGCTGCCGCATGGCTCGTCCCTACCCTCCTCGCGGGCGCAACCATCTATGCGTTCCTGAGCGCGATGCTGAGTGCGCCGCATCGCCTTACGGGAATGACGGCGGACGAGCGCACGGCGATCACATGGGTGACGGAGTACACGCCCGTCGATGCGCGCTTCGCGATCGTCTCGGGCGACGCGTGGCCACTCGACAGGACCGCGGAGTGGTTTCCCGCGCTGACGCAGCGGCGTTCGATCGCGACGGTGCAGGGATATGAGTGGGTGGGCGCGGACTTCCGCCCGAAGATCGACCGATACGTCGACCTGCAGGCTTGCGCCGTCGTGGATGCGGCCTGCGTCGATGCGTGGGCTGCCGAAGAGCCCGAGGAGTTCCAGTACGTCTACATCCCCAAGCTCGCGCCTCGAAAGGACCGGTCGCCAGACGAAGAGTGCTGCGAGTCGTTGATCGCTTCGCTGAAAGACGATGCACGATACCCGGTCGTGTATGACGGGCCGGGTGCCGTGATCTTCGCGCGCCGGTAGAGCTCGCGTGGTCGCGATGAGCGGCAGCGCGAACTGCGATGCGTAGACGTAGAACGCGGCGTGCTGGAGCACTGTCTAATCCACGAGTAGCGACCGCGACGCGCGGTTCGGCCCGTCCGAGAGAATCACGGCCTCGATCGCGTTTGAAGTGACCGTGGACGGGCAGGCCGAAGTTGGCGGCTTCCGAGCGGAAGACGCCCGCGGGGATCGCGCCGACGTAGTAGGCGCCGACCAGCGTGGCACGGAGGGCGAGACGCCGCCAGAGGCCGCGCGTGAATAACGGCTTGCGGGCAGCAGGCTTAAGCGTGGTGGTCTCGCGGGAAGTATCCGGAATCCGGGGGCACGGGCTGGAGCCGCGACCCGGCAGCTAGGACGCCTTTCGAAGCTCGGCCCGTCCGGATGACAGCTCAACGATCAGCGCGGCGCGCTTCGGAAGCAGGGGCAGTCGAAGCGCGACGGCGGCGCGGTACACAAGCGCGGCGAACAGAAACCCCGCGAGCACGTCGGCCACGTAGTGCTCACCGCCATAGACCACGGCGAACCCGATGAGCCCCGCGTAAGCCCACAGCACGCGGCTGTACGGGTGGCGCCAACCGTACCAGAGCGCGGCAGCGGCAGGCATGGCCGCGTGAAGGCTCGGCATGGCGGCGTACGGGTTGGAGTCGCGCGTCATCTCCTCGAAGTACGCGGCGAGGGTCCGGTGCACCTCGGGGTGCGCGAGCCATGGAGGCGAGAGCGGATACAGCAGGAAGAGCGGCATCGCCAGGTAGTAGAAGAGCACCAGGAACGCGCCCAGGCGCCAGAACTCACCGGGACGGAATACGAGCAGCGGGAGGCCCACGATCAACGGCAGCACAAACCACGAGGCGTAGGTCCACGCCGCCGCGAGGCGCAGCCACTCGAAGTCGAGCTTCTGGAGCCAGGTCGTCTGCTCGGGCGCGTACAGGAGGCGTTCGAGCGCATTGAAGTGCTGCCGCACCGGCAGGCCGATGTCATCGGCGTAGGCGCGCAGCAGGCCGGCGGGAAGCATCGCGACGTAGATGGCGGGCAGCGGCCAGAGGCGCTGCACCATGCGCACGGCGATGCCGCGGCCACCGCCATGGCGGGGCAGTGTTAAAGCCGGGGTCTGCTCAGTGGTCACGTGTGATTCCGTTCGATGCTCCGGGGAGTATCGACGGACGCCAGCGCGCGCTTAACGGACGGGACTGGTGGTGGGCGATGCAGGACTCGAACCTGCGGCCTTCTCGGTGTAAGCGAGACGCTCTAGCCAACTGAGCTAATCGCCCGCAAGGGGGTGCGTCGCATCGTATCGGGGCCGGAACGAAGGCTGCAAGGTATTCGTGAGGC
>DASSBZ010000023.1:0-3996 GCA_035698205.1 Gemmatimonadaceae bacterium | reverse complement strand
TCGCCCCAGCGATATGCACGACTGCGCGCCTGGTCGTGCGGGAAGTAATCCCAACAGGTGCCGTCAGCGGAGTAGTCCTCGCGCACCGTGCCCCACTGTCGCTCGGCGAGGTACGGTCCCCAGCGCTGCCAGTTCCGGACGCGGCGGGCATCCTCGTCGAGCCGGTGGACTTCGGCGACAGGATTGGTCATTACAAGAGGTTGGAGTGAGCGAGCAGAGCCGCCCTGATTCGGGGCGACATTTGCAATCTAGGGGCGCGACGCGGCGCACTTCCCGTGGAGGGGGACCATGGAAGAGTTCGACCTGATCGTGATCGGTTCGGGACAGGGTGGTGGGCCGTTGGCATCCGCCTTCGCGAACGGCGGCCATCGCGTGGCGCTCGTCGAGCGAAAGCACGTCGGTGGCACCTGCGTGAACGAGGGGTGCACGCCGACCAAGACCATGGTGGCCAGCGCGCGCGCGGCGTGGATGGCCGGCCGCGCCAGCGAGTACGGCGTGCTCGGGGGCAGGCCACGCGTGGAGATGCGGCGGGTGCGTGAGCGCAAACGCGCGATCGTGGACCAGTTCCGCGAGGGTGGCGAGCGACGGCTTCGCCGCGCGGGCGTCATGATCGTGGAAGGGGAAGGCCGCTTCACCGGATCTCGAACGGTTCGCGTCACGTCAGCGTCGCGCGCACGTACGCTTCGCGCGCCGCTCGTCGTGATCAACGCCGGGCTGCGTCCGCGGGTGCCGGCGCTCTCCGGACTCGAATCGATAGCGTGGCTCGACTCGACATCCATCATGGAACTCGATGTGGTGCCGCGCCACCTGCTCGTACTGGGCGGCGGTTACGTGGGCGTGGAGTTCGCACAGATGTTTCGCCGCTTCGGCAGCCACGTGACCATGGTGCAGCGCGGCGAGCAGCTCCTGCCCCGCGAGGATCGCGATATCGCCGATGCAGTCGCCGAGATCCTGCTCGAGGACGGCCTCGACATCCGCGTGGGTGCCGAGCTGGAAGCGGTGGAGCGGAGCGCGCGCCGTGGTGGCGGCATCCGTGCCATGCTCCGATCCGGCGACGATACGGAGACGATCGAGGCCAGCCACCTGCTCATCGCAACGGGACGCGTCCCCAACACCGAGGGGCTCGGACTCGCCGAGGCCGGTGTGGAGATGGACGCGGATGGCTTCATTCGCGTCGATGATCGCCTGGCGACGACCGCTGAGGGCACCTACGCCATGGGTGACATCAAGGGCGCGCCCGCGTTCACGCATATCAGCTACGATGACTTCCGAATCCTGCGGGCGAACCTGCTGGAGAACGACAGCGGGGTGTCGCGTTCGAGCGCTGACCGGATTGTTCCCTACACGATGTTCATGGATCCCCAACTCGGGCGCGTGGGAATCACGGAGGAGGAGGCGCGAGCGGCGGGGACGGCGGTGCGCGTGGCGCGCATGCCGATGTCGCACGTGGCGCGCGCGCTGGAGGTGGATGAGCCGCGCGGCGTGATGAAGGTCGTGGTGGATGCAGGGAGCGATCGGATGCTGGGTGCCGCCATTCTCGGTATCGAAGGCGGTGAGCTGGCCAGCATGATCCAGGTTGCCATGCTCGGGGACCTGCCGTACACGGCGCTGCGCGATGGGATCTTCGCGCATCCGTTGCTGGCCGAGTCGTTCAACAACCTGTTCACCGCGCTGGATCGCGACTCGCCGCGCGAACGGGGGTGACCGCGGACGCTGAGCCCGTTGTGCGTGGCGGGGACCGTGACGGGCCGCGTGCGCGGGAGTGACCGCGCGCCGTCAGGGCGAGCTGTCGCCCGCTTCCTCGAGCCGCTCGACGATGCGTTCCAGCGCGCCCACGAGGAGCACCGCCGACGCCGGCCGTCCTGACGCATGCGGATCGAGCAGTCGGCGGATCAGGCTCGCGAGTTCGTCGGGGACGTCGGGGCGCCGCGTGCGGACGTCCGGCGGCGATTCGCGCAGTCGCCGCGACACGGTGGATCGCGACGAGTCGAGGCCGAACGGCGGCGCGCCGGCGAGCATCTCGAAGAGCACGCATCCCAGCGAATAGAAGTCGCTGCGGCGATCCTGCGCGCGATCCCCCTTCACCTGCTCCGGGCTCATGTACGCGGGGGTGCCGACGGGCGTGAGCGAGCGTTCACGACCGGCCGTGCGCCAGGCGAGCGACGTGAGGTTCGCGAGGCCGAAGTCCATCAGGCACGCGCCGTCGGCGGCCAGCAGGATGTTCTCCGGCTTCACGTCACGATGCACGATCCCCTTGGAGTGCGCGTGGCCGAGCGCCTCGGCTACCTCGCGGGCCACGGTGACGGCCTCCGCGAGGGTGAACGGATCGCCGTGGCGGAGCCGGTGCCGCAGCGTCGGGCCCTCACGGAACGGCATGGTGAAGAAGAGCGCGCCGGCCGCCTCTCCCGGGGCGAGAATCGGGATCACCCGCGGGTGCTCGAGCGACTGGAGCACCTGCATCTCGCGCACGAAGCGGTCCTTGTTCTCCGGCGTCACCGTGCCCGGCTTCATGACCTTGACCACCAGTTGCTCCCCGGTCTCGTCCTTGCGAGCGAGATACGCCGTGGACGTGGCGCCCGTGCCGATGGCGTCCTTGATGACGAAGCCTGGCGGCAGATGCAGGGCGATCGCGTCGAGGAGGTGCATTCGGAGAGCGTTGAATACGGGGCAGGGGGTATGCAGGGTGTGCTCGGGGGAAAGCATCGGGCACCGCACGGCATGAGGCAAGCCGTCGAGCCCGCCGGGCACCGGTCCGGCATTCCCTGACACTCGCAGGGCGGAACGCCGACTGCAGGGGGCGTTCGCCGGGACTATGCTCCGGAGGCGGCCGGGATGGCTCGATCCACGGCGCGATCCAACCAACGGGAGGACGCGAAGATGTCGACGACAGTGCAATCGGGAGGGGGCACGGCGCCCGGGCAGGGCGCCGCCGCGGCGACGCACACCATCGAACGGGCACCGGTCATTCGCGGTCCCGTGCTGCTCGCGTCGGATGGCCAGCTTCAGGGCGATGTACTGGCGTTCGCGTCGCGGCTGGCCGACGAGCGGTGGCAGGTGCCGCTGCAGGTCGTCGCCGTCATCGAGCCGGTGTCGGCGTTTGGCGGGATGTCGTCGATCATGCCGTCGGACGACGTGGTGGAGGCCGACGTGCGCCGGACGCTGCACGACGCGTTAGGCAGGGACATGCGCCCCAGCAGCGGGCGCACCCCGGCGCCGACAATCGCAATCCGTCGCGGGCGGGTGGCGCATGAGCTGGCGACGGCCGCACGCGAGCACGATGCCACCGTGATCGTGGTGGGCGCGTCGCCACGCCGGCACCGGCGGCGGATCATCTCCGGCGTGCGGGCCACGCAGGTGCTTCGCGAATCGTCCACCCCCGTCCTGTCGCTGGCCACCGGCGTGAACCGGCTGCCGCGTCGCATTGTCGCCGCCATCGACCTGGGCGCGGCCAGCATGCGTGCGGCGCGTCTGGCGATCCGCCTGGCCGGTGACGCCGGCACGCTCACGCTGGCGTATGTGCGGCCGTTGCTGACCACGGTGCGGAGCCTCTCGGATGTGCGCGCCACGCCGGCCGGGGCACGGATCGAGGAGCGGCTGGAGGCGTTCGCCGACGAGCTGCGTGCCGAAGCGCCGGCCGGCGTGACGGTGTACACGCGCATCACGACCGGGATCGTGGAGGACGAGCTGCTCGCATTCGCCGAGGAGAGCGAGGCGGATCTGGTGGCGGTCGGGACGCGTGGCCCCGGGCTGGTCGAGCGGTTCTTCATCGGCAGCGTGGCGTCGACCATGCTGCACCATGCGCCGTGCTCGGTACTCGCCGCACCGGCACCGCCGCGTGAGGCACTGGCCGCCGAGGGACCGGCGGAGGAGCGCACGTGGACAGCGGAGCCGTCGGAGTTCGCCGGCCTGCTCGACGACTTCAGTCTGCGCAACGCCGGACGCAGCGTGTCGGTCGAGGTGGATGATCCCGAGTTCGGGGCCCAGGTGCAGGCGAGC
>DASSBZ010000022.1:0-2018 GCA_035698205.1 Gemmatimonadaceae bacterium | reverse complement strand
GCACAGGATGAGGGTGCCGATGGTGGCCGCCCTCGCGAGGTCGCGCCAGGCTCCGCGCGCCATCGTGTGCCTGAGCACCACAACCCCGATGGGAATCGCGAATGCGAGCATCGTGAGCGGACGCGTGATGGCGCCCCACCCCACGGCCGCCGCCACGAGATAGAGCATGCGTCGGTCACTGGCGTCCCGCCAGCGCAGCAACCCCCACCAGGCCACGAGCACGAGTGCAGCCGTCGTGACTTCCGAGAAGTAGCTGCCGTGCCACTGCAGCGTATCGGTTGTCGTGGTCCACAACAGCCATGTGAGCAGGGCGACCCACACGGTGGCTATGCGCCGGGCAAGCGCAAACACGAGCGCGCCCGAGACCCCCGTCAGCATGAGTGGCATGAGGCCCGGCAATCCCACGAGCGCGCCGGGCGCGAGCAGCAGCGCATGCCCTGGCGCGTACTTCGCCGCCAGCACCGGAGACACGAGCACGTGCATCTGCTGGAAGAACTCCGGGAGCGGCCGACCCGCCGCCACCCAGCGCCCGCTCGCGAAGATCTCCGCCTGGAGCAGGTACGCGCGTTCGTCGTGGAAGACACCGATCTGTGCGATGGATCCCCAGGCGAACCAGACGATGAGTGCCGAGACGAGTCCGAAAAACCACGGGGCCGCGCGTCCGGACAGCAGGGCGTGAATGCGCTCGAGCGGCGGCGCATCGGCACGGCGCATCAGCAGCGCAACGGCGAGTATCGCCAGCGGGGCGAGGAAGATCGTGGTCGGTGGCATCTCACTCAGGCGGGGCGCAGCCGTGCCATGAAGTGCAGCGAGCGGTCGAACAGCCACGATGCGGGGAGCGGATACAGCGACAACCGCTCCTGCCAGTGCTCCACGACCAGCCTTGCCGACGCGAACGCGTCCTGCCACTCACGCCGGTTCCAGTAGCGATAGGGGAGGGAGACGCCGTGCCGCGCGTTCCCCACCCAGTCCATGAAGCGGAGCGTCACGTTCGCCCCCACCCCTTCGCGCAGATGGTCCTTGATCACCACCGCGCTCCGCGCCGTGCGTGCCGCTTCGCGCAACAGCGCGAGAGGGTCCTCGGCATGATGCAGCACGTCGGCAAACATCAGCGCATCGAGGCTGCGATCCGCGAACGGAATCACGCGACCATCGAACGGCTCCACGGGGATGGCCGTGTCGGGGCGGACGAGCACGTCCACGCCGTGGACCTGCAGGTCGGCACGACGGTCTCCGACGAGGCGCGCCAGACGTCCGTCTCCACAGCCGACGTCGAGCACGCTCGCGTTGGCGGGCAGCAGCGCCGCGAACTGCTCTCCAAGACGTTCGACGCGCCGGCCATGCACATAACGCGTATGCATGCCGCCGAGGAGGGTCATCGGCGACGCAGGCCGAGTATGCTGAGGAAGAAGCTCGAGAAGACCGTCTGTACGCCGAGCGCGCTCAGGGTGACGCCGGGGACGACCCATCGCATGGTACGGCTGTAGTCGAGATCGCCGAAACCCGCCATGCGCCACTGATTGACGGCCACGAGCAGGAGTGCGAAGCCCAGCACCGCCGCCGCGAGGCCGGCCAGCAACCCCTTCTCCAGGTCGACCAGCGCGTACAGCCGGGTCATTCGTGCGTCCGCCGGGAGCATCCCGTCTCCGATCGCGAAGGTCTTGGTGAAGACGGCGAAAAGGACGGCCTGATAGCCGCAGATGATCGCCAGGCTCGCGAACAGCAGGGTGTGCGCGTCGAAGCGAACGCCAAACGCCTGCACACCCGGCAGGGCGATGCCATACCCCGCGATGCCGATCAGCATGAGCAGCGCACCGGGTACGAGGAACAGCCAGCGCGGGCTGTACATCAGGAAGAACCGGAGCGTCCGCCACCCGTCGCGATACGTTCGAAGGTGCGGGGCATGCGCCTTGCGCCCGTCGGGGTGCAGCGTGACCGGCACTTCGCTGATCCGGGCTTCCATGAGGCTCGCCTTGATGATCATCTCGGTGGCGAACTCCATCCCCGTGCACTGCTGG
>DASSBZ010000021.1:0-2484 GCA_035698205.1 Gemmatimonadaceae bacterium | reverse complement strand
GCTCGTGCTTCCGGCCGCGGTGCTCGCCCACGGCGCGGGTGCGCCGGAACCGACCTTCCCCGGCGTGCTGCTCGCGTGGCGCTTCGAGCCGATCGTGCTCAGCGGCGTGCTCATCGCCGGCGCCGGCTACCTGTGGGCCGTCCGGCGCGTGAGCGCTCGGCATCGGGCCAATCCCCCGCCTCGGTGGCGCACCCTGACGTTCCTGGCCGGCCTGGCCGCGCTCGTCGTGGCGCTCGTCTCGCCGATCGAGGCGTACGAAGGGCAGCTCTTCAGCGTGCACATGGTGCAGCACATGCTCATCGAGCTCGTCGCGGCACCGCTGCTGCTGCTTGGCAGGCCGATCACCCTGCTGCTGCGCGTGTCGTCGACATCGGTCCGGCGGGTGATCCTGCGGGTGCTCCATTCAGGACCGACACGGATCATCGCCTTCCCGGTCGTCGCCTGGGTCCTCTTCGCGGCGGTCAACTGGGGATGGCATTTTTCGTCGCTGTACGACGTCGCGCTGGAGATCGAGTGGGTCCACTACGTGCAGCACGCCTCGTTCCTGGTCGCGGCGCTCCTCTTCTGGTGGCCGGTGCTCGACGCCGATCCCTCACCCTGGCGCCTGATCCACCCGGTGCGGCTGCTCTACCTCTTCCTGGCGATGCCCCAGAACTCGTTCCTGGGAGTGGCGCTGCTGTCCGCCGGGGACCCGCTCTATTCGCACTACGTCACGAACTTTCGCTCGTGGGGACCCAGCGTGCTCGAGGACCAGCAGCTGGGCGGCGTCTTCATGTGGGTCTTCGGTGACGTCGCCTTCCTGGCGGCGATGGCGGCGATCGTCGTGTCATGGATGCGCTACGAGGAGCGGCGGACGCGGCGGCTCGACGCACGCCTGGACCGCGAGGCGGAGCTGCAGCGCGAGCAGACTGCTTCGCGAGCGTCCTGAGCATCCTGCCGAAGGTGCTTTGATCGCTCGCCGAGTGATCGCCATATCGACCGCGGGCTCGGTTTCCGCCCGTTACCACTCCGAGTAGTGATAAGAGGAAACCCACTGCTCGAGAAGGGCTCGGGAGCGTGCTGATCGTGCTTGGCTGAGCGTGAACCCGGCGTCGGCAGGCCACCGTCGACCCGAATCTTCTGCTTATCACCACCACCATTGGTACGCGCAAGAAACCTGGGCCGTGAGCAGCGCGGCGACTCGAACGGCCGCACCCCGACCTACCATCTCCTGGCGGTGGAGGCCTCGATCTGGACGATTCACAGGTGAATGATGGACGGCGCGAGGGAGCTTCCGGGGGCCACCCGTCCCCAACCGCGTGGCGCTCCTTCGTCACCACGAGCTTCAAGCGCGGTGAGCGCCGCCGGGGTGACGGTACGACCGCGCACGAGCCAGCGCGGCGCGCTTCAGCCCAGGGGCAGGCGGAAAAGGGCGTCGGCCGCGACCGCGGCGAAGAGCAGGGTCAGGTAGCTGATCGAGTAGCGGAAGAGGTGAATCGCCGCCCGGCCGTCGCCCACATCCCGCCGGATGCGCAGCGCGTACCACAGGAAGGCCACGCCCAGCAGCAGCGCAGCAATCGCGTAGACCACGCCCATCCGCGCCGCGGGGAGGAGGAGCAGGCTCACGATCACGAGCAGCACCGAGTACAGGACGATCTGGCGTGCCGTCTCGACTTCGCCGCGCACGACGGGAAGCATCGGTACCCGGGCAGCCTCGTAGTCACCGCGGTAGCGCAGCGCCAGGGCCCAGAAGTGCGGCGGCGTCCAGTAGAAGACGATGGCGAACAGGACCAGCGCCGGGATCTCGACCGTGCCGGTCACCGCGGCCCACGCCACGAGCACCGGCATGCAGCCGGCGGCACCGCCGATGACCACGCCCTGCGGCGTGCTGCGCTTCAGCCACAGGGTGTAGACGAAGACATAGAACGCGATCGCGCTCGTCGCCAGGAGCGCACTCAGCAGGTTCACGGTGAGCCACAGGAACACGAATGCCACGATCGACAGACCGATGCCGAAGCGCAGCGCGTTCGCGGGCGTGACGGTGTGCCGGACGAGCGGCCGGCGGCGGGTACGTCGCATCACCGGGTCGATATCACGATCGACGTACTGGTTGATCGCGTTCGCGCCGCCAGCGGCCAGCGTGCCGCCGATGACGGTCGCGGCCATGAGCCACAGCGACGGGATGCCGCGCTGAGCCAGGACCATGGTCGGGACCGTCGTCACCAGCAGCAGCTCGATGATCCGTGGCTTGGTCAGCGCGATGTACGCCCGGAGCGTGTCTGCCGTGGTCGTTTCGGCCGCGGCGCTGCGTGCCGCACCGCTCGAAGCCTGCGGCACGCGGGCCATTCGCCGCAGCCCCAGGTAGAGAAGCACGCTGCTGCCCCACAGCGCGGCCCCGACGGCGAGATGCGGCACGACGAAGAAGGCCGAGAGGCGCGACCACACGTTCGCCGCGCCGAGCGCCAACTGGACGAGGATGAGCAGCGCGCCGATCGAGGCGAGGCG
>DASSBZ010000020.1:0-4651 GCA_035698205.1 Gemmatimonadaceae bacterium | reverse complement strand
GCGTCGACGATCGCCCCCAACTGGCCGGCCAGGTCGGTGCAATAACACTCCACGTTGTACTCGAAGTTGAGCCGCAGGCTGCGTGGATCCCAGTTGGCCGACCCGATCATCGACCAGGCACCATCCACCACGAGCAGCTTGGAGTGATCGAACGGGGGCGCCGAGAAGTACACGCGGCAGCCGCGCGCGATCAACTGCGGCAGCTGCGGCATCGACGCCCACTGCACCGTGGGCAGGTTCCCCTTCTCGGGGAGCACGATGTCGACCTCCACGCCGCGCAGCGCGGCGACGCGCAGTGCATCGAGCAGCGGCGGATCGGGGAGGAAGTACGGCGTCACCAGTTGCACCGAGCGCGTGGCCTGCGAGACGGCGCCGAGGAGTGTCATGTCGAGCGCCTCGAAGTCCTCGTCCGGCCCGTCGGGGATTCCGCGCGCCGCCACGGTGCCGACCCGCTCGGCGGGTGCGGTCCACGCCTCCTCGTACAGCGCCTCGCCGGTGGTGAAGTTCCAGTCGAAGGCGAACGCCCGCACGAGCTGCCCCACCACCGCGCCACGGAGCTCGAAGTGCACATCCTGCGTCGCGTTAGGCGGGTCGTTGGCGAGCAGGCAGCCGTCGCGGATGTTCATCCCGCCGCAGAAGCCCACCGTGCCGTCGACCACGAGCAGCTTCCGGTGGTTGCGCAGGTTGATCGTGCGGCTCGGGATGGGGATGATCGACGGGAGGAACCGCGCCACCCGGATCCCGCCGGCGCGCAGCGACTCCACGATCGACGGCCGGCTGTATCGCGCGCCGACGTCGTCGATCAGCACGCGCACCGCCACGCCGCGCCGCACCGCACGCGCGAACGCCTGCACGAACCCGTCGGCCGCGACACCGCGATCCATGATGTAGGTCGAGAACCCCACGCTGCGCTCGGCTCCATCAATGGCGGCGATCATGGCCGGATAGGCCGCGTCGCCGTTGACCAGCGGCGTCACGGCGTTGCCATCGGTGAGCGGCAGCCCCGAGACGCGGCCCACGAGCGTGGCCAGCGAGCGCCACTGCTCCGGCACCCCGTCCGGGATGGCCATGGACAGCTCGTCCTCGCGCGTGATCCGCGGCAGCTCCGGCATCGACCGGCGCGCCAGGGCCCGCTCGCCCCGGGCGCGCCGGCGGATGCGGTTGATCCCGAGCACCGCGTATGACGCCGATCCGACGACCGGGCTCAGCCAGACAAGCGCCACCCAGCCGAGCGCCGAGCGCACGTCGCTCTTGGTGAGAACGATGTGCGCCGACACCACGGTCGCCAGCACCACGTGGGCGACGGCGATGATCAGGGCCAGGGGCGAATCGATCACGATCGGGAGCGTCCGTTCAGGTAGGCTCGACGAGCGTTCGTGCGCGGGCCGGACCCCTCAGGGGCCGACCACGCGCGGGACCGGCGGGAAGCTACGCACGATAGCCGTGGAACAACACTCGCGCGCCACGGGTGGCATCGAGCGGGGCCCCGGCGGCGATGGCGCCGGCGACCCAACCGGTGGCGAAGTCGCAAGCCCCGGCCAGCGCATCGCCGTGGGCGAGCCGCGCGGCAATGGCGGAGCTGAGCGAGCAGCCGGCACCGTGCACGCGCTCCGTGCTGATGCGCGGGCGGCTGAGCTCCACCGATGCACCGCCATCGTCGAGCACGTCGGTGGCCACGTTCCCCGGGAGGTGGCCACCCTTGAGCAGCACCGCGGACACGCCGAACCGCGCGCGCAGCTCGGCGGCGGCGGCACGCATCTCCGTCACGCTGCCGGGCGCGGGAGCGCCGAGCAGGGCACCCGCCTCATCGAGGTTGGGGGTAATGACCGTGGCCCGCGGGAAGAGACGCGTGCGCAGCACGCCGAAGGCCTCGTCGGCGAGCAGCGACCCGCCGCTGGTGGCCCGGAGCACGGGGTCGAGGACAACGGGCACCCCGGGGCGGGCGTCGAGCACGTCGGCCACCGCACCGGCGATGGCGCCGCTGCCTAACGCGCCGATCTTGATGGCGTCCACGGGACCGTCATCGAACACGGCGTCGACCTGCCGGCGCACGAGGTCCGGGTCCACGAGCGAGACGTCGGTGATGGCCCGTGTCGATTGCACCGTCAGCAGCGTGACGGCGGCGGCCCCGAACACACCCAGCGCGGCAGCGGTCTTGAGGTCGGCCTGCAATCCGGCGCCACCGCTCGGGTCGGAGCCGGCAATGGCGAGGACGACGGGGATGCGATCGGGGGTCAAGGCTCGCCGAAGCTCGCGGCGCCGGAGCGCGTACCGGCCGCGGCCCCGCTGGCGATCAGCACCTCCTCCAGCCGTCGCGTGGCGTCGCCGGGATCGTCGGCCGCGCAGATCGCCGAGGAGACGGCGATGCCATTGGCGCCCGCCGCGACCACGGAGGCGGCGTTGCCAACGGTGATGCCGCCGATCGCGACCACCGGGAGCCGGAGCAGCGCCCGCGCCTCAGAAAACCCCTTCACGCCGAGCGGCGGCGCCGCATCGAGCTTGGTGCTGGTCGCGAAGACGGGGCCGAGTCCGACATAGTCGAGTTCGATGTCGGGCAGGTTGCGCGCTTCGGCGATGTTGGTCACGGAGAGTCCGAGGATCGCACGGCGCCCGAGCATGGCCCGCGCATCCGAGAGTTCCAGGTCACCCTGCCCCACATGCGCGCCGTGGGCGCCCGACGCCCACGCAATGTCGATCCGGTCGTTGACGATCAGCGGGATGCCGTGAGTCTCCAGCATGTCGACCAGCCGCCGGGCGAGTGCGGCGAACTCGCGCGCACTGCCGTCCTTCCAGCGCAGTTGCACCATCGTGGCGCCGTGATGCACCGCCTGCTCGGCGATGGACAGCACCTCACGCCCGCGCGTCTGCGCCGGGTCGAGAATGAGGTACAGGCGCGGGTCGAAGGTGTGTCGATGTGTCTTCATGCCGGTGCAATTTGCGAGTACGCCTCGATCAGGTCTCCGTCGAGCAGGTGCAGCGCGTCGAGCAGCTCCACCTGCAGCGATCCGGGGCCGCGTGAGCGCGCCGCCGCGAGTTCCCCGGCCACGCCGATGGTGGCGAGGCCGCCCACCGCGGCGTCGAATGCCGAATCACAGATTGCGAGAAACGCGCCAACGATGGCCGTGGCCGTGCAGCCGAGCCCCGTGACGCGCGCCATCAGCGGGTGCCCGTTGGCAATCGACATCGTGCGCTCGCCATCAGTTACATAGTCGACCGCGCCCGTGACGGCGACCACGCTCCCGCTCTCCCTGGCAAGGGTGCGTGCGCTCTCGAGCGCATCGTCGGTGGACTGCGTGCTGTCGACGCCGCGGATCGTCGCGGCGTGCGCGCCGGCCAGCGCCATGATCTCCGATGCATTGCCGCGAATCACCGCCGGCCGGTGCGCCACGAGTTCGGCGGCGGTCGTGGTCCGATACGTCGTGGCGCCCACGCCAACAGGATCGAGCACCCAGGGCACCCCTCGCTCACGCGCCGTCGACGCGGCGGTGTGCATGGCCTCCACCCATGGCGCCGAGAGCGTCCCGATGTTGATGACCAGCGCGCGGGAGATCGACGCGAAGTCGGCAACCTCCTCGCGAGCGTGGACCATGGCCGGCGATGCGCCGACAGCCAGCAGCGCGTTGGCGGTGGAGTTCATCACGACGTAGTTCGTGATGTTGTGGATCAGCGGCGACTCCGCGCGCAGCCGGGTGAGCGCGGCGGCAACGTGCGTCGCACTTCCAGGGTGCCTCTCGTTCACGGCGTCACCCGCTCGCGCAGTTCGTGCGTGAGGTGCATGGAGCAGAATGACGGTCCGCACATCGAGCAGAACTCGGCGCTCTTGGCCCCCTCGGCGGGGAGGGTGGCGTCGTGGTAGGCGAGGGCGGTCACCGGATCGAGCGAGAGGTTGAACTGGTCACGCCAGCGGAAGTCGAAGCGCGCCTTGCTGAGCGCGTCGTCCCACTCCTGCGCGCGCGGGTGCCCCTTGGCCAGGTCGGCCGCATGCGCGGCGATGCGATAGGCGATGACCCCCTGCTTCACGTCGTCGCGATCGGGGAGGCCGAGGTGCTCCTTGGGGGTGACGTAGCAGAGCATCGCGGTGCCGTACCAGCCGATCTGGGCGGCGCCGATCGCGCTCGTGATGTGGTCGTACCCCGGTGCGATGTCGGTGGTGAGGGGGCCTAACGTGTAGAACGGGGCCTCGTCGCACCACTCGAGCTGCTTCTCCATGTTCTCGCGGATGAGGTGCATGGGCACATGCCCCGGCCCCTCGTTCATGACCTGCACGTCGTACTCCCAGGCCATGCGCGTCAGGTCGCCCTGCGTGCGCAGCTCGGCGAACTGCGCCTCGTCGTTGGCGTCGGCAATGGAGCCGGGGCGCAGGCCGTCGCCGAGCGAGAAGGAGACATCGTAGTGGCGCAGGATCTCGCAGAGCTCGCGGAAGTGCGTGTAGAGGAACGATTCCTCGCCGTGCACCATGCACCAGGTGGCCATGATGGCGCCGCCGCGCGAGACGATCCCCGTGACGCGTCGTTCGGTGAGCGGCACGAAGTCGCGGAGCACGGCGGCGTGCACCGTCATGTAGTCGACGCCCTGCTCGCACTGCTCGATCACCGTGTCGCGGTAGAGCTCCCAGGTGAGCGACGCCGGGTCACCCTTGACCTTCTCGAGC
>DASSBZ010000019.1:0-3243 GCA_035698205.1 Gemmatimonadaceae bacterium | reverse complement strand
CTTGAACCCCAGTTGATTCTCCACGCGCAGGCGGAGCGGCGCGCCATGCAGCGCAGGAAGTGGCGCGCCGTTCATCTCGTACGCGAGCAGCGTCTGGGGGCGCGTGGCGTTGGCCAGGGAGAGGCTGTCGTAGTAGCGGCGAACCGGCTCACCGGTCGAAAACTCGACACCGTCACCGAACGAGTGGAAGACCACCGCACGGGCGCCGTTGTGCGGCCGGACGAGTCTCACGAGTGCCTCAAGCGGCAGACCGCTCCATTCCGCAATGCCGGACCACCCCTGGATGCAGTGGTGCAGCGTGATCTGCGACTGCCTGCCGAGCCCACGCAGTTCATCCAGCGTCAGCTCCACCGGGTTCTCCACCAGCCCGTGCACCTTGAGCCGGAATCCGGCGAAATCATCGTCGGCGAGCGACTTCCACGCGGTGGAATCCGGCATCCGGCCGTTGGCCCAGAAGTACCGTGAAATGTCCTCCCTGGGGAACTCGGCCACCGGCGCGGAGCGATCGAGCAGCACGCGCATCAGGGGCGTGACGAGCGCCTTGGCGGTGTGCTGCACGAGTCGCGGTCGTCGCCATGCGAGCCGGTATGCCAGCACGTTGACCGCGATGATCACCGCAATGCCCAGCGCGCCGAGGTAGACGCCGGTCATGCGCATGTCATCCACACCGGTGACGATGTGGTTCATGTTCCGGGCGAAGCCGGTGATCGCGACCATGGCCACGTGCCCGATGACGAAGAGCACGAAGGAGCACATCACCAGGAAGTGCAGCGATCGGCCGATCTGCCGGTTGCCGGGGAGCATCGGGTACCAGTGGAACCGGTTCGTCAGCGCAGGCGACATCGATGGGCCGGTCAGGATCGCGAGCGGTGCCAGGCCGAACACCACCCCGAAGTAGGTCAGTTGCTGCAGGGCGTTGTACTGGTAGAAGCCATTAGGCTCCGGCGGCAGGTGCAAGGTGGCATAATGGACCCACACCGCCCAGGCGTCGGGGATGATCTGCCAGGAGGTGGGCACCAGCCGCTGCCAGTAGTCGGTGGCGAAGAGCAGCGCCACGAAGATCACGCCGTTGCCGATCCAGAACAGCACGCTCAGGAAGTGCCAGTGCCGCGCCATGCCTACGGTGTGCCGCCTCCCCGGGAGCCCGATCCATGGGGAGAGATGGCGGGAATCGTCCTTGGAGGTCCAGATGCGGTCGAGCGGTACCGTGATCGGCGTGAGGCGCAACCACTCGGTGTTCGGCGCGCAGTGGACGTTCCAGTAGAGCCGGGGGTGATCCATGAGCACCTGCAATCCGCTGCGCACCAGCAGCACGAGGAAGAGCAGGTTCACGTAGTGCGTGATGCGAATCCAGGCGGGGAAGCCGGCGGGGAGCGACCCGGCGGGTACCAGCGGCGGCGCGGGTGGCAGGCCGAAGACGATCCATTGGGCGTACGCCGCCGCCGTCGCGATCGCGATCGGCAGGAGGAGTACGAGGAGCGTCTTCCGCTGGATGCGCATGGGTGACTGTCGCTAGTCCCCCGCCACCTCGGCCGGTCGCGGCGCCGCCGGCGGCGCACTCTTCTTCCCCAGCAGGAACTCGCGCACGCCGTCGCCCGCACGGTGCACCACCAGATATGCGCACGGCACCACGAACAGCGTCAGCAGCGTCGACGCGGTCAGCCCGCCCACCGCCGCAATCGCCAGCGGGCGCATCAACTCTCCACCAGAACCGAGCCCCAGCGCGAGCGGCAGCATGCCCACCAGCGACGAGATTGTCGTCATCATGATCGGGCGCATGCGCACCGCCCCCGCCTCGACCACGGCCGCCTCCGGTGCGACCCCCTGCTCGTGTCGGTAGTGCTCGATGAACTCCACGAGCAGAATCGAGTTGTTCACCACGATGCCGGCGAGCATGATCATCCCCAGCAGCACGGGCGCGCTGAACGGCGTGCCCGTGAGCAGCAGGATGGCGATCACCCCGACCAGCGACGTGGGGATAGCTACAAGAATCACCAGCGGATCGACGAGACTCTCGTACTGTACGGCCAGCACGACGAAGACGAGGAAGATCGCGAGGCCCACCACCAGCAGCATCTGCCGGTTGCTCTCCTGGATGGCCTCCTGGTCGCCGCTCAGCACGATCCCGTAGCCGTCGGGGAGCTGGAGCCCCGCAAGCCTTGCCTCGATGGAGTCGGCCACCGCGCCCACGGGGGCGATGTTGGTCAGCACGTCCCCCGAGAGCCGCATCATCCGGTTCTGGTTCTCCCGCCGGATGTTCGTCGGCCCCACGGCGTTGTGCACGTCGGCCACCTCGCGCAGCGCGATGGGCGCGCCACCGCTCTGCCCGGGGAACAGTGCCACGTCGCCAAGGTCCGAGGCGCTGGTAAACCGGCCCCGCGGGAACATCACGCGCACGTCGTATTCGAGGTTGCCCTCTGCATAACGAGTCGCGATCGTGCCATCGAGCGCCGTGCGAAGCGTCTGCCCCACCGTTGCCACGTCGAGTCCAAGTGCGCGCGCACGTTCGCGGTCGAGCACGATGGCGAGCAGCGGCGCCGGCTCATCGGTCTGCACGTCGAAGTTGGCCAGTCCGGGAATGCCCTGCAGCTTGCGCGCGATCTCGCGACCGATCGTCTCGAGTTCGGCGAGGTCGTCGCCGACGAGGTTGAGCGTCATGGCATCGCCCGAGCTCGACGTGCGCAGCCCCCGAATGCGCGGCGGGCGCACCCACACATTGGCGCCGGCGATACCACGCTCCTCGACCTTCGTGCGCATCAGCGTCACCCACTCCTCGGCCGTGACGCCGCGTTCGCCCGCCGGAACCAGCCGCACGTCCACCGATCCGCGCCCCGACGACGTGCTCGTCGCACCGCCGAAGAAGAAGCCGCCGGCGGTGGCGAACACGCTCACCACGCCGGGCATCTCCTTCATCATCGCCTCCACCTCCTCCACTGTGCGATTCGTCTGCTGCGGCGTGGAGCCGGGGGGCAGTCGCACGAAGGCGCCCACGCTCCCGTCATCCACCGGTGGCAGGAATGTGGCATCGATGGTCGTCGCGGCCCACCCGGCGGCGATCAGCAACGCCGCTGCCAGCGTGAGCACCTTGCCGCGGTTCCGTACCGCGACGACCGCGAGCCGACGATACACACGCACCATCCGGTCGAAGCCGTGGTCGAATGCCACCAGCGGCTTGAAACGATCCAGGCCGCTCGTGAAGCGGACCTTTCCGAGCTGGGCCGCAAGCATCGGCACGAGCGTCAA
>DASSBZ010000018.1:0-2821 GCA_035698205.1 Gemmatimonadaceae bacterium | reverse complement strand
GACGTCCCCCCGAACTCCCGCTCACGCCACCCGGCTCGCCCCGACTGCAACCGATGCCTGGCGCGAACGAGCGCCGCCAGGAGCAGCGCGCTCGCCAGCGCCCAGAGCACGAGCGCGGCGATGTCCACAGCCGGAGAGCTCCCGACGGTGACGGCGCGGGCCAACCCGGCGGCAACGGGAGAGGCAGCGGCGCCGATGATGATTGGCGGAAGCGTGACCACGCGCGCCAGGCCGGCACCGGCGAGCACACCCGCCACCGGCAACAGAACCGAGAGCAGCATGGCAACTGGCCACAGCCAGCGTACCGGCGCCCGCCAAACGCGCAGCGCCCGCTCGGCGATCATGGCAGCCACCGTCACCAGCGCCGCGATGAGCGCGGCGTAGAGCATCCAGGAAACGATCATTCGCGCCCTCCCCGTCGCTTGCGCGCCGACGCGCGCGTGGGTCTCGCCGCACGATCTGCATCAGGGTTGCTGGAGTCGCCCCGCTTTCGACCGCGCGGCGGGGCGCCTTCCCCCTCGATGCGGCGATCGAGCAGCGCCTGCAGCCGCCGCATCTCCGACGGCTCGAGCGGATGATCGCTGACGAGCTGCGTGAGCAGCAGCTCCGGCGAGCCGTCGAACACCCGGTCGATCAGGCGCGCGAGGGCATTGCGCCCCGCCGCCCGTCGCTCGACGCGCGGGAAGTACCGATGCGCCTTGCCCTCCTCCTCGTGCCGCACGAACCCCTTCCCCTCGAGGTTGCGCAGGATGGTCAGCACAGTGGTGTAGGCAAGCTCCACGGGGAGCCGGTCGCGCATCTCGGCGACAGTCGCCGATCCCTCCTCCCAGAGCACCCCCATGACATCCAGCTCGCGATCTCCGAACTCTCCGGCCACGGCATCTCCTACTAAGTGGTTAGTAGAAACTACCACTGTCCGGTGGCGCTGTCAACTATCTCGATAGTAGATGGCATTCCTCCGCGCACCTCCGCGCGTACTCGGCGCCCCTCTGCGTGAGCCCGCCGCAGGCGGTCCTGCCGCGCCGCCGGTATTTGCCGCGTGAGCCCGCCGCAGGCGGTCCTGCCTTGCCTCCGACAGAGGCCCGCGTGAGCCCCACCGGACTGGACTACATTTCGCCCGCCCGCCCTCGCACAATCGTCTCCCCCTGCCCCCCGCTCATGCGCAAGCTCTGGACGGTCACCAAGCGCGAGTATCTCGAGCGCGTGCGCAGCCGGTGGTTCCTGATCGCGACGATCTTCGGTCCCCTTCTCTTCGGCGGGCTGATGTTCCTCCCCGCCTGGTTCGCGTCGCGCTCCAAGGAGTCGGCCGATGTCTCGCGCGTCCGCGTGATCGACGCCACCGGCACGGAGGTGGGGCGGCGCATCGCCTCGGAGCTCGGCGGAGGGCTCACCGGCGACACCACGCGCACCCGCGTCATTGCCGTGGCACCGAACGAGATCGCCCACGCCGAGAGCCTCGCCACGGCGGCGGTGCTGCAGAAGGAGATCCGCGGCTACCTCGTGCTCGACGACGACGCACTGCAGGGCCTCGACATCCGTTATGCCGGCACCAACGCCACGGCGCTGGCCGACATGAACCGGATCGAGTCGGTCGTCCGCAAGGTGATCGTCGCCCACCGCCTCGAGTCCGCGGGGGTATCGGCGGCCGACGCCACCACGCTCGCGCGGCTCAACCCGCAGGTGCGCGCCGAACGGCTCACCGCCACCGGGCGAGGCGGTTCGGGGCGCGTCAACCTGCTGTTCGCGATCACCGTCGCGATGCTCCTCTACACCACGATCTTCATTTACGGGCAGAACGTGCTGCGCGGCGTCATGGAGGAGAAGCAGTCGCGCGTCGCCGAGGTCGTGGTATCGAGCGTGTCGCCGGGCACGCTGCTCGCCGGCAAGGTGCTCGGCGTGGGAGCCGTGGGGCTCACCCAGATGCTGGTCTGGATGGGATCGTCGATCGTCCTGTTCCGGCTTCGCGGCCCCATCCTCGCGAAGTTCGGGATCACCAGCATGCCGTTCCAACTTCCGTCCATCACACCGGGGATGCTCGGACTGCTGCTGCTCTTCTTCGTGCTCGGCTACGTGCTGTACTCGGCGATGTTCGCGGCCGTCGGCGCGATGGTAAGCACCGAGCAGGATGCCCAGCAGGCACAGATGCCGGTGGTGATGCTGCTGGTGATGAGCGTGATGTTCCTCCAGACCGCCATCAGCGAGCCCGATGGGCGGATGGCGACGAACCTGAGCTGGCTCCCCTTCTCGGCGCCGATCGTGATGCCGCTGCGTCTCGCGACGGTGAATGTCCCGGCATGGGACATCTTCACGTCGCTGGCGATCCTCGCCGCAACCTGCTACCTGTGCGTCTACGCCGCCGCGCGGATCTATCGTACCGGGCTGCTGCTCTACGGCAAGCGGCCGTCATTCCTGGAAGTGATGCGCTGGGTCGTCCGCTCGCGATGAGGATCGGCGCGCGACGGTGCCGCGCGGCCAGGACTGATGCCTGACGAGTCGCCAGGGTGCCCGATATGCCCGTACCGCCTCGCCTGATGCAAAACGAGTCGCCAGGGTGCCTGACATGCCGGTGCCGCCGCGCCTGATGCCTGACGAGTCGTCGGCGATCCCAGCCAACCCCGCGCCGCTCGCGCGGGCCGCGGTCGCCGCGGCTATCGGCCTCGCCTGCGGGCTGCTGGCGACGTACCTCCACGGTCGCGCCGGATTCTGGCCCGACTTCGTCTTCCCATGGACCGCCGCCGGTCAGTTGCGCTCCGGGATCGATCCGTACCAGGCGCTCCCCGGCGGCCTGATCGAACCGTTCGAGACACCGCTGCTCTATCCG
>DASSBZ010000017.1:0-28506 GCA_035698205.1 Gemmatimonadaceae bacterium | reverse complement strand
GCATGGGTCCCAGGTTCTTGGCCTTGTTCAGCAACCCACCAATGTTCCCACCTACGGCACCCGCGATCAACTGAATGAGCAGAGCGGTCATGTCCATGGTGCGGCTCCGGGCTGAGGGTCGAGTTCGCTGCCTGACGACGCAGAAGATGCCACTTCGGGCTTCGGGCGCAAGGTGCAATTCGTGAGGATTTCATAACCGGGCCGCGGGGATGGTTGCGATGTTCGTGCGCATGGCGCACACTCCCGGGTCGATTTCTTCCAACTTCCCGACTCCGACTCGAATGCGATTCAGCCCCCTCCTGTCCATTGTGTTTGCCGCAGTGGCCGCGGCCGGATGTGCGCCGGCCGACGGCGATGTCGTCGACACCGCCGCGACCGCGACCGCGACCGCCCAGACCGCCATGAACTCACTCACCGAGCAGGAGCGCGCCGACGGCTGGCGGTTGCTTTTTGATGGCCATTCGCTGGATGCGTGGAAGGGATTCAAGACGGATACCGCACCATCCGGCTGGGAGGGCATCGACGGCGTGCTGACGCGGACGACGGGGGGCGGTGACCTCGTGAGCCGCGAATCCTTCACCAACTTCGAGCTCGCGCTCGACTGGAAGGTGGACTCGGCGGGGAACAGCGGCGTGATGTTCCACGTCACCGAGGACGGTGAGCTGACCTATGAAACCGGGCCGGAGATGCAGGTGCTCGACGACGCCGCCCATGCCGACGGGAAGTCGCCGCTTACCTCGGCCGGGTCGGCGTATGGACTCTATCCGGCGCCGCGCGGGGTCGTGAAGCCGGCGGGCGAATGGAACTCCGTGCGCCTCCTGGTCAATGGCGCGCACGTGGAGCACTGGCTGAACGGCGAACGCGTGGTGAGCTACGAACTCTGGTCCCCCGACTGGGAGGCGAAGGTTGCCGCCAGCAAGTTCGCGCAGTGGCCCTCCTACGGGCGTGCCGCGAGCGGCGGCATCGCCCTGCAGGATCACGGCGATCGCGTGGAGTTTCGCAACATCCGCATTCGCGAACTGCCGTGATACGCTTCCGGCTGTCGACGATGATGTTCCTCCAGTACTTCGTCTGGGGGGCGTGGTTCGTGACGATGGGGACGTATCTCGGGCAGACGCTGCGCTTCACCGACCAGCAGATCGGGCTGTCGTACGGGGCCACGGCGATTGCGGCGCTGGTCTCGCCGTTCTTCATCGGCATGGTTGCCGACCGGTTCTTCGCGTCGGAGCGGCTGCTGGCGCTGCTGCACGTGGCGGGGGGCACGATCATGTGGGTGGTATCGACGCGGACGACCTTCGGCAGCTTCTATCCGCTGCTGATCCTGTACGCGCTGTGCTACATGCCCACGCTGTCGCTCACGAACTCGATCTCCTTCCACCACATTCGCGATGCGCGGAAGGAGTTTCCGCTCATCCGCGTGCTGGGCACGATCGGCTGGATCGTGGCCGGGGTGATCGTCGGCAAGGTGCTGCAGGCGGAAGCGCAGGCAACGCCGATGCGGCTTGCGTCCATCGCGTCGTTCGCGCTCGGGCTGTTCGCGCTGATGCTGCCGCACACGCCGCCGCGCGCCGCCGGGGCGCCGTTCAGTTGGCGCGACGCGCTCGGCCTCGACGCGCTGCAGCTCCTGCGGGAGAAGGACTTCCTGGTGTTCGTGCTCGGTTCGTTCCTGCTCTGCATTCCGCTCCAGTTCTACTACACCTTCGCCAACCCGTTCCTCAACGAGATCGGCGTGGCCGAGCCGGCGTTCATCATGACGTTCGGCCAGATGTCGGAGTTCGCCTTCATGCTGCTGCTGCCGTTCGCGCTCAAGCGCTTCGGCATCAAGGCGATCATGCTCGCGGGCATGGCGGCGTGGAGCCTGCGCTATCTCGCGTTCAGCAACGGTGACGCGGGCGGCGGCATGTGGTTGCTCTACGCCGGCATCCTGCTCCATGGCGTGTGCTACGATTTCTTCTTCGTGGCCGGGCAGATCTACACGGACCTGCGGGCGGGGGAGCGCATTCGCGCCGCGGCGCAGGGGTTCATCAACTTCGTCACGAACGGCGTCGGCTACTTCATCGGTGCGTTCATTTCGGGCGCCGTGGTCAACCGATACTCGACGCCCAATCCCGACTGTACGGTGGCCGATGCGGCGGCCGCGGCCTGCCCGGCGGTGCTGCACGACTGGCAGTCGGCGTGGCTGGTGCCGGCCATCGGTGCCGCGCTCGTGTTCGTGCTCTTCCTGCTGCTCTTCCGCCCGCGCCGCGACGACGTGCCGGCGGTGGTGCCGCTCTGATCGATCTTCGACCGTCCATCCCGTAGTCACTCACCGGTTACGCATCCCGAGATCATGGCCATCAACCCGATCGATCGTCGCGAATTCGTCGGCGACCTCGCCCGTGCGGGGCTCGCATTCACCATCGTGCCACGGCACGTACTCGGTCATGGCTTCCAGGCGCCAAGCGATACGCTCAACGTGGCGTGCGTGGGCGTGGGCGGGATGGGGCGCAACGATGTCAACGGCATGGGGCGCACGGAGAACATCGTCGCACTCTGTGACGTGGACGAGCGCTCCGCGGCCGACTCGTTCCGCAACTTTCCCAAGGCGACGCGCTACAAGGATTTTCGCGAGCTGCTGGACAAGGAGCGCGACATCGACGCGATCACGGTCTCAACGCCGGATCATGTACATGCCTCGGTGGTGATGGCCGCACTCTCGCTGGGCAAGCACGTCTACTGCCAGAAGCCGCTGGCGCGCACCATCGGCGAAGTCCGCCAGGTGATGGCGAAGGCAAAGACGACGAAGGTCGCGACGCAGATGGGGAACCAGGGGCACGCCGCTGAGGGCACGCGGCAGATCCGCGAATGGGTGGAGGCGGGACTGATCGGCCCCGTGCGCGAGGTGCACTACTGGACCGACCGTCCCATCTGGCCGCAGGCCATCGAGCGCCCGACGGAGATGCACACGCCCCCCGCCACGCTGGACTGGAATCTCTGGCTCGGTCCGGCACCGGAGCGGCCCTATCATCCGGCGTATGCGCCGTTCCGCTGGCGGGGTTGGTGGGACTTCGGGACGGGCGCGCTCGGTGATATCGCCTGCCATGCCATGGACGCCGCGTTCTGGACGCTCGACCTGGGCTTTCCGACGAGCATCGTGCCCGAGAGCACGAAGCTCTACACGGAGACCGCTCCCGCCTCGTCGCGGATCACCTATGAGTTTCCGGAACGCAATGGCCGGCCGGCGGTGACGGTGGTATGGCGCGACGGGAGCATGTTCCCGCAGCGACCGCCCGAGGTGCCGCAGACGGCGGTGTGGCCGGCGTTCGCCGATGGTGGCCAGCTCTGGGTCGGCGACAAGGGGAAGCTGATTGCCGGCATGTACGGACAGAATCCGCGGCTGCTCGACCCGGAACAGGATGCCGCGGTGAAGGCGAACCCGCCTGCGGAGAAGTATCCGCGGGTGGAAAGCGTCTACGCCGAGTGGATCGCAGCGTGCAAAAACGGCACGACCGGGGGCTCGAGCTTCGACGGCCATGCCGGGCCGCTCACGCAGATGGTGCTGCTGGGCAACCTGGCCGTGCGCACCGGACGGGCGGTGATGGTGAATCCGGCGACCGGGGAGATATCGGGGGCCGATGTTCCGAGCGAGTTCCTCATGCCGGAGTATCGGAACTATTAAATCGGATGAAGCAGGCTATGGAACAGCATGCTGCGTGCTACACGCTGTATGCTGGTGGCTGCGTGCATCCGGATTCATGGAGCGGTTCGGCGGTCGCTACACGGGGCGGCTGCATGCAGCACTCGGGGGCAGGTCTTTTGTTGCTGCCTCCGGCTGCTGCATGCTGCATGCCGCGCCCCGTCAAGCCGATGCGTGCTTCGCACTCCTTACGATGAGGCGCGCAGCGTACAGCATACAGCGTGAAGCACGCAGCATGCTGTTCCCTAGCGTCCCCCCGTATACGAAATCCGATAGACCCGTCCCCGCGTATCATCCGTGACCACGAGTGATCCATCCGGCGCCACGGCGAGCCCGCTCGGTCGGTGCGGGCGACGTTCGTCGTCGCGGAAGCCGTCGGCGAACACCTCGTATGGGCCGGACGGCGCGCCGTTCGCCATGGGGACGAACACCACGTTGAAGCCGGCCTGGGGGAGTGGCGCGCGGTTCCACGAGCCGTGGAACGCCACGAAGATGCCGCCGCGGTAGCGCTCGGGGAACTGCGCCCCGCCGTAGAACAGCATCGCGTTAGGCGCCCAGTGGCCGGGGAAGGTGACGAGCGGCTGCCCCACATCGGCGCAGCGCCCCACCTCCGTGCCGTCGCCGCCGTACTCCGGAGCCAGCACCTTTTTCTTCAGCGCGGTCGACCAGTAGCAGGTGGGCCACCCGAAATCGCTGCCTTGCGTGATCCGGAAGAGCTCCTCGCCGGGGTTCTCGGCGTTGTAGGCCTCGTCGAATCCCCAGTTGGCGCTCAGCATGTCGCGGCCGTGCTGCGCCCCCCACGGGGTGGCACCGTCGGGGCCGAGCGTGATCGCCACGACGTTGCGCAACCCGGTCGCCCACCGTTCGCCGTCGGACTGACGCTGGCCCGTGCGCCCGGTGCTGAACCGCCAGATCCCGCCGGCGGTATCGAGCAGCGTGCAGGGATCCATCCCCGGCACCTTGGACTGACGGTCGCGAGACTGGCAGGAGTTGGACGGCGCACCGATGTTCACGAACAGCGCCCCATCGTTCGCGATGGCGATGGTCTTGGCCGAATGCGCGCGGCCGCGCGCCAGGCCGCTCACCACCACTTCGGGCTCCCCGGTCGGGACGAGCGCGCCCGGCGCGAGGCGCCAGCGCACAACCGACGTGTCGGTCGCGAAGTACAGCACGCCGTTCGCGAGTGCGATCCCGGAGCCGGCACCCACACCGAACGTGTGCCGCTCATCGGCCACGCCGTCGCCGTTCGTGTCACGCAGCGCCATCACCCCGGAACCCGCGGCTGCCCGGCGCAACGCAACGTACACGTCGCCGTTGGGCGCCACGACCACGTGTCGCGGATTGCCAACGCTGTCGGCCACTATCTGCGCGCAAAAGCCGGCGGGGAGCGTGAGACCCGCATTGTCGGGAGCGCACTGCGCGGCGCCGGACTGCGCAAGGACCGGGATTGCAGGGGAGGCGGTGGCGATGGCCAGCGCCGCGATAAGCACACGATGCGTGAGAGGCATGACGGAAGTCTGGCGTTGGACGGGTCGGCGTTGTACGGTGTGCGATGCGCTCCGAACGTATTCCTCACGTTGGCCGGGCGGGAGGGCGCCCTCCGCGTGTGCTGGTGGAAGCCTGTGTCGAAGGCACGGCGGAGGCCGAGGCGGCGGAGCGGGGCGGGGCGGCGCGGCTGGAGCTTTGCGCCCGGCTCGACCTCGGCGGTACCACGCCCGACGATGCGCTGGTTGCCGAGGTCTGCGGACGGGTCCGGATCCCGGTGTTCGTCATGGTGCGTCCGCGCGGCGGCGACTTCGTGTTCACTGATCGCGAGGCCGACATCATGCTTGCCGATGTGGCGCGCGTGCGTGAACTCGGAGCCAGCGGCATCGTGACCGGCGCGCTCACCACCGGTGGGCAGGTCGATGCGCAGCTGCTGGGTCGGCTGGTCGCTGCCGCGGGTCCGCTGCCGGTCACGTTTCACAGGGCCTTCGACCTGATACGCGACGACGACGCGGTTCGTCGATTGATCGAGTGCGGCGTGCGGCGGATTCTTACCTCGGGTGGCGGTGCTCGGGCGATCGACGCGGTCGGCGCCATCCGTGGGACTGTTGAGCGCAGCGACGGACGCATCGGCATCGTTGCGTGCGGCGGCGTGAGCGCGGATCACGCCGCACGTCTCGTGGCGCTGACGGGGGTGCGGGAGCTGCACGCCCGGGTGGCACGGCTGGCGGGGAGCGCTGCGATGTCGGCGATGTGACCGAGGCGTCGAGCCGCAGATCGTTGGCGATACTGCTACGGTATGAATAGCCCACGACCGAGGGCCTCCGGATGAGGCGCTACCTGCTGAACTTCGCTCCGAGGCTACCCTGCATCTGTCTACTCGCGCGTCGATCATCGTGGCAACGGCCCTGCTGGCTGCCACAGTTGGTACGCTCTCCGGGGAGAACAGTCGATCCATCGTCCAGTCCTGCCTGACGACTGGCGACACCGCCGGACTCGTCGCGTTCGTACATGGCACGCTGTCGTTCAGCGATTCAGCGGCTCTCGTCTCGAATGGAATTCCCTACAAGCCCGCCGTCGTGCGGATGGAAACAGACAGCACGGTCTGCGATGCCATTGTTGCTTCGTACAATGGGTCGCTGTCCCCGGCAGACAGCACGAAGCAGATTCAGGATGGCTTCGTGGTGCAGGCGGGGTACGCCTGGGTGCTCCGTCCCTTTGAACTGGGCGACTACCCCGCGGTGTATTTCTTCTTTGACAGCACGTTCACATACCGTTTCTCACTCACGGGGCTCGACTGACGGTGTCGCTGCTGTTGTGATTCCTGAGATGGAGCGTCCGGGCAGTCTCGCTGCACCAACAGTTGGCCGGCATCATCCGCGATGCCGGCCCCCTGACCTCAGTTGCTCGCCGCGCTGTCGGACTTCGACACCGCGCCGGCCGTTCCCGTCTTCCGCGAGGACACCGGCACCGGCACGTCATCGGCGCCATCGAGCACGATCTCCCGCTCCACCGGCGCCCCGAAGCCCGGCAGGTCGATGCCCCCGATATCGCGGAGCACGTTCATGATCGGCGGCATGGTCTGGGCCATGCTCTGCAGGAATCCGGCAGCACCGCCGCTCCCGCCATCGCGCCCGCTGTCCCAGACCACAACCTTGTCGAACTTGATGTTCGAGATGGCCTTGGCCGACGTCTCGGCGAGCGTGTCGAGGTGTTCGAGCATCAGCAACTGATAGGCCTCGCGCGCGCCGCCGGCGGCTTCGACAAGCTGCCGCATCGCATCGGCCTTGCGCGCGAGAATCTCGTACTCGCCCCGCGCTTCGGCCTCGAGCTTCACGTAGATCGCCCGAGCCTCCGCTTCGGCGGCGATCCGCACGCGCTCGGCCGAAGCCTCGGCCTCCACGATGGTCGTTGCCTTGGCAGCCTTCGCTGGTGCCTCGAGCTCCGCGCGACGCTCGGCTTCCACCCGCTCGGCCTCGGCGATTGCTGCCCGCGCCATCGCCCGGTTCTGCGCTTCCTGCACCAGCGCTTCGGCTTCCCGCTTGCGCGTCTCGGCAAGCTGGTAGGCGTCGGCTTCCTTCACCGCCAGCGTGGCGCGTGAGGCAGCGACGAGCGCCAGCGAGTGCGCTTCGCCGTCGATTGCCTTCGCCTCGGCATCGGCCATGGCGACGCGCTTCTCGCGTTCGGCATCCTTGATGATGGCCTCGCGCTCGTAGGCCGCGCGCTGCTCGCCTACCTGCTGCTCCTTGTCGAGTTCCGCGATGCGCACGAGCTTCTCGCGGTCGGCCTCCCGCACCCCGATCTCGCGAAGCTTGTTCGCGTCGGCGACGGCCACGGTGCGATCGCGATCGGCTTCGGCGACGCGCACTTCACCCAGCTTCTCCTGCTCCGCCACGTCGCCACGCGCCTGCTGCACTGCCATGGCGGCGGCCTTCTTGCCGATCGCCTCTATATAACCGCTGTCGTCCTTGAGGTCCGTGATGTTCACGTTGATCAGCACGAGGCCGATCTTCTTCAGTTCCGGCTCCAGCGATGTCAGGATCTTGTGGAGGAAGCCGTCGCGATCACGGTTGATCTCCTCGATGCGCATCGAGGCGATCACCTGCCGCAACTGTCCGAAGATGATGTCCTGGGCCTGGCGGCGAATCTGCTCGTAGGTGAGGCCGAGGAGGCGGATCGCGGCGTTCTGCCTGATGTCCGCCTCGGTGCCGATGGCCACCGTGAACACGCTGGGCACCGCGACGCGAATGTTCTCGAGCGAGAGCGCATCCTTGAGCGGGATGTCAATCTGGATCGGCTCCAGCGAGAGGTACGCGTACTCCTGGATGATCGGGAAGATGAATGCGCCGCCACCCGAGATGCAGCGCGCGCTCTCCTCCCCGGCGACCTTGCCGGAGATGACGAGCACGCGGTTGGCGGGGCAGCGCTTGTAGCGTGCGGCAACCAGGGCGACCAGCCCGCCGACCACGAGCACCACCAGTGCCGGAATCACGACGGACATGAGGGGGAGATTCTCGATCACGCCCCCCTGCAGCAGGAGGACTACATCAGGACGTGGCATCGGATTCCTCGATCAACGTGGGGTTTGGAACGACGACGAGCGTGTCGGAACTCGACACGTCGATCACGAGCACGGGAGCGCCGGCGGCGAGGGAAGCGCCAGGGGTGACAGCGGCGCACTCCATGAACCGGTTCTGGACGCTGAGGTGGACCTTGCCGGCGCCCGATCGTTCGCCGGGAATGGAGACGTAGACGGTGCCGGAGGTGCCGACCGCGTTCTGGAGCGAGATGGTCCCGTCGCGCTCGAGGCGCCGGATGGCGCGCAGCGCCGCGGCGGTGGCCATCGATGCAGCGCCGCCCGCGGCAATCGCCAGCGCCGTCGCGAGCACGACTCCGATGCCGAGTTGCAGTCCCAGCAGCCCGCCCACTCCGAAGAAGGCAAGTCCGGCGGACAGCGCGCGGATGCTCCGCAGGTCGAGGCCATCGTGCACGCCGGTGTCGATCGCATCGTCGGCGTCGACGAGCATGTGTCCGCCGACGATGCCCAGCACGAACTGGATGACGACAATACTGCCGCCAAGAATCGCGCAGGTGAGAAAGAACGTGCTCATGAGGAGCCGGTCATGGCTTCCATGTGCCCTGCGCGACCGCGGGGACGAACCGGTCGAGACCGCGTGGCGGGAACGACACCGTTTTTCCCGACTCCGCGCTCATGTATGCCGCCATGAGGATGCGTACGACATCGAGTCCGTCGTGCAGCGTGAGCGACGGCGTCTCGCCCGTGAGGAAGCAGCGCACCATGTGGCGATCTTCGCCCTCGTAGCCGTAGACCGACGGTTCGTTGGCCACCACCGGCATCAGCCCCATCTCGGCGTTCTGCTTTTCCACCAGATCTTCACCGGTCTTCCCCTTCACCTCGCGCGAGAAGAAGAGGTTGAGCCCGGAGTCGAGCGTGTTCCACGACATCGAGTATTCAGGACCCAGCAGTTCGGCCGACAGTCGCAGCCCGGCCCCAACGAAGCTCCACGACGTGGATGCCTCGCCGATGACAACATGGCCGTCGGGGGTTTCGAACTCGAGCGTCAGGCTGGCGAAATCCTCGGATGGGCGCTTCGTGTAATCAACCTCCTTGCCCATCCGCGCGCGAAGTTGCTTCGCATAGGCCGGTCGTGACCATTTGAGGCTGGCGATGTGGCCGGTGACGTTCGTCAGCTTCAACGTCGACAACGAATCACCGGGCCTGGTCAGCAACTGCCGGACGACGAGCGCGCTGTGGCACATCATGTCGTTCAGCACGCCGCCCCCCTGCAACTTCCCCTGCCAGAACCAGGGCGAATGTGGTCCACTGTGCTCTTCGGAGGCGCGGGCGAGAAAGGGACGCCCGGTCAGCGCGGCACCGCGCGCCCAGATGAGCGCACGACCGTGCTCCACCTGCGGCGCGAACGCCTGGTTCTCCAGGTAGCCGTGCGCGAGCCCGGCGCGCTCGATCAGCGCCAGTACCTGCTTCGCCTCGGCAACGTTGCGTGCGAGCGGCTTCTCCACGGCGATCGCACGCAATGTTCCGGCACCGCTTTCCATTGCGTGGACGATCTCCTCCACGTTCTCGACGCGTGCCTGGTTCGGCCCGCACAGCCAGATCGCGTCGATCCGGGGATCGGCGACCATGTCAGTGATGGTGCGAAACGGCTCGGCGGGGCCCACGCCGAGTTCGCGCGCGAAGCGCGCCGTGGCGGCGGCATTCTTCGACGTGGGCGACCAGATGCCGTAGACGTCGACGTCACGAACCGCCACCAGCGCCTGCAGGTGAAAGCGTGTATTGAAACCGGATCCGATGAACCCGATGCCGAGTCGCGACATGGACGTCTCCCGCCGTTGAGAAGGTGTCATGGGCGCCGCACGATGCTCAGGAGATGCCGAGCTTCCGCAGCACCGGCTCCGGGCACCCGGTCCAGCGAGGTACCACCGTGTTGCCGGTGTAGCGAAGGTCCTCGACTCCCATCTTCGACGAGAAGAACCCGGATCCCGTGAGATCGCGCATCCGGGTGAAGAACGCAACGCCGTGCGAAAACTCCGGTCGTGCGCGCTCGGGCCAGGCGATGTCATCGAGGATGGCGTGGCGCTGCGCAGCAGTGCAGTCCGCGTACGCCTTGCCGTCATTGCGCGATCGGCTCTCGCCGTCCAGCCACCGAAGCCCGCCACGAATGCCCACCTGCGCCGACGAAGGGGCCTGTCGATCTCCAGCGGGGGTCTGGTCGAACAGGAGGAAGTCGATGTACTCCGGCACACCGGCATCGGTGGCCGATCCCGAACGCTCGTCGCGTGGAATGATGTCGTCCACCAGCACGCGCACGGTCTTCCATTCCTCGTCGGTGAAGAACTGCGGCGCGTACGCCTGGGCTCCGGCGCGGCGGGCAGCGCTCGCGCGCACCGCGACCTCGCGTGCGGCCAGCAGGTCATCCTCCCGGAAGCCGGCGAGGCCGGCGGCCGCGGTGGTGGCCATCACCTTGAGCGCTTCGCGTCGATCAACCGTCGTCATGAGCGACCTCCCCTGTGCAGCGCGCCTGAGCGGCCTGATGGTCCCTGTGTCATAGCGCCCCCCGCTTGCGCTCGGCCGCGATGAAGTCGCTGGTGCGCATGCTCAGCGCGAGAATCGTCCAGGTGGGATTCTTGTCCGCCTGGCTCACGAACGGTGCGCCGTCGGCCACGAACAGGTTCTGCACGTCGTGCGCGCGGCAGTTGGAGTCCACGACCGACGTTCCCGGATCGTTGCCCATGCGGGCGCCGCCGAGCTCGTGGATGATCGCGCCACCGTTGTGCAGGCCATAGCCGCTCTCGCGCGATGGCATCTCGCTGGTCGGCGTGCCGCCCATCTCGCGAATGATCGAGCGGAAGGTCTCCTGCATGTGCTTCGCCTGCAGGTACTCGTGATCGGACCACTTCCAGTGGAACCGCAGCACGGGAATGCCGAACCGGTCCAACACGCCGGGATCGATCTCGCAGTAGCAGTCCTCGTTGGGGATCATCTCGCCGCGTCCCGAGAAGCCTACCACGGAGCCGTAGTAGCGTCGGTAATCATCCTTGAGCGAGGCGCCGTAGCCACCGCCCGACGGCCACCGGTGAATGCCTCCCATGAACCCCGCGCCGGGCGTGCCGCGGCCGCCCCACACCTCGATGTGATAGCCGCGCGGAAAGTCCAGCTTCGCGTTGTCCAGCCACCAGGGCATGTACACATGCATGCCGCCCACGCCGTCCTCGTTGTGCGGCAGGTTGTCGTAGAGCGCCGGGATTCTCCCGGCCGCGTCGCTGCCGGTGGTGTCGGTGAGGTACTTGCCCACCGTGCCGCTGGAATTCGCGAGGCCCTCGGGGAACCGCGAACTCTTCGAATTGAGCAGGAGCCGGGCCGTCTCGCAGGCGCTCGCGGCGAGGACCACCACGCGCCCACGTACATGTTCGTCGGCACCGGTCCGTGTGTTCACGTAGTGCACGCCGGTGGCGCGTCCATCGGAGCCGACGCTCACCTCGCGAGCCATGGCATCGGTGATCAGCGTGAGCCGCCCGGTGGCCTGCGCCGGCGGGATCAGCACGCCGGTCGACGAGAAGTTGGAGTTCGTCATGCAGCCGCGATTGCACTGCCCGCAGTAGTGGCAGGGCGCGCGGCCGTTGTGCGGCCGGGTGATGATCGACAGCCGCGACGGGATGCAGGTGATGTCGAGCCGGTCGGAGGCGCGCTTGACGAGGTGCTCATAGCAGCGCGGGGCCGGCGGCTCATGGAAGATGCCATCCGGTTCGTTGGGCAGGTTCTCCATGCTGCCGAAGATCCCGACCAGCTTGTCGACTTCGTCGTAGTACGGCTTGACGTCGTCGTAGGAGATGGGCCAGTCGTCGCCCAGTCCGTCGACGCTCTTGTGCCGGAAGTCCTTCGGTCCGAAGCGGAGCGAGATGCGCCCCCAGTGGTTGGTGCGCCCGCCGAGCATGCGGGCGCGCCACCAGTTGAACTGCGTGCCGGGGGCCGTGGTGTATGGCTCGCCGTCGATCTGCCAGCCGCCGATGCATCCGTCGAACTCCCCGAACGGCCGTTCGCGCGTCGAGGCACCGCGGCGCGGGCTCTCGTAGGGCCACTTCAGCATCGCGCCGTCCTTCGCCGGGTCCCACATGGACCCCGCCTCGAGCAGCGCAACGCGCGCCCCCGAACGGGTCAGGCTCCAGGCGGCCATGCCGCCGCCGGCCCCCGAACCCACGATGACGACATCGAACTCGGGGCGTTGTCGCTGGATCTGCATGGTACGAATGCTCTCCCGTGAAGATGTGGCGGAGAGCTACCGCGCGCGCGCGGCGTCGTCAACCATCGCACGTGCTCATTACACGGTGCAGATGGCAACGCCCTCGCGCAGCGACGTGAGCGGATCGCGCCGTGGCACGAATTCCTGCCCCACCCATCCGGTGTATCCGGTCTCCGCGATGGCGCGCATGATGGCCGGGTAGTTCAGCTCCTGCGAGCCGTCGATCTCGGCGCGACCGGGGACCCCGCCGGTGTGATAGTGCGCGATGGATGCGTGGTGGTCGCGGATGGTGCGGATCACGTCCCCCTCCATGATCTGCATGTGGTAGATGTCATACAGGAGCCGGAAGCGGGGCGAAGCGACGCGCTTCACGAGTTCCACACCCCACGGCGTGTGGTCGCACATGTAGTCCTTGTGATCGACCTTGCTGTTGAGCAGTTCCATGCAGACGGTCACACCGGTGCGTTCGGCCGTGTGAACGATTCGTGCCAGGCCGCGCGCGCAGTTCTCCAGCCCCTCGCCATCCGACATGCCGGCGCGGTTGCCGGAGAAGACGATCATATTCGGAAACCCCTCGGCGGCGACGAGCGGCAGGAGGCGTTCCGACTCGGCCACCAGCCGATCGTGCTCCGACGGCCGGTTCCAGCCGAGCGTGATGGTGGAGGGACCGTTGGCCATGGCGCAGGTGAGTCCCAGGGAACGGATCACCGGCCACTCCGCCTCGCCAAGCAGTTCGACGGAGCGCAGCCCCATGGCCTTTGCCTCACGGCCGAGCCGCTCGAGGGGGATGCCGTCGTAGCACCAGCGGCAGACCGACTGGTTGAGGCGCCCGGGCGGGAGGGGTACCGATCCGCGCTCACGCGGTAATGGCGTGCTCGCGGAGGCGGTGTCGCTGATCGCCAGCGTCGCGGCCGCCCCTGCCAGCGCGCCTAACGCCGATCGGCGGGAGATGGCGCCGGGCACGTCAGGCATCCATGGCCCGCAGTGCCGTGAAGCTGGCGCGTACGCTCGCCCACGGGTCGGCTGGCTCGTCGTGCTCCACGAACACGTGGCGCAGGCCGGCCTGTTCGCCCCGTGCGAAGATCGCGGCGAAGTCGATGGTGCCGCTGCCGACGTCCACCATGCGATGTTCGGGCGATCCGTCCATGTCCTTGGCGTGCACCATCGGAAAGCGCCCCGGCGCACGGGCGAAGTAGTCCAGCGGCTGTTGTCCCGCGCGTGTCACCCAGAACAGGTCCAGTTCGAAGTCGACGAGCGACGGGTCGCAGTTGGCGAGCAGTGTGTCGTACCCCTTGGCGCCATCGAGCGGCGCGAACTCGAAGTCGTGATTGTGGTAGGCAAAGCGCATCCCGCGCGCGACGCAGGCCTCGCCAAGCCGATTGAAGTCCTCGGCACGGCGCTTGTAGTCGTCGAGCGTGGCGCGCAGTTCGGTGGGAAGCCAGGCTACCACGAGCCACTGGTGACCGAGGGTCGCGGCGGCATCGAGCGCCGGCTCACTGGATGTCAGCAGCCCGTTGAAATCGACGTGCGCCGACGGCGCCGTCAGTCCGTTGGCATCGAGCATCGATCGGAGCTCGGCAGGCGGCAGGTTGAAGTAGCCGGCGAACTCCACCTCGCTGTAACCGATCCTGGCCACCTGCTCGAGCACCGGTCCCACCCCCTTCTCCATCTCCGTGCGCAGGGTATAGAGCTGCACCCCGATGCGGTCGAGCAGGGCGGTGGTCGCGCTGCCCGCTGCGGACGTATCGCACCCGGCGAGGGCGCCAGCGCCCACTGCGCTGGCGGCACCGGCAACGATGGGCCACGACGCCAGCCCGGCCGTTGAGCTGCCGAGCCTGCGAAGAAACGTCCGACGGTCGATCCTCGGCATCGCGTTCACAGCTCCCGGCGATTCATGCGTTCCACGGCGTGCGCCGCCGCGCGCGCGGTGAGCGCCATGTAGGTGATGGATGGATTCTGGCATGCCGACGAAGCCATGCACGCGCCGTCGGTAACATACAGATTCGGAACGTCCCACGCCGCATTGTGCGCGTCGAGTACCGACGTCTTCGCATCGCGCCCCATCCGCGCCGTCCCCATCTCATGAATGGTGAGTCCGGGGGGATTGTCGTTGACGTACGGACTCACGTTTCCCAATCCGGCCGCCTCGAGCATCTCGGCGGCCTGGACCGACATGTCCTCCAGGAGCTTCCGCTCGTTGTCGCGCCAGCGCACGTCGATGTGGAGCGCCGGGATTCCCCATGCGTCCTTCCGGTCGGGATCGAGCGACACCCGGTTCTCCGGATGGGGGAGGCATTCCCCAAAGCCGTACAACCCGAAGTTCCACGGGCCGGGGGATCGGAGCCGCTCCTTGAGCTCCGCGCCGATACCCCGTCCCCACTGGCCGCGCTGCCACCCGGACCGGTTCGCGCCGCCCTGATACGCATAGCCGCGTACGAAGTCGGGGTGCTGATCCGTCACGTTGCGAAAGCGCGGCATGTACGTGCCGGTGGGTCGGTTGCCGAACGTCGTCCGGTCATCGAGACCGTCCACCGAGCCGTTCGCGCCGCCGCCCATGCAATGGTCCATCACGTTCCGCCCGAGCTCTCCGCTGGAATTGGCCAGCCCCGCGGGAAACGCCGCCGAGCGTGAGTTGAGCAGGATGCGCGCGGACTCGAGCGCCGATGCACAGAGGAACACCACGCGCGCGCCGAACTCGATGGTCTCGTGCGACTGCGCATCGATCACGCGCACGCCGCTGGCGCGCCCGCTGGACGGATCGTGGATGATCTCCGAGACGACGCTCCAGGGGCGCAGCGTAAGCCGGCCCGTGGCCTCGGCGGCGGGGAGCGTCGAGCCGATGGAGCTGAAGTACGACCGCGTGATGCAGCCGCGTTCGCACGGACCGCAGTAATGACAGGCGGCGCGACCGTTGTGGTTCTGCGTGAGGATCGCAACGCGGCCGATGGTGACGATGCGTGAGCCGTCGAACAGCGGCGCGAGCCGGTCGCGCACCCGTTCCTCGGCGCAGTTGAGCGCCATACCGGGAAGGAACCGGCCATCGGGGAGGTGGTCGAGCCCCAGCGCTTCGCCGCTGATGCCGATGAACGACTCCACGTGATCGTACCAGGGCGCGATGTCGGCGTACCGGATGGGCCAGTCCACGCCATGCCCGTCGCGCAGGTTGGCCTCGAAATCGAGGTCGCTCCAGCGATACACCTGTCGTCCCCACGTAATGGAACGGCCACCCACCTGGCGCCCCCGGATCCAGTCGAAGGGCGCATCATCGGGGGTGGTGTACGGATTCTCGCGGTCGTTCACGAAGAATTTGCCGCTGTATTCGTCGCAGGCATAGCACGCCCTCTGCACGAACTGGTCGCGCTCCAGCGCCTTGCGGTCGCCGTAGCCGCGGAACTTTCGCTCGTACGGGGGGACATGCTCCACGTAGTCCTTCAGCGGGTCGATCGGTCCACCCGCTTCGAGGACGAGCGTGCGCAGGCCGCGCTCGGTGAGCTCCTTCGCCGCCCAGCCGCCGGTGATGCCTGAACCGATGACGATCGCGTCGTAGTCCGCCCTCATCTGTCGCTCCCGCCGCCGCCGGGTGCGGGCTGCATCTGCCGGCAGCTGTCGTAGCGACCGGGAATGATGACGACCTTCAGCTCCTCGCGCTGGCCGATCTCGGACGTGTAGTACCCGTGGATGACGAGCTGCTTGAGCCGTCGGAAGGCAGGGGGCGGGGCGCCGTATGGTTGCGGCGCGAACGCCATGGCATCCACCGATGTGAGCAGGGCCAGCCGATCGGGCTCCGCGAGCTGCGCCACGGTCGTGCCGTGCTCGCGCTGGCTCATTTCGTCCAGCGATTCGAGCCCCGCCGAGAAGACGCTGCGTTCGGAATCGCTCATCCAGTCCGCGTACACGACGTTGATCCACTCGTGTACGCGAGCCTCGCGGGCGCCCGGTGTGTCGGTGGCGGGAATGATCGTCCCGGCGACTGCGGCAACGAGCGCCAACTGCGCGTCCGTGAGTCCATCGACGACACGTTCACCACGCTGCAACCGGTCATGGATTGCCCGGCCCGCGGCAAACGCATCGCTCGGGGCGAACGGCAGCAGCGCGGCTGCCGCGGCGCTCGAGCCGAGCACACGAAGTGCCTGGCGTCGTTTCATGAACGGCTCCCGACGGGATGTGGATACTCCCAGAGCTACGCGACTTCACCGCCACCGTCAACCGCGCCCGCACTTGCCCCGGCCCTCGCGATACGCTTACCTCCATTCGCATGCCGGATCCCTCCCTGCGCGGCATTCGTCTGGTTCAGGTCGGCCTCGTTACCAACATCCTGCTGGCCGCTGTCAAGGCGACCGCGGGCGTGCTTGGCCATACCTATGCGCTCGTCGCCGATGCGGTCGAGTCGATGGCCGACGTGCTGGGCTCGCTCGTGGTGTGGGGGGGGCTGCGAGTCGCGTCGCGCGATCCCGACGACGCCTACCCGTTCGGCTACGGCAAGGCTGATTCGCTGGCGGGGCTCGCGGTGTCGGTCATGCTGATGGGCGCGGCACTCTGGGTCGGGCTCGAAGCCGTGCGCGAGATCCGGACGCCGCACCTGACGCCGGCGCCATGGACGCTGGCGGTGCTGGTGACGGTGATGGTCGTGAAGTTCGGGCTGTTCCGGCGCGTGCTGCGTGTGAGCGACAGCCTGCCCAGCACGGCTGTGCGCGCTGATGCGTGGCATCATGCGAGCGACGCGGTCACCTCGGCAGCCGCTTTCATCGGGATCAGCATCGCGCTGTGGGGCGGGCCCGGATGGGAATCCGCCGACGACTGGGCGGCGCTGCTGGCGGCCGGCGTGATCGCATGGAACGCGACGTCACTGGCGCGTCGTGCGTCCGGCGACCTGATGGATCGCGCACCGGGCGCCAGCGTGGTCGAGCCGGTGGCCCGCGCCGCGCGCAACACCAGCGACGTCCAGGCGATCGAAAAGCTGAACGTTCGCAAGACCGGACTCGTGTATCACGTGGACATCCACGTGCAGGCCGAGCCGACCATGTCGCTGCACGATGCGCACGTCCTGAGCGGGCGGGTGAAGCGCGCGATCATGGCGGCGGTGCCGGAGGTGAGCGGCGTGCTGGTGCACATGGAGCCGTTCGAGGGTGATCATACGCAACCCGACGCCGGACCGCCGGCGACGACGAACGGCGCTGCCCGTCAGTCCACGAGCAGCCGTGCGTAAACCGCGGGATCGACATTCCCGCCGCTGATCACGCAGCAGGTGCGGCGGCCGCTGAAGCGCTCGGGGTTGGCGAGGATCGCGCCCAGCGCCAGCGCACCCGTCGGTTCCACCTTCAGGTTTGCCTGCACGAAGTAGCGGCGCAGCGCCTCCACGATGCGCTCCTCCGGAACCTCGACGATGGTCTCGAGCCCATCGCGAAGCAGCGCCCAGTTCTGCTCACCCACGCTGAGCGTCCGTGCGCCGTCCGCCATGGTCTGTGGCTCCGATTCATTGGCGACGATCCGCCCCTCGCGCAGCGATCGGGCGGCGTCGTTCGCCAGCGCCGGTTCCGCGCCCACGACGGCCACTGACCCTGCCAGCCCCGCGGCCCGGACCGCGGAGACGATCCCCGAGGCGAGTCCGCCACCGCCGACGGGGACGACGATGACTTCGGGGCGCGGATCGCGCTGACAGACCTCGTCTCCCAGCGTTGCGTTCCCCTCGATGACCCAGCGGTCATCGTACGCGCTTGCGACATATGCCTCGGGGTCGGCATCGGCGAGCGCCGCCACACGCTCGGCTCGCGGCGTCTTTGTCGTGTCGACGAGATCGACCGTCCCGCCGTTGGTGCGGACCGCATCGATCTTGACGCGGGCCGAGTTGGCCGGCATGACGATCGTGCTCCGCTTGCCGAACAGCTTGCAGGCGAGCGCCAGCGCCTGCCCGAAGTTTCCTGATGACGCGGCGATCACATGGGGATTCGGCACATTCGCCGCCAGCGACCAGGCCGCCCGGAACTTGAAGCTGCCGGTGATCTGGAACGTCTCGCACGCAAGCACGAGCTCGAGTCCGAGGTCGTCGGACAGGCGCGGCGCGTCGAGAAACGTGGTGGGGCGGGGCTTCGTGGTGACCGTTCGGCCGGACATGGGTTGGGCGAGTTGGAGCGACGGGGGGACGACGCGAGGGATGCGTGCCGGCGCAAGATAGCGGCGCCGATGGTCGGGTCCGAATGATCGTCCCCCCGCCGAGCGCGGCGCTATTGCGCGGCAAGCGATCCCGGCTTATCAACCTGTGCGGCGGGAGCGTCATGAACTGGCAGGCGACGACGTATGCGACTTCCCCGCGCCGGGGAAGCGGAGGACGGATGACGCGTGACGAGGCGTTGGCGCTGGTCGAAGAGATCGAGGGGCTGACGGCGACCGCTCGTCACGACGACGAGCGGGTCAAGGCAGGGGTGCGCGCGATCGTCACGCGATTGCGCGATGCACCGGGTGAGCACGCCGTGATCGGCTCCAAGCTCGCCAGCATCGCCACCTGGACCGACATCCTTTTCAGCCCCGAACGGCGTCGCATCTATGGCGGAGACGAGGAGGTCACCGCGCTGCTCCTGCACGACTGCGAGCGGCTGCGCGACGTGATTCGCGCCGACTAGCGGCGCGTCAGGCCGATGCGCCGGGTGCGCGCGACACGCGCCCTCGCGCTGGCGCGTGGCCGAACGGCTGTGCACCGGCCGTTGCACCATGTCAACTTGATGCAAGGTCGATACGTGGCGTGCAGCCAACGCGTGGTACCGCGACGATGTATTCGCGAGCGAGCCGGCGGTGCGGGAAAGCCGTCAGCGCTCGGTCATCCGCGAGCGTATTGATCACATCGGCACGTCAACCGCGGCGCGGGGGTACGGATCAACCGTGGAATCGATCTTCGCGTTCCTGTTCAAGTACCGCCCCGTGGTGTTCGAGAAGGGGCAGTTCGTCCTCGGTGCCGCCGGTTTCATGCGCGTGGCGGCGATCGTGGCGGGTGTCCTGGCGCTGGCGGCGATCGCGACGTACATGCGCACGCGCCCGCGCGGCGGGGAGCGGCAGCGCTTCGTGCTCGGCGGTCTCCGCGCGGCCGTGGTGCTCCTGCTGCTGTTCGCGCTGCTGCGGCCGATGCTGCTCGTTTCCGCCGCGGTGCCGCAGCGCAACGTGGTGGGAGTCGTGGTGGACGACTCGCGGAGCATGCAGATCGCCGACCTCGATGGCCGCACGCGCGCCGATGCGGTGCGTGCACTCCTTGGCGGCCGCGACAGCTCGCTGTTCAAGTCGCTCGGCGAACGCTTCGTCGTACGCCTGTTCCGGACGGGGGCGGCCGGCGATCGGGTGAACGCGGTGGCCGACCTCACCTGGGACGGTACGCGCACGCGTCTCGCGCCCGCGCTCGAGGGGGTTCGCCAGGAGCTCGACGGTGTGCCGCTTTCCGGCCTCGTGCTGGTGAGCGACGGCGCCGACAACTCCGGCGGTGCGCTCACCGAGACGCTGTCGTCGCTCCGCGCCCGGCACGTCCCCGTCTTCACGGTGGGCGTCGGACGCGAGCGTTTCGCGCAGGACATCGAGATCAGCCGTATCGACGCGCCGCGCGAGGTGCTGGAGGGAGCGTCGCTTGTGGTGGATGCCTCGGTGGTGCAGCGCGGCTACGGCGGGCAGCAGGCGGAGCTTGTCGTGGAGGACAGCGGGCGGATCGTGAGCACCGAGAAGTTCACGTTGCCAAGCGATGGCGAGGTGGCTTCGGTGAGAACGCGTGTGCCGACCATCGCCGCCGGTGCCAGGCCGCTCACGTTCCGCATCGCGCCGCTGCCGGGCGAGCTTGTGACCGAGAACAACACGCAACGCGCGCTGGTGGTGGTGAACGACCGCCGCGAGAAGATTCTCTACATCGAGGGTGAGCCGCGCTTCGAGCTGAAGTTCCTGCGCCGGGCCGTCGAATCCGACGAGAACCTCCAGGTCGTGACGCTGCTGCGTACCGCGAAGGATCGATTCCTGCGCCTCAGCGTGGACGACAGCCTCGACCTGCTCTCCGGCTTTCCGAAGTCGCGCGATGAGCTGTTCGCCTACAAGGGCATCGTGCTGGGATCCATCGAGGCCAGCTATTTCACGCTCGACCAGTTGCGCATGCTGGCCGATTTCGTGGGGACGCGCGGTGGTGGGCTGCTGATGCTGGGCGGCCGTCAGTCGTTTGCCGAAGGGGGATATGCGGGTACCCCGCTGGCGGAAGTGCTGCCCGTGGAGCTCACCGCGGGGCGCGAGGGCGATCCCGCGTTTGACGAGATCCGCGTGGAACTGACGCCGGCCGGTGCACGCCACGCGACAACGCAGATTGCCGGTACGGAAGCGGAGTCCGCGGAACGTTGGAAGACGATGCCCCCCGTGAGCACGGTGAATCGCATTGCGCGGACTCGTCCGGGCGCGCAGACACTGCTCACCGGCACCAGCGTGGACGGGGACGGGAAGCACATCGTCATGGCCTTCCAGCGCTTCGGACGCGGCAAGTCGATCGCGCTGGCCATCCAGGATTCGTGGTTGTGGCAGATGCACGCTGACGTGCCGGTGGATGACCAGTCGCACGAGTCGTTCTGGCGGCAGACGCTGCGCTGGCTGGTGAGTGACGTGCCCGGGCGCGTGAACGTGATGGCGACCAGCGATCGCGCCGCGCCCGGCGAGCCGGTGACGCTGAGCGCCGAAGTCGCCGACGCCGCCTTTTTGCGCGTCAACAGTGCGGAGGCGACGGCATCGGTCACGTCGCCGTCGGGGGTGGTGCAGGAAGTGCCGCTCGAGTGGTCGGTGACGCGCGACGGCGAGTACGACGTGGCGTTCACGCCGGTGGAGACCGGCGTGCACCGGGTGGAGGTGTCGGCGCGCGTCGGCGGCGACACGGTGGCGAGCGCGCCGGCCTTCGTGGAGGTGGGCGACGTGACCAACGAGTTCTTCGGTGCGGAGCTGCGCGCATCGCTCCTGCGCCGTGTCGCCGAGGAGACAGGGGGACGCTACTACACCCCTGAAACAGTGGACGCGCTCGCGGGCGACCTGGTGTATACCGAGGGGGGCAACACGGTGGTGGAACGCCTGGATCTTTGGGACATGCCGATCATCTTCCTCCTCCTGCTTGGACTGCTCGCGGGTGAATGGGCGTTGCGCCGCAGACGGGGGTTGGCGTGATGCTCCACGGTTCCGCGATCGCGCTCCTGTACGCGCTGCAGGCGCCGGCGCCCGCCACGCATGTGATTATCGTGGCCGGAGTGGGCGGCGAACCAGCATATCAGCAGGCGTTCTTCGAGGCCGGCGCCGCCATGAGCGATGCCGCGACGCAGCGCTTCGGCGTGCCCGACGCCAACGTGACCTTCCTTGCCGAACGGCCGGAGCGTGACCGGGCGCGCATCGATGGGAAGTCCACGAAGGCCGATGTGGAGAAGGCCTTCGCTGCCGTGGCGTCGCGATCGCGCGCGGGCGACCTGGTGTTCGTGCTGCTGATCGGTCATGGCAGCGCGATGAATGGCAGCGCGCGCTTCAACGTCCCGGGTCCCGACCTCACCGCCGCCGACTTCGCGAAGCTGATCGACGGACTCGAAGGCCGGCGGGTGGCGTTCATCAACGCGGCCAGCGCAAGCGGCGATTTCGTCGCGCCGCTGGCCGGGAAGGATCGGGCGATCGTCACCGCCACGAAGTCGGGAATGGAGCGCAACGAGACGACGTTCGCGAAGTTCTTCGTCGCGGCGTACGCCGGGGGCGACGCCGACAGCGACAAGGACGGCCGCGTGTCGCTGCTCGAGGCGTTCGAATACGCGCGCCGCGAGGTGGCCCGGGGGTACGAGGATGCCGGCACGCTGCGTACCGAACATGCGCTGCTCGACGACGATGGCGATGGCAAGGGGATCGAGGCGCCGACGCTGCGCACGGGCGATGGCGCGCTGGCGTCGCGAATGTTCCTCTCCGCGGGAAGCGCCGCGATAGCATCGTCCGATCCACGCCTGGCGGCGCTTGTGCGGACGAAGGCTGGGCTCGAGGCGAGCATCGACTCCCTGCGCCGCCGCAAGGCGAGCACGGACTCGCTGACGTACGAACAGACGCTCGAACGCCTGCTGATTGAGCTGGCCATGGTGGACCGCCAGCTTCGCGACGCGAATCCGGTGAAGAAGCCGTGATCGCGGCCCTTCGTCATCCGGCGGGCGGCAGGCGTGCAGATCGTGGCCGCGGCGATGCACGCGGGCGCGCGGGCATGCTGCTGCTCGTGCTGTCGTGTGTCATGCTGCTTTCATGCGGCAACGACGGCACGTGGGCGCTCTCCCAGCAGGATCCCGAAGGGGCGGCGAGAACCGCGCTGCGCGAGGGGCGCTACGATGACGCCATTTCCGCGTTCCGCGCGCTGACCGGTCGCGACGGTGGCGGCTCGGTGGTGGCGCGCCGCGGACTTGTGGACGCGCTCTCCGCGGTGGGTCGCTACGACGAGGCCGAAGCCGCCGCGCGAACATTCGTCGCGGCCGGCGATGTGCAGTTGCAGCGCGCACTCGGCGACGTGCTGCGCCGCCGCGGCAAGCGGGACGATGCCGCTGCGGCGTATGCCGCCGCGGTGAGCGGAGGGGCATCCGACAGCCTGCTCGCGCGCGTGAGCGCCGCCGAGCTTCTGCTTGCCGGGGGCGATCGCGCTGGCGCCATGCGCGAGTTCGACCATTTCATCGACGTCTGGAACGATCGACGTCCGGCGCTCTCGTCGGATGAACTGATGGCCGTGGCCATCGCCTGCCGGCATCTCGGTGCTGACAACCCGGAGCTGTTCAAGGACGCGCTCAAGGCGTTCGACGCCGCCATCGCGAAGGATCCGGAGGCGCTGGCCCCGCGTGTGGGTGCGGCCGAGCTGTTCCTCGAGAAGTACAACCTCGCGGATGCGCGGTCGGCGATCGAGGCAGTACTGCAGGTGAATCCGCGCCACCCCGACGCGCTGCTCGCCTCGGCGCGGCGGCAGTACGCCGAGGGTGAGCCCGGCACCATGGAGTCCGTTCGCGCGGTGCTCGAGGTGAATCCGGGGCACGTGCCGGCGCGCGCCATGCTCGCGCAGTTGCTGCTCGATACCGAGGACTATGCAGGGGCCGCGGCCCAGGCCGACTCGGCGCTGGCGATCGATCCGGCGTCGTCCGAGGCGCTGGCCATGCGGGGGGCCGTGCAGTCGCTCCGTGGCGATGACGCCGGGTTTGCCGCGACCCGCCGGCAGGCGCTCGCCGTCCGGCCTCGCGACGCCTCCTTCTTTGCCACGTTAGGCGAGGTGAGCGCGCGCAATCGGCACTATCGACGGGCGCAGGAGTTCGCCGGCGAGGGCGTGGCGCTGGACTCCACGTCATGGCACGCGTGGGGTGTGCTGGGTGAGAACCAGTTGCGCAACGGCGAGATCGCCGCCGGGCGTGCCAGCCTGGAACGTGCCTTCGCCGGCGATCCGTACACCGTGCGCGTGAAGAACACGCTCGACCTGCTGGATACCTTCGATGGCTACCGGGAGATCACGTCGGGGCGCTTCCTGATGATGGCCGAGGCGAAGGATGCGGACCTGCTGGCGCTGTATGTGGCGCCGCTGGGCGAGGAGGCCTATGACTCGCTGGTCGCCCGCTATGGCATCCGCCCCGAGCCGCCGATCCGCATCGAGTTCTTCCGCAGCCACGCCGACTTCTCCGTCCGCACGGTGGGACTCGCCGGCCTCGGTGCGCTGGGTGTGTCGTTCGGCACCACGCTGGCCATGGACTCGCCGGCCGCGCGCGCGAAGGGCGAGTTCAACTGGGGCTCCACGTTCTGGCACGAGCTGGCGCACACGTTCACCCTCGGCGCGAGCGCGCATGAGGTGCCGCGCTGGTTCTCCGAGGGGCTCTCTGTGCTCGAGGAGCGCCGGGCACGCGAGGGGTGGGGGGCGAACGTGACGCTCGACTTCCTGGCCGCGTGGAAGGGCGACCTGCTCGTACCGGTGAGTCGCATGAACGACGGCTTCATGCGTCCGGCCTACCCGCAGCAGGTGATTCATTCGTACTATCAGGCCTCCCTGGTATGCGAGATGATCGAGCGGGAGTTCGGGGCGAAGGCGCTCACCGACATGCTGCTGGCGTGGCGCGACGGACTGAGCACCGCGCAGGTGTTCGAGCGCGTGCTGCGGCTGGATCCCGAGGAGCTCGACAAGCGCTTCGCGACCTGGCTGGACGAGCGGTTTGGCGCGCGGCGCGACGCCGTGGAACCCGCGCGGCTCCGGCGCGCGACGGACGACGCGCGTACCGGGCGCCTCGAGGTGCCCCCCGGCAACTATGTCGCGGCACTCGAGCGCGCCACCCGCACGCTGCAGGCGGGGGACACCGCCGCCGCGATCCGCGAGTTCGACGCGGCACGCGAGATCTTCCCCGAGTACACGGGAGAGGCCAGCCCGTATCGCGCGCTTGCTGCCATAAGCGTGGCGCGCGGTGATGAGCCGGCCGCGATCGCTGCGCTGCGGACCGTCGTGCACTCCGACGAAACCAGCTACGAGGCGCATCGCCTGCTGGCCACCCTGCTCGAGCAGCAGGGGGAAAGCGCCGGCGCGGCGCGCGTACTCGAGCGTGCGATGTACATCTGGCCGTTTGATCTCGCCGATCACCAGCGGCTGGCCGAACTGCTGACGGCCACGGCGAACACGCAGGCCGTGGTGCGGGAGCGACGCGCGGTGGTGGCGCTGGCGCCAACGGATCGTGCGGAGGCGTACTATCAACTGGCGAAGGCCCTGCTCGACGCGGGCGACCGTACACAGGCGCGCCGCGAGGTGCTGCGCGCGCTGGAGGAGGCGCCCAGCTTTCGAGAGGCGCAGGATCTGCTGCTGACGCTGCAACGCGGCACCTCGACGCCGCCCGGAGGAGGTATCCAATGAACCTGCGACGACCGCGTACGGTACTGGCCATTTTCCTGGTGGCGCTCACGACCGTCGTGGCGACGGCATTTGCGCAGGGGCGTCGTGGTCGACGGTTCTCGGGTGACATCACCGTCGAGCAGAATCCGCGCTACGACGGCCGGTTCGCCTTCGTGCGCCTTCGCTATCAGGGCTACGGGTGCATGAGCAATGAAGGCCCGGGGTGGATGCACGACTATCCCATCGCCGAACGCAACCTGATGAAGATCCTTGGCGAGCTGACGGCGCTGCAGCCCCGGCTCGACTCCAGCTACGTGCTCGACACCGATGATCCGGAGCTCATGCGACACCCCATTGCCTACCTCTCCGAGCCCGGGTGCTGGCGCCCGACGGAGTCGGAGGTCACGGGGCTGCAGCAGTACCTGCAGAAGGGCGGCTTTCTCATTGTGGACGACTTCCGCGGCCAGCACTGGTACAACTTCGCCGAGGTGATGTCGCGCGTGCTGCCGGGGCTGCAGTTCGTCGAGCTCGACGTCACGAACCCGGTTTTCCAGTCCATGCTCGGTATCGAGACGCTCGACCTCTCCGAACCGAACTACGGGGGACGCTCGCTGTTCATGGGACTCTACGAGGACAACGATCCCGCGAAGCGCCTCCTGGTCGTGGCGAACTACAACAACGACATCGGTGATTACTGGCAGTGGTCGGCCGAGGGATTCCTGCCGATTCCGCTTACCAACGAAGCCTACAAGCTGGGTGTGAACTACATCATGTACGGATTCTCCCACTGATCCTGCCGCGCGCGCGTCCGCGCCGGCTCTTGCTCCGTCGTACCGCTTCCGTCACCTCGACCACAAGGACCCATCGTGGCTTCCGTCTCCGCCCAATCGGCCGCCCTCGAGAACGCCGACGACATTGCGCTCGCCGACCGGCTTCGCGCCGGCTCCGCGCAGATCATCACCGAGATCCGCAAGCTGATCGTCGGCCAGGATGCCGTGATCGACCAGGTGCTCATCTCCCTGTTCGCTGGCGGCAACTGCCTCATCGTCGGTGTCCCGGGGCTGGCCAAGACGCTGCTGATCCACACGGTCGCCCGCGTGCTCGACCTCAAGTTCTCGCGCATCCAGTTCACGCCGGACCTCATGCCGTCGGACATCACCGGCACGGACATCATCCAGGATGATCCGGAGACCGGGCGCCGTCGCATGGTGTTCACCCCCGGGCCGATCTTCGCGAATATCGTCCTCGCCGACGAGATCAACCGCACCCCGCCCAAGACGCAGTCGGCACTGCTCGAAGCCATGCAGGAGCACCGGGTCACGGTACAGGGGCACACGTACGAACTCAAGGAGCCGTTCGCGGTGTTCGCCACGCAGAATCCCATCGAACTGGAGGGCACGTACCCGCTGCCCGAGGCGCAGCTCGACCGCTTCATGTTCCAGGTGATCATGGATTACCTGGACGAGCAGGAGGAAGTCGAGGTGGTGACGGCAACGACCGCGATCCAGAAGCCGCAGTTCTCGCACGCCATCAGCGGGGACGACATCGTCGCGTTCCAGCAGCTCGTACGGCGCGTCCCGATCTCCGATGCGGTGGCGCGCTATGCCGTGAGCCTCACGCGCCTGTCGAGGCCCGGTGTACAGGGCGCCCCCGAGTTCGTGGGCAAGTGGGTGTCGTACGGCGCGTCGACGCGCGCGGCCCAGTACATGGTCCTTGGCGGCAAGGCACGGGCGCTGATGCGCGGCCGGTATCATGTGAGCTTCGAGGACATCCGGGCACTCGCGCTTCCGGTGCTGCGGCACCGCGTGCTGCTCAACTTCCACGCCCAGTCCGAGCGCGTGACCAGCGACCAGGTGGTCGCGCAGTTGCTGGATGCCGTCCCGCTTCCGCGGAGCGGCATGTGACGGCTGCCGTCGACAGCACCGGCTTTCTCGATCCGTCGACGCTGGCCCGTATCGGCAGCCTCGAGCTGATCGCGCGCACGGTGGTCGAGGGCTTCATCAACGGGTTGCACCGGTCACCGAACCTCGGGATGTCGATGGACTTCGCCGAACATCGCGCATACATGCCGGGCGACGACATCCGGCGGATCGACTGGCGGCTGTTCGCACGGACCGACCGCTTCTTCCTGAAGGAGTTCGAGGCCGACACCAACACGAACTTCTCGGTGCTGCTCGACGTGTCGGCGTCCATGGGCTATGGCAGCCACGGGTTGACCAAGCTGGATTACGCCCGCTATCTCGCGGCGGCGCTCGCCTGGTTTTCGCACGGCCAGCGCGATCGCGTGGGGCTGGTCACGTTCGACGATGCGGTGGTGGAGTACGTGCCGCCGTCGGCGAGACACCTGCCCGTGGTGCTGCACGCGCTCGCGCGCGCGCGCGCGTCGCGCAAGGGCGATCTCGAAACCCCCATGCGCATGCTCTCCGAGCAGTTCCGGCGGCGGAGCATGCTGCTGGTCATCTCCGACTTCTATGCCGAGCCGGACGTCGTGATGCGCGCACTGAACCACCTGCGCAATCGCGGGAACGACCTGCTGGTCATCCAGCTCCTGGATCCGGCGGAGCTGACCTTCCCGTTCGACGAGGCCGCCAGCTTCGAGGACATGGAAACGGGTGAGAAGCTGCCGATCGTGCCGGAGTTCCTGCGCGAGCAGTACCGCGCGCTCATGACGCAGCACATCGATACCCTCTCGGCGCGCATGGGGGAGCAGGGGATCGACTACGCGATGTTCGATACGTCGAAGCCGCTCGAGTATCTGCTCTTCGATTACCTGGCCCGGCGCCAGCGGCTCATGCGGGTACGATGATGGCATCCGGTCGCGTGTCGTTCACCGGAGGTCGGCCGTGAACCTGCTTGCCCCGTGGTTCCTGGCCGGGCTTGGCGCGATCGCGGTGCCGATCCTCGTGCACCTCATCCACAAGGAGCGCAAGGACGTCCAGTTCTTTCCGTCGCTGATGTTCCTGCACCGCATTCCGTACCAGGCGGTGCGGCGCCAGAAGATCCGGCACTGGCTGCTGTTCCTCATGCGCTGCGCGGCGGTTGCGCTGCTGGCGCTGGCCTTCGCGCGCCCATTCCTCACGGGGCGCGCCGCGGCCGCGGGGTTGAGCGGCGGCGGCGCGCGTGATGTCGTGCTGCTGCTCGACCGCTCCTACAGCATGGGTTACGACACACGATGGGCGCGCGCGCTCGACTCCGCGCGCGCGGTGGTCGCGTCGCTGGGC
>DASSBZ010000016.1:0-3373 GCA_035698205.1 Gemmatimonadaceae bacterium | reverse complement strand
GGCGCTGCGCGATCGCCTCGACCGCGGCGAACAGAGCATCCTCCTGCTCAACAGGCGCGGCTTCTCCGCCTTCGTGCAGTGCACCGCCTGCGGCGACGTGGCCGTCTGCCCCGACTGCTCCATCTCGCTCACGTACCACCGCCTCCCCGAGCGACTCGTCTGCCACTACTGCCAGCGCCATGAACCCGTGCGCGAGCAGTGCGTACGCTGCGGGGCGCAGACGCTGCGACGACGCGGCATGGGGACGCAGCAGGTGGAGACGCTGCTGGCCGAGCGGTTTCCGGCGGCGCGCATCGCGCGCATGGATGTGGATACCACCTCGGGGAAGTGGGCGCACACCGAGATCCTCGATCGTGTGGGCGCGCGCGAAGTGGATGTGCTGCTCGGCACGCAGATGATCGCCAAGGGGCTCGACTTCCCCAACGTCACGCTGGTCGGGGTGATCGACGCCGACGTGGGGATCAACCTCCCCGACTTTCGCGCCAGCGAACGCTGCTTCCAGCTCCTGGCGCAGGTCGCGGGGCGCGCCGGTCGCGGGCCGCGTGGCGGCGAGGTGTTCATCCAGACGCGGCTACCGGAACATCATGCCGTGCGCTGCGCCGTCACGCACGACTATGCGACGTTCGTCGGCGAGGAGCTGGCGGGTCGACGCGACCCGCCGTACCCGCCGGAAAGCCGGCTGGTCAACATCATCGTCTCGGGGTTGAACCAGGAGGCCACCGCCGCGCTGGCGAGGGAGGCCGGCGACTGGCTGCAGGAGCTGATCGCCGACAAATCGCTGAGCATGGGCGTGCTGGGGCCCGCGCCCTGTGCGGTGGAACGCGTCAAGACGCGGTGGCGCTGGCATGTGCTGCTGCGCGCGCCGAGGGGGGACGGAGCCGTGGAAAGCCTGACACGCGTCTCGCGCTACTTCGCATCGCGTTTCCGGGTGCCGGCCGGCCCCCATCGGTTGCGCGTCGCGGTTGACCGGGACCCCGTCTCGCTGCTGTAGATTTCGGGCGTGCCGAAATTCACGCCGCCCGATTTCGACGCGCCGCCGCTGGCGCTCGCTCCCGACGCCCGATTCGTCCCCGCGCCCGCCGACGGCGTGCTCCCCGACGGCTTTTTCTCCACGACCAACCTTCCCACGTATGTGCGTGTGAAGGGGGCGTGGACGCTGCCACGCGAACCACGCATGGATGCCGGGCTGCTGCTCGAAGCTGACGGCACCGTCTGGGCGCGCGAGGGGCGCCGGCTCAGGCAGGGCGACCTGATTGCGGTCGGGCAGGCGGAGGATGGATCGGAAGGGATCTTCGTTCACGCCGGAGCCTTTGGCGGCGTGGCCGATCATGGCGAATTCCGGTTCATGACCAGCAACGTCTCGCGCGAGAAGCCGATCGACTACGCGCAGATCGCGCGCATCCTGGTCGAAGAGCGTGCGCGCGGCGGCTATCCGGTGTGGGTCACCGGGCCGGCGCTCGTGCATTCGAGAGCGCGCACGGATTTCATCTGGTTCATCGAGAATGGATTCGTTGCCGCGCTGCTCGCCGGGAACGCGGTCGCGGTACACGACATCGAGACGGCGCTCTACGGCACCACGCTCGGCATGTCGGGGCAGGGAGAAGCGACCACCGGCGGCCACGGCCTGCACATGCGCGCCATCAACCGGATCCGCGCGGCGGGATCGATCGCCGCCGCCGTGGAGCAGGGCGAACTCACCGAGGGGATCATGCACGCCTGCGTGAAGCAGGGCGTGCCGTTCGTGCTGTGCGGATCAATTCGCGACGACGGCCCGCTCCCCGAGGTCGTCACCGACACGATCGAGGCGCAGGATGCCATGCGCCAGCACGCCATCAAGGCCACGATGGCGCTGTTCATCGCGACCGCGCTTCACGCGATCGCCACCGGGAACATGCTGCCGTCATATGTGAACGAGCCCGACGGGCGGCTCCGCGAACTCGCCACCGTGTGCGTTGATTCATCGGAGTTCGTGGTCAGCAAGCTCAAGGACCGCGGCACTCATCAGGCGTTCGGCGTGGTCACCAATGCACAGGACTTCATGCACATCCTGCGATTGTACGTGGAACGCGAACTGAGCGCACGGTCGGCTGCTGTTGCGATGGCCGGGGTCGCGGGGACGGCGGCCACCGGTACCACCGGGGCGACGACGTGACGGAGACCCAGCAGCGATTCCTCCGGGAGATCGCCGAGCGCGTGTCACCGGATCGCGTCCTCGAGCTGTACCTGTTTCCGTCCATCCGTCAGGGGGGGATGGAGTCGGGCGTTGCCGTGTTCGCGGCGGAGGAGGAGCGGGCGTTCTCGCCGGAGGAGGATGCCGACGTCGCGGCATCAGCGGTCGATGATCAGGAGCCGCTCGATCCCGACGCCCCCGCGCCGATCACGCGCTTCGTCGTCTACTCCGCGAGCTATCGCCTCACGCTGAAGGGGCACGAGCGCGGCGCCTGGGATGCGGAGGTGACCGCGGAAGCGGATGCGCCGCTGCACACGATCGACGACGTCGTGCGTGGCGTCCAGAAACGAACTGGCGAGCGCGGCGACGCGCATCGCCTGACGGGCGACGCGTTTCGCTCGGCGCTCATCGAGCCGGCATGGGCAGTCCACGACTGATCGATGCGTTCGGCGACTACCTGCGCGAGCACGGCCTCCCCGTCACTCCGCAGCGCCTCGCCGTCGCGGAGGCGCTGGTCGCCTCCGAACGTCATCTCTCGGCGGAGGAGCTGGCCGACGAAGTGGGGCGTCGCGGACGCGCCGTCGGCACCGCGACGGTCTATCGCACCATCGAACTGCTGGTGCGCAGCGGCCTGGCCGTGGAGCGCGACTTCGGCGAGGGGTTCAAGCGGTACGAGACGACGCGCGGCATGCCGCAGCACGAACACCTCCTGTGTACGAGCTGCGGTCGGGTGACCGAGCTTCGCGACGAACGCCTCGAGCGCATGACCTTTCTCGTCTCCGAGGCGCACGACTTCCTGCGCGAGCGGCACAACCTGGTGATCTACGGCATCTGCGCCGACTGCCGTGCCGCCGGCCGTACGGCTGGTGCCGGACTGCCTGACGAGGAGGAGCCATAATGGAGGGTGCAGCCGTTGGCGTACTGGTGGCGTTCACCGCCGGTGTGCTGAGCTTTCTCTCGCCGTGCGTGCTGCCGCTGATCCCCAGCTACGTCACGTTCATCACGGGACTCAGCCTCGAGGATGTTTCCAGGGCGCGACGCGCGGCGGTGACGCACGCGCTGTTGTTCATCCTTGGATTCACGCTGATCTTCCTCGCACTTGGCGCTGCCGCCACCACGCTCGGGCAACTCCTGCTGTATCAGCGTGCCTGGATCAGCCGTATCGGCGGCGTGCTGATCATCATCTTCGGGCTGTACATGCTC
>DASSBZ010000015.1:0-2659 GCA_035698205.1 Gemmatimonadaceae bacterium | reverse complement strand
GTCGCAGTTGAGACAGCGCTCGACTTCACGCGCGGTTTCCTCGGCGGAGAAACCGAGCTCCACTTCGATGTTGACCCGGTCGAAGCGGGTTCGAAGATCGTGGTGCGTCATCCGCGTGCGCGCGGCGGCGCTGTAGTCGTTGCTGTACTGCCATGCGTGCATCCCAACCTTGGAGCTGCGGAGTCGCATCCCCTGCTCGGGGCGCTCGCTCACCGGTCGCCCCTCGCAGTGAGCGTGGATGGAGATCGCGGCCTCGTGGCCATGGGCAACCGCCCAGATGATGTTCTCCGGTCCCCACGCGGCATCGCCGCCGAAGAACACCCCCGGCCGCGTGCTCATCATCGTGGTGCGGTCGACCACGGGCATGTCCCACTTGCCGAACTCGATCCCCGCGTCGCGCTCGATCCAGGGGAAGGCGTTCTCCTGGCCGATGGCGAGGATCACGTCGTCGCACGCCAGCGTGACGGTATCGATCACCTCGCTGTGCGCCTTGCCACTGGCGTCCGTGGTCCAGCGCAGGTGCTCGAACTCCATCCCCGTGAGCTGTCCGTGCTCCACGACGAACCGCTTCGGCGCGTGGTTCTCGATGATCTCCACGCCTTCTTCCTCGGCGTCCTCCAGCTCCCACGGCGATGCCTTGAAGTGCGGTCGCCCGCGACGGGCAATGACGGTGACCTCGGTGCCGCCGAGACGCTTCGACGTGCGGCAGCAGTCCATGGCCGTGTTGCCCACGCCGATGATGAGCACCCGCTTGCCGATCGTGCTCACATGAGCGAAGTGCACGTTGGCCAGCCATTCGATGCCGATGTGCACGTTGTCCGAATCGCGGCGCCCCGGGAGTTCGAGCTCCTTGCCCCTGGGTGCGCCGCTACCGACGAACACGGCGTCGAATCCTTCGCCGAGCAGCGCGCGCATGCTGTTGACCGGCGTCTCGTAGCGGATATCGACCCCCATGTCGAGAATCGCGTCCACCTCTTCATCCAGTACGTCCTCGGGGAGGCGGAACGCGGGGATGTTGATTCGCATCAGGCCGCCGGCCTTCGGGAATTTCTCGAAGATGGTGCAGGCGTAGCCGAGCGGCACGAGGTCGTTGGCAACGGTCAGCGAGGCCGGGCCAGCGCCCACGAGCGCAACGCGCTTTCCATTGCCGGCAGCGGGTGCGCGCGGCAGGCGATCGCTGACGTCGCCGCGGTTGTCGGCGGCCACGCGTTTGAGGCGGCAGATGGCGACGGGCTTGCCGTCCACGCGGGTACGGCGGCAGGCCGGTTCGCACGGGCGATCGCAGGTACGGCCGAGGATACCCGGGAAGACGTTCGATTCCCGGTTGAGCATGTAGGCGTCCGCGTAGCGGCCCTGGGCAATGAGCCGGATGTACGCGGGCACATCGGTGTGCGCCGGGCACGCGTACTGGCAGTCCACTACCTGGTGGTAGTAGCGCGGGTTCGAGGTGACGTCGGTTGGCGTCAGCGTTCCGGGAGGCGCCATGCGAGAACCGCCGGGGCGAGGGACGCTCGATCATCGCTCCGGGGATCGCGCTGCGCAAGCCCGGGGGGGGGCGGACTGATGCTGAATGCTGCGTGCTGCACGCTGTATGCTGCTGCTGCATGCTGCTGCTGCATGCTGCTGCTGCATGCTGCTGCTGCATGCTGCAAGCAGCGCCCCGTCAAGCATGGCCGCCCCGTGCGACGCGTCAGATGCCTGCAGCCACCAGCAAATAGCGTGAAGCACGCAGCATGATGTTACCGCGATGCCCGCGGCGTCACCCGCATCGCGTTCTCCGAATACAGCTTCCTCAGCACCTCGTCCGGCAGGTCGATGCCGAACAGCTTCCAGAAGGCGTGGTAGTGCCGATAGTAGTCGAAGTAGTCGTCCGCCGTCTCGAACACGCGCCAGTAGTACGGGTACTCTCCCGGCTGGAAGGAATCCTTGCCGAACAGGATGCGATCCTGGTACTTGACGAAGAAGTCGTGCGCCTCGCGCGGCTGGCGTCCGATGTCGTACAGTACCGCCCCGACCTCGGTGTTCACGTTAGGCATTTCGTCGAGCAGCGCGCCAAGCTTGCCGAGGTCGTTGGCGTACCAGCCCATGTGTGCGGCGATGAACGTCGTCTTCGGATTCCGGCGGAACATGTTGTCCCGCTCCTTCATCAGCTCTTCAAACGAGGGATACTCGTCGGCCGGATAGCGGCGCCCCGGAAACAGGGCGAGCTCGAGCCAGCGTTCGTTTTCGTAATCGATGGGCTTGAAAAATTCGGCCGGGTCCGCGGTGTGGATGAACACCGGCAGGTTGAGGCGCGCACACGCCTGCCAGATGGGATCGAGCGCCGGGTCGTCGATGCGCAGGCGGCTGCCGTCCGCCTTCCTGATCGAGAGCCCCAGGCTCTTCGAGATTTCGCCCACCCCCACCGCACCGGCCGCGACGTCCGCCTCGAGCTGCGCGATGGCCTTTTCCGCCCACCCGGGTCCGACGTTCCGGAAGTCGATCCCCGCGAGCACGCGTACGCGATTGCGCATGGTGGGGGACGCCTTGATCGCCGCCACGGCTGTGCGAAGCCGCTCCCCCGAGAGGTTGTCGGCGGCGATCATCATTCCGAGGTTGAGGCTGTCCATGGCCGCGCCGAGTTCGGCGAGCCCCTCGGCCGAGGTTATGAGACCACGCG
>DASSBZ010000014.1:0-2037 GCA_035698205.1 Gemmatimonadaceae bacterium | reverse complement strand
GCCAGCGCACGCAGGACATGGCGGTCTCGTTGCTGGCGGCCGGACTCGACCCGGAACGTGCAGCGATCTTCATTCAATCGCAGGTTCCGCAACATACCGAGCTGGCGTGGTACTTCAACACGGTCACGCCGCTGGGGGAGCTCGAGCGGCAGACGCAGTTCAAGGAAAAGGCCTCCCGGCAGGAGAGCATCCCCGCCGGGCTGCTGAACTATCCCGTGCTGCAGGCCGCCGACATCCTGCTTTACAAGGCCGACACCGTGCCCGTGGGGGAGGACCAGGTGCAGCACCTGGAGCTCTCGCGCGAGATCGCGCGCAGGTGGAACGCACGGTTCGGGGAGGGTTTCTTCCCCGAACCGCAGCCGAAGCTGACGCCCACGCGCCGAATCATGGGGCTGGACGGACAGGCAAAGATGTCGAAGTCCATGGGCAACACCATCGGCCTGCTCGAGGAGCCCGACGCCATCTGGGCCAAGCTGCGCCCGGCCGTCACCGATCCCGCGCGGGTGAAGCGCACCGATCCCGGCACCCCCGAGGTCTGCAACATCTACCATCTGCACAAGGCGTTCAGCCCCGCGGCCACGGTGGAAGAGGTCCATGCGAAGTGCACCTCCGCCGGCTGGGGATGCGTGGACTGCAAGAAGGTGCTGTTCGAACACATGAACGCGGAGCTGGTACCCATCCGCTCGCGCGCCGCCGAGCTGCGCGCGACGCCGGATCGCGTGGACGCGGTGCTCGAGAGCGGGGCGGCGCGTGCGCGCGAGGTTGCCGAGCACACCATCGTCGACGTACGCGCGCATATGGGCCTGCCGTGAGCCCGGCGCGGGCGCACCGTCTCGTAGTCGACCTCGCGTCGACGTCGAAGAACTGGTCGCTGCCGGAGTGGGGGCAGGAGAAGCTGCTCGAACGCTCCCCCGAAGGTTGGGACGTGCACATGGTCCGCGCGTCCACGAAGTCCGACGGCGACGGAGGCGGGCGGGCGAGCGAGGAGGTGCTCGAGGCGGTGCGCGACGCCGAGGTCTACTTCGGATTCGGTGTCTCGGAATCGGTGTTTGCCGCCGCGCCCGGGCTCCGCTGGGTTCATTCGGCGGCCGCAGGGGTGGGAAGCGCCCTCTTCCCCGCCATGCGGCAGAGCAATGTGCTGCTCACCAACTCGGCCGGCATCATGGGCGACACCATCGCCGAGCATGTCGTTGGCGGGGTGATCTATCTGCTGCGTTCCATGGACATCGCCGTCGCGCAGCAGCGTGAGGCGCGGTGGGACAAGTCGCCCTTCGTCGAACCTGATTCCACCGTTCGCGAGGTTTCCGAGTGCACGGTGCTGGTCGTCGGCACCGGCGGGATCGGCCAGGGGGTGGCGACGCGGTTCACGGCAATGGGGGCCACGTGCGTGGGGGTGCGGCGCCGCCCCGGGCGTGGCGCGCCCCCGGGGTTCGCCAGGGTGGTCGGCCTCGATGCGCTGGACGAGGAGCTCCCCGGCGCCGATGTGATCGTGCTCTGCGCCCCGCTCACCGGCGAAACCGACGGGCTGCTCGACGCGCGCCGCCTCGATTGCCTTCACCGGGGGGCAATCGTCGTTAACGTGGCGCGAGGGGCCCTGCTGGACGAGCACGCACTCGCGCTTCGGCTTCAGGCGGGACGAATCCGGGGCGCGGTGCTCGACGTCTTCCAGCATGAACCACTGGACGGGGCAAGCCCGCTGTGGGCGCTCTCGCAGGTGCTGCTCACTCCGCACGTCGCGGCCGTCTCGCCGCGACGTTTCTGGGAGCGGGCACTCGAACTGTTTCTCGACAACTGGGCGCGCTATCGCGCGGGCGAGAGTTTGCGGAATCTCGTGGACAAGGACGCGGGATACTGAGTCATGGAGAAGATCATCAAGGCGGCGGTGGATCGCGGAGCGTCCGACCTGCACATCAAGGCAGGGGACGTCTTTCGCGCGCGCATCGACGGCAAGCTCGTCGCCCTGACCAAGCAGGCGCTCACGCCGGACCAGACCAAGGCCATCGCGCTGCGGCTGATCCAGAACGAGGACGTACGCCG
>DASSBZ010000013.1:0-35865 GCA_035698205.1 Gemmatimonadaceae bacterium | reverse complement strand
TTCATCGCGGACCGGCATGCCCCATTCGAGATCGTGATACTCGCGATACAGCGCGGGCTCGGCTGCCCAGGCACATCGCGCGAGACCGTCGTCTCCGACGATCACATCGCGCGACGGGCGCACGGAGGCGGTGGAGGCAGCAGATACGTCTTTCGTCATGAAGGGCGATCGGGTGGCGGAAGGAGTGCGATTCGCGAGGCGAGCGGGGGCGGTTCCGTCGCCGCCGCAAGATACGGTGACGATGCGTGGCGCACTGGCCACTTTCGGACGGTCGGGTGCGGGTGCGGAGATGAACCGTCAAGGTATGGTCGAGCCGGGTGCATCGACCACCTCGTTGCGATGTCCGAAAATGGCGAGTCCGCGCCGCTGCGCGACATAGATTGCCGGCATGATCGACGATCCTGCCGCACTGCATCGCGCGTTTGCCGCGCACGATGCCCGCTTTGACGGCGTGTTCTACATGGGGGTGACGTCGACGGGGATCTACTGCCGACCCGTCTGCACCGCGCGCACGCCGAAGGCGGCGAACTGCCGGTTTTTCAGCAGCGCGATGGCGGCGGAGAAGGCGCGCTTCCGGCCCTGTCTGCGCTGCCGCCCCGAGCTCGCCCCCGGCAACGCCCCCGTTGACGATGGGCATCGCATCGCGACGCTGCTCATCCGGCGAATCGACGAGGGGATGCTCGATGGCGGCGAAGGGCTCGAGCGCATCGCCGAAAAATTCGGCTGGAGCTCGCGACAGATCCGGCGCATGGTGCAGCGCGAGTTCGGGGTGTCGCCCATGCAGCTTGTGCAGACGCGACGGCTGCTGCTGGCGAAGCAGCTGTTGACCGAGACGGGGCTCGCCATCGGTGAGGTGGCCTTCGCCAGCGGCTTCGCCAGCCTGCGCCGGTTCAATGACGCGTTCAGTGCGCACTACGGCATGCCGCCGAGCCGGTTCCGGCGCAGCACAAGCGACGCCGCACGCGGGGACTCACAGGCTGACGCGCTCACCCTGCAGCTCGGCTTCCGAGCGCCGTTCGACTGGCAGGGATTGCTGCGCTTTCTCGGAGCGCGGGCGATACCCGGGATCGAGCGCGTCACGAGCGACGCGTACGCGCGCACGGTACGGCTGGGTGGGCACGCGGGGCGTGTCGAGGTGCGACGGCACCCCATGCGCGATACGCTGCTGGTGGCGCTGTCGCCGTCGCTGCTGCCGGTGCTCCCGGCGCTGCTGGGGCGCCTTCGACAGCTGTTCGATCTCGCGGCGCGCCCGGACGTCATCGCGGCGCATCTCGCCGCCGATCCGCTGCTGGCCGGTGCCGTGCGGCTCACGCCTGGCGTGCGGGTGCCGGGGGCGTTCGATGGATTCGAGATGGCGGTGCGCGCCATTCTCGGGCAGCAGGTGACGGTGAAGGGGGCATCCACGCTGACGGGACGTCTCGTTCGATCGTTAGGCGTGGCGAGCGGCTTCGCCGAGGCGGGGTTCGAGCGGCTGTCGCCGACCCCGGAGCGGGTGGCGATGGCATCCGTGGACGAGATCGGATCGCTTGGCGTCATCGCGTCGCGTGCGCGGAGCCTGATCGCCCTGGCGTCGGAGGTGGCGGCGGGGCGGCTCTGCCTCGAGCCCGGCGCCGACCCCGATGACACGATGCGCCGACTGGTCGCGCTCCCCGGCGTGGGGGCGTGGACGGCGCACTACATCGCCATGCGCGCGCTTCGGTGGCCGGACGCTTTCCCGGGTAGCGACCTCGTGCTGCGGCAGCGGCTTGGTGGCGTGAGCGCCGCCGTGGCGGAACGCCGGTCGCAGGGGTGGCGGCCGTGGCGGGCCTACGCGGCGATGTACCTGTGGCGCGGGCTTCCGGAGGGGGAAGGGGGGCGGCGGCTGAGCCAGGCGCGGCAATAGTCAGGGAGTGCCGACTATTGCCCCGAGCGTAAAGCCGTAGCACATCGGCTGAGTGAGCGCACCGGAAACAGTCGGGGAGGGCCGACGATTGCACCCTTGCGCCCCACGCCGACCGGGTTATCTTGCCGGTATAATTAACTGGTTAGATAAAGTGCCCAATCAAACCCGACCGGGGCGTGGCCACGGCAGGAAGAAGTCCGCAGCTCGTGCCAAGCCCCCCGCCCAGGTAGTCGCAGGCGGTCGCGATCGCGACACCGAACAGCGCATCCTCGACGCCGCCCGACGGATCTTCGTCAGGCGCGGAACCTCCGGCGCGCGCATGCAGGAGATCGCCGCCGAAGCCGGCGTCAACCAGGCGCTCCTCCACTATTACTTCCGCACGAAGGAGCGCCTCGCCCAGGCGATCTTCCTCGAGGCAGCGGGCCGCCTCGTCCCCGCGGTTGTCGAACTGATGGGCTCCGACGCTCCTATCGAACGGAAGGTCGAGGAGTTCGTGCACCTCTATATCGATACGGTGCGGCGGACCCCCTTCCTCCCCGGGTACGTGCTCTCCGAACTGCATCAGCACCCGGAACGCCTGGCGACACTCCGATCCGATCCGCGCGTCCCGGACGCGGGGGTCCCCGCCAAGCTGCTGGCACAGCTCCGTGACCAGATCGATGCCGGCGTCAGCCGCGGCGAGTTGCGGCGCATCGAGCCTGAACAGCTCGTCATCAACCTGCTGGCGCTCTCGGTCTTTCCCTTCGTCGCCAGGCCGATGCTCGGCGCGGTCTTCGGCATGGACGATCGTGCGTTCGAGCGCTTCCTCGATGCGCGTCGCAGGGAGTTGCCGGTCTTCATCCTCAGCGCGCTCCGGCCATGATTGCCCGCGACGTTCGCTCCTCTCCCGCACGGCCGACACCAGATCGTGTCTGGCTCCGCAACGCGGGCGACGGGGCCGCAACGCTCGCACCGCTGTTCCTCGCCACGCTCATGCTCCTGCCGCAGCACCACGCCGTCGCACAGCAGGGAGCAGTGCAGCGGGATACGGTCCGACTCGGCGCGCTGCAGGCCGCCGCCCTCGATCGTGATCCACGCGCCTTGCAGCTCGATCTCCTCGGCTCGCGCTCGGCGTTGCGCGTCGCGTCGATCGACGCCGAGCGCCTCCCGTCGCTCGGGGCCACCGCACAGGGACAGTATCAGTCCGACGTGCCGACGGTGCCGTTCCGGGTGCCCGGTGATGCCTCGCCACCGATACCGCACGACAGCTACGACGCGTATGTCTCCGCGCAGCAGCGGCTGCTCGATCCCGGTCGCGCTGCGAGACGCGCCGTGGAACGAGCGGAGCTGGCCGAATCGCGCGCCGGCGTGCGCTCATCGCTGTTCGTCGTCCGTGAACGCGTGAACGAGGCGTTCTTCTCCGCACTGCTGCTGCAGTCGGAGTACGACGAGATCAGCGCGGGTATCGTGGCTCTCGACGAGCGGCTCCAGGTCGCCGCGGCGCGCGTGGGGGAGGGTACCGCGCTGCCCGGGGAACGCGCCATGATCGAGGCGGAACTGCTGCGCCGCCGACAATCGCTCGATGCGCTGGAGTACCAGCGTGACGCCGCGCTCGCGATCCTCGGCGACCTGTCGGGTCGATCAATCAGCGGCACGAGCATGCTCGTCGCGCCGGAGCTCGGTGATCGTGTACGGCAGGCGCGCGCGGCGCTGAACGCACTGCGCGATCGCCCCGAATATGCGCAGTTCGCGCGCACCAGGGATCGGCTCGACCGGCAGGAAGAATTGGTGAGTGCTGCCGATCAGCCTCGCGTTTCGGCGTTCGGTCGCGCCGGCTACGGTCGCCCGGGCTTGAACCCGCTCGGGAATGACTTTGATGCCTACTGGCTCGCCGGCGTGCGTGTGGAGTGGATGCCGTGGAACTGGGGCACGACCGATCGACGTCGCGAGGAGATCGCGATTCAGCAGCGCATTGTCGCGACGGAGGAAGCGGCGTTCAGCGAGGGTATCCGCCGCAGCGCGCTGACCCGGCTGGCGGCAATCGACCGGCTCGAAGACACGCGCGCAACAGACGACTCGATCGTGTCACTCCGCGAACAGATCCTGCGAGAGGCACGATTGCGATTCGACGAGGGGGTGATCACCTCCGCGGAGCTCGTGGACCGTGAATCCGAACTGCTGGCCGCGCGGCTGGCGCGCGTCGCGCATCGCGTCGAGCTGGATGAAGCCCGGGTCCGATTTCTCACACTCGCAGGCATCGAGGTACGGTGATGCGCCCCACTCAAAATGCGGTTGCCCTGATGCTGCTCGTCGCGACGCTGGCGTGCGGCGGTGAGCCCGAGCCCGACGCGTTCGGGAACTTCGAAGCCATCGAGGTCGTGGTGTCGGCGGAGACAGGCGGCCAGCTCAGGGCGTTCGAGCCCGTCGAGGGAGCGCGGTTGACGGACGGCGCGGTGGTGGCCCGCATCGACACGACGTTGCTCGCGCTCGAGCGCGAGCAGCTCGCCTCCCAGCGTGCCGCGTCCGACGCACGCCGCGCTGAAGTCTCGGAGCAGATCACCGTCCTCGAGGTGCAGCGCGATATCGCCCGTCGAGCCTATGAACGAACGCAACGCCTGCACGCCCAGCAGGCGGCGACGGCGCAGCAGCTCGACCAGGCCGAGCGCGACTATCGCGTTCTGGTTGCGCGCATCGAGGCGCTGCGCGCGCAGCGCTCGAGCGCCGCCTCCGACGTGACATCCAATGAGGCGCGGGTGCGGCAGGTCGCGGAGCGAATCGACCGGAGCAGCGTGAAGAACCCGGTGTCGGGGACCGTTCTCGTCGTGTACTCGCGCGAGGGGGAGATCGTGCAGCCCGGCCAGCCACTCTACAAGATCGCCAACCTCGATACCCTCGATCTTCGCGCCTATGTCACGGGCGACCAGCTCGCAACGATCAGGCTCGGTGGCCGCGCCACGGTCCGGGTGAGTCGCGGCGCCGATGAGCTGGTCGCCATCCCCGGCACTATCGCCTGGATCTCCGGAGCGGCGGAGTTCACGCCCACGCCGGTCCAGACGCGCGACGAGCGCGCTGACCTGGTGTATGCCGTGAAGATCAGAGTCCCGAATACGAATGGCGTGCTGAAGATCGGCATGCCCGCCGACGTGACTTTCGGTAGCGGGTCCTCCGCCGACAGCGCGGCTCCCGCGCAACGGTCGGAGCCGTGAGCTCGTCAGATCGGCCGCTCGTCGTCGATGGCCTCGGCAAGCGCTTCGGTGAGACGATCGCACTCGATGCCATATCGTTCGACGTGGACCGCGGCGAGATCTTCGGACTCGTTGGCCCCGACGGCGGTGGCAAGACGACGCTGTTCCGGATTCTTGCCACGCTCCTCCTGCCCGATGCCGGTACCGCGCGAGTGCTCGGCCACGATGTCGTCCAGGACATGTGGGCGGTACGCTCCCGGGTAGGCTACATGCCCGGGCGCTTCTCGCTGTATCCGGACCTGAGCGTCGAGGAAAATCTTGAATTCTTCGCGGCCGTCTTCGGCACGACGTTGAAGGAAGGTCGGTCCATCATCGAGCCGATCTACCGGCAGATCGAGCCCTTCAAGGCGCGCCGTGCCGGTGCGCTCTCCGGCGGCATGAAGCAGAAGCTGGCGCTGTCGTGCGCGCTCGTACACCGCCCCGACATCCTGCTGCTCGATGAGCCGACGACCGGGGTCGACGCGGTTTCCCGACGTGAATTCTGGGACCTGCTCGATGCGCTCAAGGCGACCGGGTTGCCGATCGTCGTTTCCACCCCGTACATGGACGAGGCCGACCGATGCGATCGCGTCGCGCTCGTGCAGCAGGGGCGACTGCTCGCGATCGATGCGCCGTCGGCCATTGGTGATCGATTCCCGCGGCCACTGTTCGCGGTACGTGGTCGCCGACTCTACGCAATGATCGGGGCGCTCCGATCATTTCCGCATGCGTCAGCGGTGTTCCCGTTCGGCGAGGTCCTGCACTACAGCGATACTCGCACCGGGGAGCCATCGGCAAGCATTGCCGACGAGCTGACCGCCTGGCTGCAGGGGCGCGGCTTCACCGATGCCGGTGTCACACCCATTCGACCGGGGATCGAGGACGCATTCATGGCGCTCATGGGCGCTCCGCGCGAGGCGGCGGCGTGAGCGCCGCGATCGAGGTGCATGACCTGACGCGCAGGTTCGGCACCTTCACCGCGGTCGATGCGATCTCCTTTGACGTGGCCGAGGGCGAGGTGTTCGGCTTCCTCGGCGCGAACGGGGCGGGGAAGACCACCGCCATCAAGATGCTCATCGGACTGCTCGCGCCCACCTCGGGAGACGCGCGAGTGGCGGGGTTCGACGTGATGACGCAATCCGAGGATGTGCGGCGCCACATCGGATACATGAGCCAGCGCTTCTCGCTGTACGATGATCTCACCGTTCGCGAGAACATCGCGCTCTTCGGCGGTGTCTACGGGCTCACCGACGCCGCGGTCCGGGACCGGGAGCGCGCCCTGCTCGAGGACCTGCAGCTTGGCCACGCTGCCGACGCACGTGTGGAATCGCTCCCGCTTGGCTGGAAGCAGAAGCTTGCCTTCTCCGTGGCGCTGCTGCACGAACCTTCCGTGATCTTTCTCGATGAGCCGACCGGGGGCGTCGATCCGATCACGCGCCGGCAGTTCTGGGAGATGATCTACGCCGCCGCGAACCGTGGCACCACCGTCTTTGTGACCACGCATTATCTGGACGAGGCAGAGTATTGCAATCGCGTCTCGATCATGGTGGACGGGAGGATCGCGGCGTTGGGGACGCCGCAGGAATTGAAGCAGCAGTTCCACGAGCGTTCGCTGGACGAAGTGTTCGTGCGTCTCGCGCGCCCGGACGCCGGACAGCAGGCAGGGACCATGAGCGCTGGATCGTCACCGGAGGAGTCGGTGAGCGCCCCCGGCCCCACGCCCCGCTGACGGGGAGCCGTGCCCAGGCACACCCCCGCGCTCGTGGCGTTCATGGTGAAGGAGGTCAGGCACCTCCTGCGCGATCGCCAGACGCTGAGCATTCTGCTGCTGCTGCCGCTCGCACAAGTGCTGCTGTTCGGCTTCGCGCTGCGCAATGACGTCAACGACATCCGCGTGGTATTCGTGGACCCGGCGCCCGATTACGTCACGCGGGCGTTGCGGGGACGATTCGTCGGCAACGGCCGGTTCGAGGTGGTTGGAACCGTTGCGACGACGCGGGCCGTCGAACCGCTGTTCCGTCGCGCGGCCGCCGATGTGGCCGTGGCGTTCGAGCCGGGATTCGCCGCGCGGCTGGCTGAGGGGAACCCGGCCCGTCTGCACGTGATCAGCGACGCCTCGGATCCGAATACGGGAAGCCGGATGCAGGCCTATGCGACCGCCGTCATCAACGGCTATGAAGCCGAAATCGGGGCAGGGCGCGACGGCGCGCGTATCGTGATGCAGTCGCGCATGCAGTTCAATCCCGAGTTGAAGAGCGTGAACCTGTTCGTCCCCGGCCTGATCGCCCTCGTGCTCACGCTCGTCTCCGCGCTGATGACGGCCATCTCGCTCTCGCGCGAGAAGGAGCGCGGCACCCTGGAGGTACTGCTCGTCTCGCCGCTGCGGCCATGGCAGATCATCATCGGCAAGGTTCTGCCCTACCTGATTCTTGCGTTCGCGAACGTGAGCACGGCCCTCCTTGTTGCGTGGCTGGTCTTCGCCGTCCCGTTCCGGGGAAGTCTCGTGCTCCTTCTCGCGGCCAGCACGCTGTACACCATGGTGGGCCTCGCGCTTGGCGTGCTCATCGCCTCGCGCACCTCCTCGCAGCGCGCGGCGATGCTCGGCGCCCTCCTCGGCACGATGCTCCCCAGCACGCTGCTCTCGGGGATGATCTTTCCAATCGGCTCCATGCCGGGTTGGCTGCAGCCGGTGACGCTGATCGTTCCCGCGCGCTGGTTCATCGTGGTTGCGCGCGGCATCATGCTCAAGGGGGTCGGGCTTGCGGAGCTCCACGAGCCGCTGCTCGTGCTCACGGGCATGCTCGTGGTCTTTCTCGTGCTGGCGATTCGCAGCTTCAAGCCGAGGCTGGCCTGACCGTGCGCGCGCTCCGTGTGCTGCTCCGCAAGGAGTTCCTGCAGATCTTCCGCGACCGCGTGCTGCTCGGCATGCTGATCGTGCTGCCTGTCGTGCAACTGCTGCTCCTCGCCAATGCAGCGACGTTCGAGGTACGCAGCGCACGGCTGTACGTGGTCGATCGCGATCACAGCACGATGTCGCGCGCCCTGGTGAACCGGCTCGCCGCATCGGGGCGCTTTCTCCCCGTTGCCGCGTCGCCATCGGTGGCGCGGGCCCATTCGGCGATGCTGAATCGCGAGATCGACGTGATCCTGTCGATCCCCCACGATTTCGAGCGCGATCTCGTTCGCACGCGGCGCGGCGCGGTTCAGTTGATCTTCAACGCCGAGGACGGGGCCGCCGCCGGGGTCACGCAGTCATACGCCGCCCGGATCCTGGCGCGATACTCGTCGGAGGTCGGCGCCGAGGTAGCGCCCCGGGTGGCGACGGTCGGTGTCTCGACCATGCCAGCGCCGAAGCCTGGCCGCGCCGTGATCGACGTCCGCCAGCGGGGGTGGTACAACCCGGAGCTGAACTATCGCGACTTCATGGTGCCGGCGATTCTCGTGGTGCTCGTGACCATCATCGGCACGCTGCTCACCGCCATGAACATCGTCCGCGAGAAGGAGGCTGGTACGCTCGATCAGCTCAACGTCACGCCGATCTCTCGCGCCACCTTCATCGCGGCGAAGCTGATCCCGCTCTGGAGCCTCGCGCTGCTCGACCTGGCCATCGGCCTCGGCATCGCGTGGCTGGTGCTCGACCTCCCCATTCGCGGGAACCTGCTGCTCGTCTTCGGCGGCGCGGCGATCTATCTCGTCGGTGCGCTCGGGATCGGACTCTGGGTATCCACCGTGGCCGGCACGCAGCAGCAGGCCATGTTCGTGGCGTACGCGATCCTGCTGATCTATCTGCTCATGAGCGGGTTGTTCACCCCCGTCAGCGGCATGCCGGTGTGGGCACAGTGGGTCGCGCAAGCCAGTCCCGTCATGCACTTCACACAGTTGATGCGTGCCGTCCTGCTGAAGGGTGCCGGTTTTCGCGACGTACTCCACGAACTCCTGATGCTCACCGGTATCGGTGTGCTGGTGATGACGCTGGCCGTGCGTCAATACCGGAAGCGGGCGGCGTAGCGGCCCGCCGGCGGCCTGCCGCAATGCTCCTGCGCGATCGTCAGGCGCCGGTGTTCTCGACGCTCAGCGCCGGCGTGCCCGTCAGGCGCCGGTCTTCTCGGCGCTCAGCGCCGGCGCGGGCTTCAGCCCGGTCACATCGAGAATTTCGCGCTCGTCCAGCGTCTCGCGCTCCAGCAGCGCATCCGCCAGCGCATCGAGTTGCGCGCGATGCCCGGTGAGCAGCCGGCGTGCCTCGTCGTGGCATTCGGCGATGATCCGACGGACCTCGGCGTCGATGGCCTGGGCGGTGGCCTCGCTGAACGGGCGTGATCCGTTGTAGCTCCCGCCGACGCCGAGGAACTGGTTCTGCCGCGGCGCGAGCTGCACCATGCCGAGTTCGTCGCTCATCCCCCATCGCGTGACCATGCTGCGTGCGAGCTGCGTGGCCTGTTCGATGTCGCTCTCGGCGCCGGTGGTGCGCGTACCGTAGACGATTTCCTCGGCCGCGCGACCACCGAGGATCCCGACGATCCGTGCCCGCAGGTATGCCTCCGGATAGTTGTAGCGATCGGCGTCGGGGCGCTGATAGGTGACGCCGAGCGCCTGGCCGCGCGGCACGATCGTCACACGATGCACGGGGTCGGCGCCCGGCACGACGAGACCGAGGATGGCGTGTCCACCCTCGTGATAGGCAATACGCTCGCGATCCTGCCGGCTCATGAGCAAGGGGCGCTCGGGGCCAAGCACGATCTTCTCGAGCGCATCGAGAAAGTCCTTCTGGTGCACCTCGTTCTGCTCGCGTCGCGCCGCCAGCAGTGCCGCTTCGTTCACGAGGTTGCGGAGGTCGGCGCCGGAGAGCCCCGGCGTGGTGGCCGCGATGTCCCGCAAGCTGATGTCGGCGGCGAGCGGCACGTTGCGCGTATGGACGTCGAGAATCGCCTCGCGCCCCGTGCGATCGGGGAGGTTCACGACGACACGCCGATCGAAGCGTCCCGGGCGCAGGAGCGCCTTGTCAAGTACGTCCGGCTGGTTGGTTGCGGCGAGGACGATGATCCCCTCGCGACTGGAAAAGCCGTCCATCTCGGTGAGGATCTGGTTGAGCGTCTGTTCCTGCTCGCTCGATCCGCCGATCGCCATCTGCCCGCGCGCCCGTCCAATGGAATCCAGCTCATCGATGAAGATGATGGCCGGTGCATGCTCGCGTGCCTGCTTGAAGAGGTCGCGCACACGCGCCGCGCCAACGCCGACGATCATCTCGATGAACTCCGATCCACTCATCGAGAAGAAGGGGACGCCGGCCTCGCCCGCCACGGCGCGCGCGAGCAGCGTCTTCCCGGTTCCCGGTGCGCCGACGAGCAGCACGCCCTTGGGAGCGGTGCCGCCGAGCCGGGTGTATTTCCCGGGATCCTTCAGGAAGTCGACGATCTCGACGAGTTCATTTTCTGCCTCGTCGATTCCGGCCACGTCCTCGAACGTCACGCGACCTTCGGCATCCTGGTCGAAGCGTCGTGCCGTGCTTTTGCCGAGTCCGCCCGTCAGCGCGCCCCCGAGTCCGCCGCCCTGCGCCGATGCACGGCGGTACATCCAGACGTAGAAGACGATGATGAGCAGCGCGGGCCCGAAGCCGAACAGGAGCGTGAACCAGGAGCTGCCGCCCTGCTGGATCGGTTCCGCGCTGATCTCGACGCCGTTCTGGATCAGCAGCGTCTCCAGCCCCTCGTCGACGAACGACGGCAGCGTGGTCGCGAACGTCGTGACCTCGCGTGGTTCCACACCGGTCACGCTGTCGCGCGTGGTCGGGTACGTGACGGCGGCTTCGAAGCGGCCGGTCAGGTTCTCGCCGCGACTGTACACCTTCTCGACGTTCCCCTTCGTGACCTCGGACTTGAAGAGCGTGTACGGCACCGTCACCGGCTTGCCGGCGTCGGGGAAGAACGTCCGGACAATCAGGAAGTTGGCGGCGATGATGAGCAGGAAGGTGAGCCATGCGCGCCGCGTCATCTTTGGCGCCGGCGTCGTCGGCGGCGTCGGTGCCGGTGGTTGTCCGTTTGTCCCGCTCGGCGCGGGGGGCTTCGGCTTCGACGCAGCTTTATCGTCGCGCGGTCGATAATCGGTTGGCGGCTGGCTCATGCAAGATCATACGCCCGGCGCGTGGGCGCGGCAAAGGGAGGCAGGCCGGCCACGCACCCTGGCGTGGCCGGTCACACCGTCACGCGCCCGGACGCGGCTCCGACCGATCGTTCGGTCGATCCGTTCGTGCGCCGCGATTGCCGACGCGCTCATCGGCCACCTCGCGCGCCAGGTCCATCGTGGTCACCAGACCGGCGAGCTCTCCACGCGCGTCCACCACCAACAACCGATGGACGTGCATCGTGCGCATGTAGTCGGCCGCATCGGTGATCGTATCGTCGGTGCTCATGGTGATCAGCTTCGTCGTCATGATATCACCCACCGTGCGGTCATCGAGCTCGCTCAGCTCCTCTCCGCGCGCCTCCTCCATCTTCTCCCACACATCATCTTCCGAGTCGTCGAGCATCGCGAAGTAGAGCGCCGCGGTCGGGTCATCCTCCTCCACCTCCGGCGGCGTCAGTCCATCCCAGGTGGGATCCGGTTGCCGTCCGTCGTCGTACTCCGAATCCTGCTCGGTATCCACGTTCTCGGCGGCAAACTGGAGCAGATCGGAGGTGGAGACCACGCCGACCACCTTGTTGTTCTCCACCACCGGCGCGCCGCTCACCCGCCGGTCCGTGAGCACCGCCATGGCCTCGCGCACCGTCAGGTCCGGTCCGAGGGTGATCACGTCCTTGGTCATCACGTCGCTGAGCTTCAGCATCTCGCATCTCCGTTGGTTGGCTCGCGTCGACGCGAGCGCGGTGATATCCGGATGATCGCCACGCATAACTGACGCCGCCAGCGGGGTTCGCCCTGCTTCCTGTGGGCGGTTCGCCTACGGTCGCGGTCCTCCGGGTTCGGTCAACACTCGGCCGGGCTCACGCGTTGCCGACTCGTGCACATTCAACATATCCGCGAGTGTCGGGCTCGATTCCGTCCTCGCCAGACCCGCGTCTCGCTGGCGGCCACGGCCGTTGCACCGCTCGTGCTGCTGCTCGCGGCTCTCGCCTGCACCCCTCGCGACGACGGCGCGGCGGCCGACCAGCCCCGCGTGGTATCCGTCTCCAAGCAGATCAACGAATTCCTCTACGCCATCGGCGCCGAGGGGGTGATCGTCGGGCGCGACCTCACGTCCGTCTATCCGCCGGCGATCAGGAGCAAGACGTCGGTGGGGTACCATCGGGCGCTGAGCGCCGAGGGGATCACGTCGCTTCGCCCCACCATGCTGCTGACCGACGGGAACGTGGGCCCCGACGTGGTGCTGCAGCGCGTGAAGGACGTGGGGATTCCCGTGCTGGTGCTGCGACCTGGCGCCGGCGTCGACAGCGCGCAGATGCTCATGGCACGCCTTGGCCGGGAGTTCCATCACGAGCACGAGGCGGACAGCGTGATCGCCCTCTGGCGCGCCGGCATGTCGCAGGTGGAAGCCGACTCGGCACGATGGGCCAGCGCGCCGCACCCCCGTGTGCTGATGATGCACTTCGGCCAGATCGTCAACGACTATCTCGCCATCCGGAGCGGGGGCACTGCCGACCGGATCCTGCGGTGGGCGGGTGGTGTGAACGCGGTGGATTCGCTGGGCGGGATGATGCGGCTCAACCCCGAGGCGATCGCGCGACTCGCGCCGGACATCATCATCGCCACCGACGTGGGCTTCGATCGGCTGGGAAGTGTCGACCGATTCGCGGAGCTGCCGGGTGTTGCGCTCACGCCGGCCGGACGCGACCACCGCATCTATCGCGTGGACGAGACCGAGATCATGTATTTCGGTCCGCGCACCCCTGCGGCGGTCGAGCACCTCGCACAGCTTATTCACGACGGCACGCCGACGTCGTGACGATCGCCTCCGCGGTACGCGCGTGCTGAAGGCGCTCTCATTCGGCCGCGTGCAATGGCTGCTCGCGATCGGTCTGTCGGGAGCGTTGCTGCTCTCGGCCGCTGTCGGCGCCTTCTCGTTCACGCCGGCGGCCATGGTGCGCCACATCGCGCACGCGCTTGGCTGGGGAGCATTGTCCACGTCGGATACGCTGGCGCGCAACGTGTTCCAGCAACTGCGTCTGCCGCGTGTGCTGCTCACCGCGCTCACGGGTGCTGTGCTCGGCGTATCGGGAACCGTAATGCAGGGGATCTTCCGCAATCCGATCGTCGAGCCCGGGCTGGTTGGTACGTCGGCCGGTGCAGCGTTCGGTGCTTCGCTGGTGTTCGTGTATGGTGGCGCCCTCGCGGCGCCCACGGTGATCGGATCACTTGTGGTACCGGTGATGGCGTTCATCGGCGCGCTTGCGGCCACCGCGCTGGTCTACCGGCTGGCGACGCGCTTCGAGAAGGTGGACGTCATCACGCTGCTGCTCGCCGGCATCGCGGTGAATGCCGTGTGCGCGGCAGGTACCGGCTTCCTTTCATTCGTGGCTCGAGACCCGCAGGCGCGAAACATCACCTTCTGGAGCCTCGGGACGTTCACCACCGCCACATGGCGCGGCGTGCTCCTGGTGGGGACGGTGTTCATTCCCTGCTACGCGCTCACGCTGCGTGATGCAAAGGCGCTCAACGTTCTCATGCTCGGCGAGGATGAAGCGGCCTACCTGGGCGTGGATCCTCGCCGTCTCGTACGTCGGCTGCTCGTCCTGAACACGCTGATGGTTGCGGTGGCCACGGCGATGACCGGGGTGATTGCCTTCCTGGGACTCGTGGTCCCGCACATGCTCCGGCGGATGCGATCGTCGGACTACCGTTTCCTGCTGCCGGCGTCCGCGCTGTTCGGTGCGGCGTTGATGTCGGTGATCGATGTCGTCGCGCGCGTGATCATCCGGCCGGCGGAGCTGCCGATCGGTGTGATCACGGCCATCGTTGGCGCCCCCGTCTTTCTCGCGATCCTGCTCCGGCAGGAGCGCGACGGGGTGGCGCGGCATGGTTGAGCTCCGGTCGGTATCCTGCATCGCGGGCGGCGTGCGCATCCTGGACGATGTGAGCGTGCGATTCCAGCCCGGCGCCTTCAACGTGATCGTCGGGCCGAATGGTGCGGGCAAATCGACGCTGTTGCGCGTGGCGACCGGACTGCGGGCGCCCGACGCTGGTACCGTGCACTACGGCGATCGACTCGCGAGCGAGCTCTCGATGCTGGAGCTTGCGAGGGCGCGCGCCGTGCTCTCGCAGCAGGTGCTGCCGGCGTTTCCGCTCCCCGCCGAGGACGTGGTACTCGCGGGGCGCTCGCCGCACTACGGCATGCTTCCGACGCACCGCGATCTCGAGATCGTGAGCGAGGTGCTCGATCTGGTCGGCATGGCATCGCGGCGCAGGCAATCGTACGCCACGCTCTCCGGCGGCGAACAGCAGAAGGTGCAATTGGCGCGCGTCCTCGCGCAGATCTGGAGCGACACGGCCAATGATGATGGTGACATCGCCGGGAAGGTGCTCTTCCTCGACGAGCCCACCGCCAGCCTCGATGTGCACTATCAGCTTCACGTGCTCGGCGTGGCCGCGATGCTGCGCGACCGCGGATACACCGTCGTGGCCGTCCTGCACGATCTCAACCGCGCCGTACAGTTTGCCGACCACCTGATGGTGCTTTCGAACGGCCGCCTGGCATACGAGACCGCTCGCCCCGAGGACGTGCCGGTCGAGGTGCTCGAACGCGTATTTGACGTGCGCGCGCGCCGGCTCCGCGACGCCGGCGGCGATGGCGCATACTGGTCATTCGCCCTGCACGATGCCTCCGATCGTGGTGTATCGCGGCGCACCGATTCTCAGTCGGGTGGCGCTCCGGCAACGCCTCGCGACTGACGAGGGAGCGTCAGCCTGAATTCGCTTCCGCTCGCCGACGAACGCGCGAGCTCGAGCGTTCCGCCGTGGGCCTCGGCGATGTACCGTGCGATCGCGAGCCCGAGCCCCGCGCCGTTGTTCAACGAGCCTCGGGGCCCCGTTTCTGCTGCGTTGGCCGTTGACGGGGCTGCGCGATAGAACCGTTCGAAGATCCGATCCTGTGCATCGAGCGGCACTCCCGGGCCCTCGTCCGTCACGCTCACGGTGTAGGCCTGGGGTGTTGCCCCGAGTCGAATCGCCACGGCTCCCCCGGGCGGCGAGTGCTTGATGGCGTTGTCCACCAGGTTGAGCAGCAGTCGACCGAGCAGTTCAGGATCTCCCGTGAGCGGTGACTCAGCGAGCGGCGGCACGTCGATTCGCACGGTACGGCGATCAGCGAGCGTACGCATGACACGCGCCGTATCGATGATCAGTTCATCGAGGTAGAGTGCCTCGACGCTCAGCGGAACCGGTCCACCGTCTGAGCGGGCGAGGAGGAAGAGATCGTTCACGATTCCCGAGAGGCGCTCGCCGGCCTGGCTCACAATCTCGAGCGCGTCGCGGTACTCTCGCGCGGGACGCTCCTGGCGAGCCAGCGCAACGTCCGCTTCGGCCCGAATGACAGCGACCGGCGTGCGCAACTCGTGCGAGGCATCGGCAACCAGCCGGCGTTGCTGGGCGAAGGCCTGCTCCACGCGTGCGAGCAGGGCGTTGATCATGGTCGCGAGCTCGCCCAGTTCATCCTTGGCGTTCACGACAGCGAGCCGCTGGTCGAGATTGGCTGCGGAGATGGCGCGAGCCCGGCGGCTCATGTCGGCAACCGGCGCGAGCGCCCGTCGCGCCATCAGGTAGCCGCCAGCGGTACTGACCGCGAGCACGAGCGGGAGCACGGCGAGCCAGGCAACGAACAGCGATCGCATGGTGTTGTGCAGCCAGCGTCGTGATTGCACCGCCGCGATCCTGTACCGCGCACTGCCCAGCACGGCAGGCCTGATCGCGATCAGGTTGCCGCCGTTCGCGCCCGGAAGTACCACGGTGGTGCTGAGGCTGTCGTCGACAAAGCTGACGAACGCCGCCAGCGTGTCGGCCGACAGTCGCACCGAGGTGGCCTGGTGCGCGCGATTTGGCACGTCTCCCGAGGCCGCGACCGGTCGCGACGCCGAGTCAAGTACCATGAACTCGACGTCCGCCATGCGGATGTCCTGCATCGCCTTGCCGATGGCCGCAACCAAGGTAGGCATCTCGGCTTCCTCGGCGTGAAGTTCCACCAGGAACGCATCGCGGGCATCAGCGAGAAACTGTTCGGCACGTTGCTGCAGCACGCGCTGCACCACGATCCATGCCCCCGCCGCGCAGACAATGAGCGTGAACGCGAGCACGAGCGCATACCAGAACGTGAGCCGAAAGCGGACCGATCGCAAACCCGTGGTCACGGCAGTCCTGCGCCGTCGGTCGAGTCGGGAGCGGTGAGCATGACGCCGGCACCGCGCAGGGTATGCAGCAGCGGTGCGTGCTGGCCGCCGTCGATCTTGCGTCGCAATCGACTCAGGTAGACTTCGAGCAGGTTGGACATCGGATCGTGGTTCTCATCCCACACGTGGGCGGTGAGCTCGGCGCGACTGACCACGCGACCCGCGTGACGCACGAGATACTCGAGTACGGCGTACTCCCTCGCGGTCAGCTCCACGACTTCGCCGGCGCGCTGCACGCGATGGCTGCGCGGGTCCACGGTGAGGTCAGCCACGACGAGGGTGGCCGGCCGGACCTCGCCGCTCCGTCGCAGGAGCGCGCGAAGGCGCGCAAGCAGCTCACCGAATGCGAAGGGCTTGACGAGATAGTCATCCGCGCCAGCGTCGAGCCCGGCGATCCGATCATCGACCGCATCGCGCGCGGTGAGCAGCAAAATCGGTGTCTGCACCCCGCGCTGCCGCAGTGTGCTGCACACCGCTACACCGTCGCGCCGTGGCATCAGGACGTCGAGAATGATGGCGTCGTAATCGTGCACGCTCGCCTGCGTGAGCGCGGCGTCGCCGTCGGCGACGGCATCCACCGCGATCGCTGCCTCGCGAAGCCCGCGCGTCACCGATTCACGGAGTTGGGGCTCGTCCTCGGCGTACAGAATGCGCATCGTTCGGGGGGGCGGGGAACCGGGGTGGGTGCCGGAGGCGCCGGGGTCGATCTCGTGTCTCGAATCTATCACGCGCGTCGGGGTGCGCCTACGTCGCCGTCATGGGGTGTCGCGGCCATCGCGATGGCGCGCATTTTCGAACCACGGGGTGATGCTGATGGCGAGGAAGGGTTGTCGCCGCACACCCGGGGAGTGCAGTACAGGAAAGCCGACGTCCAGCCTGGCGGTTGCACGGCCGGCCCGGGTGGGCGCCAGCCGCAATCCAAATCCCACGATCCCGGCATCAATGCGCTCGAGCGTGCCCTCGTCGGTCCGGTGCGTAAACCGCGTGCAGCCTGACGACTCGCACGCAGGCATCAGCGCGTCCCAACGCGTGGAGAGCGCCGTGAACGCCGCTGCATCGAGCGCCCACGACCGGCTGAGCGGACGCAGGCGGACGTCGCGTTCGACCGACAGCGCAATCGCGCCTTCGGCGAGTCGTGCGGCGTCGGGGAGCGCTCCCGCCGTGGGATCGGCGGTTACGAGAGCGCCGAGGTCGGGGTCCGGGTCGAACAACCACTCCGCACCAAGTCGCGTCTGCCACGTGCCTCGTCGCGCCGCACGTTCGTAGCCAATGTTGCCGCGCAGCGTCCCGGCGGACCAGCGCCGTGCCGTGCGATAACCCGATACCCAAAGGTCGGACGAGATCAGGCTGGTGGTGGATGGCCGCCAGGCCTTGCCCATCCAGGCATCGAGATGAACCATGGGTCCATGGCCGATGAAGTCGCGGCCGACTCCGACGAGGACATCCGCTTCGAGCGAGAGTGGCACGTCCACGAGGGCGTCAGCGGGGAGCAACCAGGTCAGCGTATCGAACGCCATCGAACGGCGGCGTACTCCGATGTTCAACGCGGCGAACTCTCGTCGTACACTCGACGGGCCGATGCGCGGTACATCGAGCGCCGACACCAGGCCGGCCCGCTCGCCCTCGACCCCCATCTGTAACCAGGTACGTGCGTCGTCCGAAATACCCAGCAGATGTGACGCGAGCAGCCCCGCGCGCCCTCGATGGAACAACTCACCGGAGACGAAGCTCCGCGATGCGGCTGCGTCGCCCGATTGCAACGGCGAGTTGCGCGACTGTCCCGCCCACAGCTCGATCCCCCATGGATCATCGATGCGTTGCTCGCGCCTCGACACGGTGGCGTTCCACGCATCGCCATCGCTGTAGCGTCGGATTCCGAGCGAGACCATGGCGCGGTTGCCGAGCACCGCCGGATCGTCGAGCGTTGCGCCGACGCCGAGCCGTCCACGATCGGATCGCAACGACAGTTCCGCGCGACGCCCGGTCCCAAGCAGGTTTCGCTCCGCGAGCTCGAACGCGGCGGACGATGATCGCACCTGCACCCCCGGGCGCAGGCTCCACGCATCGTGCGTGACGACTGCCAGCGCCACCGGCCCGCCGCACGATGTGCCCACGATCCGTGCATCGGCGAGATAGCGCAAGCGGCGCAGGCGTCGCATGGACTCTGCCACCATCGTTGTATCAACCGTGTCGCCGACGCTGAAGAGCAACTCCCGTCGTACGGTTGCCTCACGGGTCTGCACATGCACCAACGAAAGCAGCTCGGGCAGGACCGGCATCGGCGCCGGATCCGATGTCTGGATCCGAATCGAGCCTATCGCGCGTCCGGACAGCCTGGCGAGCGACGTCTCGGATGACAGGGTATCGCAGCCTTGGGCGTGAGCAGACGCCGCCGTCAGCGAACAGAAGGCCGCGAGCCAGCTCCAGGTTCGAACAGCAGATCGGTGCCGCATCATGCGAAGTGCCCTCATGGGGGCGGGAATCGAGCGTCGATCGTGCGTACTGTCCCCGCGCACGAACGGTTGCGCTGAACGAATCCTGATGGTGCGAACCTGTATGCCGGATGAATGCCTGCCGAGCGGATCGTGCGGCCGCGGATCATTCACGCGGGGTTCAGGTTCACCCATGGAGCTTCAGGGAGCACCGCGGCAGTCGGCCGCCCGTGCCTCCTCGAGCCTTTTTGTCGTGTCCAGACATCCACAGTCCTCGGTCACCTCCGCGCACCACGAATGCAGACAGCACCATGGCTGGAGCATCGGTCGCTACGCCTGGGCCGCCATTGTCGTGGCGAGCCTGATGCTGATTGCGACGGTCACGCGGGCGGCGATTCTCGTCCTCGACCGACCGGGGAGCGAGGGCGGCGTCGGCGCGCTGCCCCTGGCGTTCGCAGCAGGCGTACTCTTCGACCTGCTTGTCGCCCTCTGGCTGGCGCTGCCATTTGTCGCGTACCTGACGCTCGTCCCGCAACCGCGATTTGCCCGCCGTGGTCAGCGCCTGTTGCGTCGAACCTGGATGGTGGGTGCGCTGTTCGGCGCATGCTTCGTGGCTGTCGCGGAGGTGATGTTCTTCGACGAGTTCGACGGGCGATTCAACTTCGTGGCGGTGGACTACCTGATCTATCCCACGGAAGTCGTGACCAACATCTGGCAGAGCTATCCCGTCGGTGTGGTGCTCGCGGTGATCGGCGCGTTCGTCGCCCTGAGCATGTACGCGCTGCGCCCCATGCTGTCGCGACTCGACGCGGCATCAGGGCCTGGCTGGCGTTCGCGCCTTGGCGTTGCCGGCGTGTACGCGGCCTGCCTTGCCGGGCTCACGCTCGCCGTGTCGCCGCGGCTCTCGCACGTTTCCACCGCGCGCGACGTGAACGAACTGGCCGCCAGTGGCTACGTCACCTTCTGGCAGGCCCTGCTCGGGCGCGACGCGCCGTACGACGGCCTGTACACCTCCCGCCCTGACAGTGTCGTGTTCGCGCGCATGCGCGAACTGGTGCAGGCGCCGACTCGCGGCTCGGTGGAGCACGAGATCGGGATGCCGACCGACCGCTGGGTACCGGCCACCATGCCCGAACGCAGAATGAACGTCGTCGTGGTGCTCGAGGAGAGCCTCGGCGCGGAGTTCATTGGCGCACTGCACCCGGGCGACTCGGTGAGCCTCACGCCGCGGTTTGACTCGCTCGCGAGCGAGGGTACGCTGCTGACCCACGCCTACTCCACCGGCAATCGCACGATCCGTGCGCTCGAGGCGACGACCGCATCGCTGCCGCCGCTCCCCGGCATCTCGATCGTGCGCCGCGCTGGCTCGGTGAACCTGTTCACGCTCCCGAGTGTGCTGCGATCGCGCGGGTACTCCACCACCTTCGTGTACGGTGGACGTGCGCTCTTCGACGGCATGGATCGGTACATGCGCAACAACGGCGTGGAGCGCGTCATCGAGCAGCATGACTTCCCCGACACGTTGTTCACCACCGCCTGGGGTGTCTCCGATGAGGCGATCTTCGATCGCGCACTTGTCGAGATGGACTCACTCCAGGCGACGGGTACTCCCTTCTATACCCTCGTGTTATCGGTCTCGAATCATCGGCCGTACACGTATCCGGCGGGGCGCATTCCGCAGGATCCGGCGGAGAAGCGACGGGTGTTCGCCGTCCGCTACGCGGACTGGGCGCTCGGCCGATTCATGCGTGAGGCACGTTCCCACCCCTTCTTCGACAATACGCTCTTTGTCCTGATGGGCGACCATGGGCCGCGCGTCTACGGGGCAGCCGAGATTCCGCTGCCGAGCTACGAGGTGCCGATCCTGTTCTACGCGCCAGGGGTGGTGCCGGTCGCGCGGCGCATCACGGATGTCGCATCGTCGCTGGACGTCCCGCCCACGATTCTCGGCATCCTGGGAGCGGGCTATCACTCGCGCTTCTTCGGGCGAGATGTGCTCCACGACACCACCGGCGGAGGTCGCGCGCTGATGGGGCACAACGCCGAGCTTGCGCTCCTGCGCGGCGGACGCATGGCGGTGCTTGGCTTGCGGGGTACGCGAACCCTGTACGACGTTGATTCGCTCGATCGGCTCACCGAGGTGTCGCATCCGACACCGTCAGACCGCGTCATGCTCGAGGATGTGATCGCCTGGTACCAGAGCGCCGACCACCTCTACCGGAGTGGGCGTTACGAGTTTGACGAGCGTCCGCCGGGCGCGCCGGCGGTGGCGATCACCCGGTCGCCCTGACCCTACGACGGCTGGATGGCGACCATCTCCTCGGTCGTCTCGGTGACACGCGCACCACCGGCGCGCAGCCGAGTGTTGTGCGCCATCAGCAGGTCGGTACGGGTAAGGATGCCGACGAGCACACCCGGCTCGCTGCGACGCACGACGGGCAGTCGCCCCACGTGATGCAGTACCATCTGGTCCGCCGCCTCGCGCAGCGTATTGTCATCGAACGCAATCACCGGCCGCCGCTTCACGAGCGCGCGCACGAGCGTGGTCTCATCCTGACCGCCGTCGAGCAGATCGTGGCGCGTGAGCACGCCGATCACGCGATTCGACTGGTCCACCACCGGGAACGCCTGGTGGCCCCGTCGTCGCGCCGGCGCGGACAGCCGCGTGCGTACTTCACCAAGCGGTTCGTCGGCCGAGACCGTGACCACGGGATACGTGGCCATGTCGCGCACGAGCATGCGTTCCAGATGATCCACGGCGTATCCGGTTCGCACGGGCGTGCCGCGGCGGGCCAGCTTCTCCGTCATGATGGAGTGCGGCGCGAACATCAACGACGCGAGATAGCCCGCGCTCGCTCCGGCAAGGATGGGCAGAAGCCCCATGGGCTGCCGCGTGGTTTCGAACGCGAACACCACCGAGGCGAGCAGGGCGTGCGATGCACCGGCGAATATCGCCGCCATCCCCACGAGCCCGGCCGTGGCAACCTCCACGCCGATCCCCGGAGCGAATCGCGCGAGCAGGCTTCCGCTCCACGCTCCCAGCCCGCCGCCAATGGTGAACAACGGCGCCAGCGTCCCCCCCGACGTTCCGCTGCCGAGGTAGATGACCCATGACACGAACTTGAGCACCGCCAGCATGAGGAGCGCGCGTCCGGCGATCGTACCGTCCAGCGCGCCGACGATGTTGTCGTAGCCCACGCCCAGTGTGCGCGGCTCGATCACACCGACCACGCCGACCACCACCGCGCCAAGCGCCGGCCACCACATCCAGTGGATGCCGAAGCGCTTTCCGATCCAGTCGAACGCATCTTCCACCTGATATGCGAATCGCGTGATCAAGGCACCCGCGAGTCCCAGGCAGGCGCCGAGCAGCACATAGACGGCGAGCGCCCACGCCCCCGCCGGTGCAACCGCCGGGGTCGGGAAGATCGGCGCGCTCCCCGCGAAGATCAGCCGCACCGCCGCCGCCACCGAAGCCGCCAGCGCCACGGGGATCAGCGATCGTGCACGATACTCGAACAGCAGCAGCTCCACCGCGAGCAGCACCGCGGAAACCGGGCTGCCGAACGTGGCCGCCATACCGGCCGCGGCACCGGCCGCGAGCAGCACCTTGCGTTCGTCGATGGTGACCTTGGCGATCTGTCCGAACAGCGAGCCCATCGCCCCACCCGTGGCGATGATCGGGCCCTCGGCACCGAACGGTCCCCCGGTCCCGATGGCGACGGCCGCGGACAGCGGCTTGAGCAGCATCACGCGCGCGGGGATCTCGCTGTCGCCGTGCAGCACGCGCTCCATCACCTCGGGAATGCCATGCCCGCGGATCGCGCGCGATCCATATCGGGCGAGCACGCCGACGACCAGCGCACCGAGTACGGGCACCAGCAGAATGAGGAGCGGCGCGCCGTGGATGCCGCCTTCGGCCACGGCAAAGGAGAACTCCCCGTAGAACGCGAGGTTCGTGACCAGTCCGATGAGCGCCATCAGGAACTGGGCAGCGAGTGCCGCCACGAGGGCCACGACCATGGCGAGTCCGGCGACGAGCACCTCGCGACGGCCGGCGGTTCGCGACGGCGCCGGCACGTGCATCTCGTCGTCGCTCAGGCGGTCGAGCGTGGGCGAGAGGCTCGGGGCAATGGGAAGCGAGAGCTCGGAGCGATCGCCGCGACCAAGGTCCGGGCTCATGCGCGGCTCACCGGTGCGCTCGACGACAGGCGACCGGCCGGCCTGGCGGGTCGACGGATCTGAATGAGGGTGTTTTTCATGGAGGGTCGTTACATCCTAACGACTCCCGACCTCGAACCGAAGTGCCCTAGTCCCCTTCGTCGCCGCGATACTGCTTCAGCTTGTCGTAGAGCGTGCGCAGGCCGATGCCCAGGCGATCCGCCGCTTCCCGGCGATTCCCACCCACCGAGGCCAGCGCCTCCTCGATGGCATCGCGCTCGATCTCGTCGAGGGTGCGTACCCGCTCCTCCCGCGCCGCGGCGGGCGTGCCCGGATCGCCGAGGTGCCCGGCGCGGATATAGCCGTCGTCGGCGAGGATTGCGGCGCGTTCCAGGGAGTTCGCCAGTTCGCGCACGTTCCCCGGCCAGCTACGCTGGGCGATTCGCTCCCGGGCCTCGTCCGTAAGTACCAGATGCGACCGGCCGATGTCGGCGGCGATGCGGGCGAGCAGCGTTTCCGCCAATGGCAGCAGATCGTTCCGGCGCTCGCGCAGCGGTGGGAGGCGGATGGGAAATACCGCGATGCGATGATACAGATCCTCGCGCAACTGCCCTGACGCACGCAGCTCGTTCACATCGCGGTTGGTCGCGGCCACCCAGCGCACGTCCACCTCGATGGTGCGCGAGCCCCCCACCCGTTCAAACGTCCGCTCCTGCAGCACGCGCAGCAGCTTGGTCTGCAGTTCGGGGCGCATCTCCCCGATCTCATCGAGAAAGAAGGTGCCGCCGTTCGCCAGCTCGATGCGCCCCCGTCGCGCCGCGGTGGCTCCGGTGAACGCCCCCTTCTCGTGCCCGAACAGTTCGCTCTCGAGCAACGACTCGGCGATGGCCGCAGCGTTCACGGCCACATACGGGCCATCGGACCGATCGCTCCATGCGTGCAGCGTGCGCGCGGCAACCTCCTTGCCGGTACCGCTCTCGCCAAGAAGCAGCACCGTGGCGTTCGTGCGCGCCACGCGCTCCAGCGCATCGATCACCGGCGCCATCACGGGGTCGCCATAGGAGAGCGGGGGGAGCGCCGGCACGTTCCGCGCGGCGCGATCGCGCTCGGCCAGCAGCGATCGTCGCTCCAGCGCACGCGCGGCGAGCATGCGCAGTTCGCGCGGACTGTCGATCGGCTTCTCGAGATAGTCGAAGGCGCCAAGCTTCATCGCCTCGACCGCCGAGTCCACCGACCCGTGCGCGGTGAGCACGATGACCTCGAGATCGGGCTGGTCGCTGCGCGCGCGGCGCAGCAGGGCCAGCCCATCCAGCCGCGGCATGCGCAGGTCGGTCACGAGCAGGTCGAACTGCGCGCGTGCCAGCTCCTGCGCCGCCTCGGCGCCATCGGCGGCCTGCGTCACCATGTGACCATCGTCTTCCAGCGCCTCGGCCACGAACTCGCGCAGTCCGGGTTCGTCGTCGGCCACCAGGATGCGTGCCATGCGCGCGATGGTCAGCGACGGGGTATGGTGAAGCGGAACTCCGCCCCGCCGCCCGACTCCGTATGCGTGCGCGCGGTCACCGTGCCGGCGTGCATCTGCGCGACACGCAGCGCGACCGCGAGCCCGAGCCCGGTGCCGTTGGTGCGCGTGGTATAGAACGGGGAGAAGATGCGCGTCTCGTCGCCGGCGACGATCCCCGGGCCATGGTCGCGGACCACGATCTCGAGCGCGTCACCGGCCGTACCCACCGTGACGTCCAGCGGCCGCCCCTCCGGCGATGACTGGCGGGCGTTGCGAAGCACATTCGTCAGCGCCTGCCGCATCCATTGCGCGTCGAGCGGCCACGAGCCGGGCGCTCCCTCCGTGTGCAGCGTGACCGCACTGTCATCGACGTCGGCGATGCACGTGCGCACGAGCGCCACGGGATCGGTCGGTATCAGCTCGAGCGGGCCGGATCGGGCGAAGTCGAGCAGGTCGGTCGTCAGCGTTTCGAGTCGCTGCGCCTCGTGCACGACGAGTTGTGCCTTGCGGCGCTCGGCCGTGTCATCGGGGAGTCGCTCGGCCAGGAGCTGCGCGTTCCCCTTGAGCGATGCCAGCGGATTGCGGATCTCGTGTGCAAGCACGGCCGACATCTCACCGAGAATGCCGAGCCGCCGCTGCTGTTCGAGCCGGCGCTCCGCCGCCTCCTGCGCCGCCGTCAGGCGCCAGAAGACGAACGAGACGCCGAACAGCGCGACCGCCACGAGTGCGGAGAGCAGGAACGTGCGTGTGGCTTCGCTGGCGAGCTGCTGCGCCACGACGGGCGCGAACTCCAGCACCATCATGTGATACGGAGCCCGGCGGCGGCGATCGCGTCCATCATCGTCGGCCGTCAGGTCTTCATTGGCGACGAACGCCCCCGCGGTCACACGTACGCGGTTGCCGATGGTGAGAATCTCGGGGGGGCGTCGCTCGTACCTGGTCACCTCGGGGGTGGGCGTCTCGGACTTGCCGGCGCTCGCGAGCTGCTCCCCGCTGTCATCGTCGAACAGCGCGATGTAACGAACGCCGGCGTCGCGCTGCCGAGCCAGGATGGAGTCGAGGGCCGTCGGGTCGGCATTGATGCGCGCGGAGCGCAGCAGCTGGCGCACCGACTCCAGCACCACTTCGCCCTGCCCGCGGTTGAGCGTCGACGCCGCGTTCTCGACGCGCGCGCGACCGATCCATGCCGTTACCAGCAGCGCCGCCGCCATGGCGAACGCCGAGGCCAGCCAGCCCCACCGTGCCCAGCGACCCGTTTGCATGCTTGTCATGAGGGATACGGCGCGCGTGTGGACCGGAGTGGCGCGTGCGCGCCACTCCGTGGAAGTGCCGCGACCCACTCCGGCGCCGAGTGCATCGCGGACCGGCTCCGAAACGGACGACACCAGACCGTCTCCCTACTCGTAGCGCAGTGCCTGGATCGGATCGAGCGCCGCCGCCTTGCGGGCGGGGTAGAAGCCGAAGAAGATCCCGACCGCCGCCGAGAATCCGATCGCCACGCCCACCATGGCCGGCGAGATCGCCGTACCCCACCCGGTGATCTGCTCCACCACCGCGGAGGAGGCGAAGCCCAGCCCGACACCAATGAGTCCGCCGATGATGCTCATCACGATGGACTCCACGAGGAACTGCGTCAAGACGTCACCGCCGCGGGCCCCGATTGCCATCCGGATCCCGATCTCGCGCGTCCGCTCGGTGACCGACACCAGCATGATGTTCATGATGCCGATGCCACCAACGAGCAACGAGATGCTGGCGATGGCCGCCAGCAGCAGGGTCATGACTTCCGTGGTGCCCTTGGCGGCGGTGGCCAGGTCCGCCTGGTTGCGCACCGTGAAATCGTCCTCGTCGTACGAGGCCAGTTGGTGCGTGTCGCGGAGGATACCGGCGATCTCACGCTGGGCGGCGGGGATGTCCCCCGGCACCGCCGTGCTCGCGAGAATCTGCGGCAGCCAGCTTCGTCCGCGCAGCCGCGTCTGTACCGTGGTGTACGGTGCAAGGATGATGTCGTCCTGATCGTTCCCCTCGGCCGTCTGCCCCTTCTTGGCCAGCACGCCGATGATCTCGAAGGGCACGTTGCGCAGCCGGATCTGCTCGCCCACGGGATCCTGCCCGGGGAAGAGGTTCTCCGCCACCGTGGCACCGAGCACGGCCACCTTGCGAATCGAGCGCACTTCCGCGTCGTCGAAGAAGCGGCCGTTCGTCACCTGCCAGTCGCGAATGGTCTGGTAGTCGGGGGACACGCCATTCACCCCCGTGCGCCAGTTCCCCTCGCCGCCCACGACCTGCGTGAACGTGGAGACCACCGGCGAGACGGCGTTGAGCAGGATCGATTCGCGCTTGAGCGCCTCGGCGTCGTCCATCGAGAGGCGCCGCGACGTGCCGGCACCCTGGCTCACGCCGCCGGTGCGCGTCGCACCAGCCGTGATCACGATCATGTTCGTGCCGAGGTTGTCGATCTGGCTCTGGATCTGCGTGCGCGCGCCCTGGCCGATGGCGACCATGACGATCACCGCGCCCACGCCGATGATGATGCCAAGCATCGTGAGCAGCGTGCGCATCTTGTTCTTCAGGATGCTCTGCCCGGCGATGCCGATGAGTCGTGATGCTTTCATGTCAGACTCCCGCCTCCGCGGTTTCCAGCGGTTGGAGCGTGACGAGATCGGCCGTCGCGCGGTGGCGCCCCTGGACCGGTTCGTCGCGCAGCACCAGACCATCGCGCATTTCCACGATCCGCTTGCAGTACTGGGCGATGTCCGGCTCGTGGGTGACCATGATGATGGTGATGCCGCGATCGTTCAACGACTGGAACAGCGCCAGCACCTCCACAGACGTGCGGCTGTCGAGGTTTCCGGTCGGTTCGTCGGCGAGCAGGATGGCCGGCTCCGTCACCAGCGCACGCGCAATCGCGACGCGCTGCTGCTGACCACCGGACAGTTCGCTCGGCTCGTGATCGAGTCGTTCACCAAGCCCCACCTGCTCCAGTGCCGCCTTGGCCTTCTCCTTGGTGTTACCGATGCGACCGCTGCGATCGTAGAGCAGTGGCAGCTCCACGTTGTCGATCGCCGACGTGCGGGCGAGCAGGTTGAACCCCTGGAACACGAAACCGATCTTCGTGTTGCGGATGTCCGCGAGTTCGTTCTTGCTCAGGCCGTCCACGCGGACGTCGTCGAGCAGATAGCGGCCGGACGTGGGCTGGTCGAGACAGCCGAGGATGTTCATCATCGTCGACTTGCCCGATCCTGACGCGCCCATGATCGCCACCATCTCGCCGCGCTCGATGGTGAGGTTCACGCCGCGCAATGCCAGGACCTTCGTCTTGCCGGTCGTATAGACGCGACGGAGGTCCTCCACGCGAATGACCTCCGAGTTCCTCGTCGTCATGTTAGAACCTCCCTGGGCCGCGGCGCCGATCGTTCTGCTGCTGGAACGGATTGGCCGGTCCGTCGGCCGCCGCGGCGCTGGTCACGCCGGCGATGAGCTCGAGCCCTTCCTTGAGGCCGGCGCCGGTGACTTCGGTCAACTGGCCGTTCGAAAGCCCGGTGCGCACGCGCACCATCTGGAGGACGCCGTTGGCATCGGTGTACCAGACGTTCCCCACGTCGGCTGCACGGCGACGAGCCAGGCTCGCTGAGTCGTTGCCGCGCTGCGCGCCGTTGCTCCCCTGCGCGCCGGGCGCGCGCTGCGCGCCGTTCGCGACCGGCTGACCGCCGCGGGGCGAGTCGGCCATCGGTGCGTCGGTCGGCTCCGCCGGATGTGCCGCGCGATAGGCGGCCATCATCTCGTCGGTGGGCTGGAAGCGCAGCGCGGCGTTCGGCACGCGCAACACGTTCTCCGCCTTGGCCACCTGAAAGCTCACCGTGGCCGTCATCCCCGGCAGCAGCGCGCCATCCGGGTTCCGGACCTTCACCACGACCGTGTAGTTCACCACGTTCTCGGCGGTCGTCGACTGCATGCGTACCTGGTTCACCGTACCGTGGAAGGTGCGGTTGGGGAACGCCTGCACGGTGAACGACACGTCCTGCCCTTCCTTGATCACGCCGATGTCGCTCTCGTCGACCGAGGCCAGGATCTGCATGTTCGAGAGATCCTCGGCGATCAGGAAGATCTGCGGCGTCGACATGCTCGCCGCGACCGTCTGGCCGATCTCCACGTTGCGCTCGATCACCACGCCATCGATCGGCGCGTAGATGTTGGTGTAGGCGAGGTTCTGCTCGGCGCGCTCCAGGCTGGCCTGCGCGGAAACGAGCGCCGACGCCGAGACCGCCGAGTTGTACTGCGCACTGGTGTACTCGGTCTCGGTCATGGCGCGCGACTTGTACAGCGCCTCCGCCTGGTCGAGGAAGAACTTCTTCTGCTTCACGTCGGCCTCGGCGCGGGCGAGATCGCTCTTCGCCTGACGCACCGCCTGCTCGAGCAGCGTGGCGTCGATGCGGGCGATGAGCTGGCCACGCTTCACGCGGTCGTTGAAGTCGGCGTGCAGCTCCGTGATCTTGCCGGAGACCTGCGTGCCCACCTGCACGGTGCTCACGGCGCTGAGCAGCCCCGTGGCCTCGACGCGCGACTCGATGTCGCCTCGGCTCACGCTGACCATGCGATACGACGTGGCGCCGGCCGCGTTGTTGCGGGCCGCGAGGGCAATGGAAACCGCGACGGCAGCGACGAGGCCGATCGCGAGCAGGATTCGCTTCATAATTGAGGCTGTCAGGTCTGAGGTGAACCGCGGATGCGGACTGGCGGCGCAAGATGCTATTGCACCGCCCGTGCCGTTCGAACGACGTTGATATATAACAACTTAGGACTTCTGGTTCCCCGTTCGGCTGCAGTTCTCGCACTCCCAAAAGTGCGAAATCCGCACTCGATGGCGCGGGCGAAGCGCACTCAGCCAAAAACTTTCGTCACGCTCCAACCCGTAGTTCACCCCGGTTTTCCCGCCGTTCGCCCCGAGGCGATTGCAATGGTCCCGCACGGCGATTGATTGCGAGGGGAACGCCCGTCGCACACGGCACGCGGGCACCAGCCGCGCCGGTATGACGAGAGGATGGCCCGCGGGGTTCGGCCCCGCAGTTGGACTGCGCACCGCGCGCATCGTTCACGTACGTGACACAGGTCCGCATGGCTACGCTCGCGACGCCGACAGCGCTGTACTCCGTGCCGGACGAGGCGATCCGGGGGCACGACCGCCGTCGCGCCCGCCGTGGCTGGGGGATCGTGTTCATCGCCTGGTCGCTCGTCGGTGTGTCACACGCGCTCCTCTGGAAGCTCACCAGCGGTTTCACCGTTGCGGATCTCCGCTGGCTGCTGCCGGTCACCCTGCTGCTGTCCTGGTTCTGGGCGGGGATCACCCCCGGCATCGTCGCGCTGGTGGGCTGGCTCGACCGACGGCAGTTCGGTCTCGGCCGGCGCGTCGCGACGCATGCGATCACGGGGCTCATCGCTGCGCTCACGGCCACGCTCGTGCAACGCAGCCTGTTCGCGGTTGCCTCGCCGAACCCCCCCAGTTCGCTCGCGCCGTACGTGCTGTACTGGCTCGACGTCCACCTGATCACCTACGCCACGGTTGCCGTCGTGGCGCGCGCGCTGGTGTTGCACCGGCGATATCGCGAGCGCACGACGCGCATGCACCTGCTGGAAGTGGAGCTGTCGCGCGCGCAGATGCAGTTCCTCGAGCTGCAGTTGCAGCCGCACTTCCTCTTCAATTCGCTCAACACCATCTCCGAGCTCGCGCATGAAGCGCCTGAAGATGCCGAGGCGATGCTGCGCCAGTTGCACACGCTGCTGCGCCACTCGCTCGAGCGCGGCGACGACGAGGTCTCGCTCGACGAGGAGCTGGCGAATCTCGAACCGTGGTTCAACATCCAGCGCACGCGCTTCGGCGCATGGCTCGCCGTCCGACTGGACGTCGAAGCGGCGGCACGACAGGCGCTCGTGCCGCACTTCGTGCTCCAGCCGCTGGTGGAGAACGCCATCCGGCATGGGCTGGCGAGGCGCGCCGCGCCGGGAACGATCACCATCCGGGCAAGGGTAGAGCGCTCACGCCTCTTCCTGGAGGTTGCCGACGATGGCGAGGGACTCTCGGCGGCGCAGTCGTCGTTTCGTCCGGGCATCGGCCTGCGCAACGCCCGCAACCGGCTGACGCAACTGTACGGCACCGACTTCCGTTTCGAGCTCCGCGACGGCGAGCCGCGTGGCGCGGTCGTGGACATGGAGATTCCGTATCGCTCGCGCGCCGAACTGGCCGATGCGCCGGCCACGGACTGGAGTGCCACCGGCGAGTGGACCGCCGACACGCCGCGCCTCTGGGCCACACCGGTCACCGGTACGTCGATCGACTCGGTTCGCACGGCCGTCGCGGCGCAGCAGGCTCGTTCCGACGGGCGTGCTGCCGCCGAACCCTCGAGTCACGGGGCGGGACATGCTGCCGGCGTCATCGCGCATCCACTGCCGGGAGCATCGGCCGGCGCCTACGCGGCGCGCAGCGCACCCCCCGCGCCGGTGCGCGTGGGGCGTGACTCACCGCGACTGACGAACCGGTCGTGGATGGCGATTGCCGGCGTGTGGATTGCGTTCGCGCTCTTCTGGGTACAGCAGGTGTATGCGGTGACGGTGCTGAGCGGGGAGCCGGCCAACGTGTGGTCGATCGTCATCATCGAGTTCACGTCGGCAGGGATCTGGGCGTTGCTGACGCCGGTCATCCTGCTTCTGGCGCGCCGGCTGCGCATCACGCGCAGCAACTGGCGAAGTCGTGTGCCCATGCACCTGCTCGCCGCGGTGCTGGTGGCGCTCGCCCATGTGGCGCTGGTGCGCGCGAGTGGAGTGATCGGCAGCCCACCCATTCTCTCCGCGCCGTTCTTCAATTCGCTGCTGGGGAACCTGTTCATCTACGTCGCGTTTCTCGCCTGGTCGCACAGCCGTGACTTCTATGCCTGGTACACGGCGCGTGACGTCGCGGCCTCCCGCCTCGAGGCGGCGATCGCACGATCACGCTATCAGGCGCTGTGCGTGCAGGTGCGTCCGCAGTTCCTGCTCGGCACCATAGACCTGCTCCAGCGGCTGGTACACGAGGACGTGCCGCGCGCCGAACGTCTGATCACCAGGCTCGCCGACGTGTTGCGCCTGACGCTGGACGCCGCGGCGGATCGCGACACGACGTTGCGCCGCGAGATCCAGCTGCTGCGCGCCTATGTCGACGCGCACCGGCTTGGCGTGCGTCCGAGTGCCGCGCTGCATGAGCGGATACCGGTGGAGCTGCTCGATGCAGCGATCCCGAATCGACTGCTGCGCACGCTGGCCGACGACCTGTTCGGCGGTACCGCCGGCGGGGTGCATCTCCATCTCAGTGCAGACGAGCCCAGCGGCGACCGGGCGCGGTTGCGACTGCACGCCACCCGCCCCGATGGATCGCCGCTGGTGCTTGCCCACGCCGGCTGGCACGATGCCGTGGAGGCTGCCACCGTCGCCGAGCGCGACGGCGGCGTCTCCCTGTACTTCCCCGACGCGGTGACGGCAATCGTCGTCCTCGACGTCGGGGAACCGAGCGCGGTCGCGGCGCACCAGGTGCCGCACATGCTTGCCGCGCAACCCGCATGACCCTTCCACCCTTCCGGAGGTCCTGATGCCCATTCGTGTGTTGGTGACGGACGACGAGCCCATTGCCCGCCGGCGCATCCGACGGTTCCTGCGCGCCGAGAACAACGTCGACGTGATCGGGGAGTGCGCGAACGGGCGCGAGGCGATCGACATGATCCGCCAGACCAACCCCGACCTCGTCTTTCTCGACGTGCAGATGCCCGACGTCGACGGGTTCGGCGTGGTCTCGGAGCTCGGTCCGGAGCAGATGCCGGCCGTCATCTTCGTGTCGGCGTACGACGAGTACGCGCTCAAGGCGTTCGAGGTGAACGCCACCGACTACCTGCTGAAGCCGTTCGACGCCGAGCGGTTCCGCACGGCGTTCCAGCGGGCACGCGATCACATCGACCGGGTGCACACGGCGGAGGCGGGCAAGCGCCTCAAGTCGCTGCTGGAGCAGGTGCTGAGTGGTGACGAGAACGGCGATCTCGCCGGCGCCCTGCCGTCGCAGGGGGGCGGCGCGAAGCATCAATACATCGATCGCCTGATGGTGAAGAGCGACGGGCGCGTGTTCTTCGTGAAGGTGACCGACGTGGATTATTTCGAGGCGTCGGGCAACTACGTGCGCGTGCACGTGGGGAAGACATCGCACCTGATTCGCGAGACCATGGCGGCGATGGAGGCGTCGCTCAACCCGCAACTGTTCGCGCGGATCCATCGCGCGGTGATCGTGAACCTCGACCGCATCAAGGAGCTGCAGCCGTGGTTCGCGGGGGACTATGTCGTGATTCTGCGCGACGGGAGGCAGCTCAAGCTGAGTCGGACGTATCGGGAGGCGTTGCAGTCGAGGATGCATCGCGTTCCCTGAACGCGGTGCATAACATCATGCTGCACGCAGCAGGCTGCTTGCTGGTTGCGGCTCGCACCTTGTGCATGAAGCACGATGCGGGTAGCGAAAAGTCTTCCGCGGCTGCATGCAGCGTGTGCTGCATGGTCAGGTCGGCTGACGTGTATCGACACGGTGCTGCCTGCTTCGTGCTCCCTGCTGCATGCAGCCGCCGAAAACGTTTCGCCGCTCGACCCGGCGCCGCGAACAAGGAGCGGGAAGCCACCAGCAAACAGCTTGTAGCGTGCAGCATGCTGTGTTACCGTCTGTCACCTTCGGAATGAAGTCAGATCTACCCTCCGGCCCCACACTCATGCCCCGATTCCTGTCCGGCCTCTCGCTCTCGCTGCTCTGCCTGCTCGCCCCGTCCTCCGCCGCCTCGGCGCAGGCGGCCGGCGAGAAGGACGCGGTGCTGGCCGTCGTCAACCGGTTGTTCGACGGCATGCGCATGCGCGACACCACCGTCATGAACTCCGTCTGGGCGCCGGGCGCACGTCTCGTGCGCGTGGACAAGCGCAGCGTGCCGGAGGCTATCGCCTACATCCCGGCGTCGGAGTTCACCGGCCGCGTTGCCGCGGCCACCGGCGATGCGTGGACGGAGCGCATCTATGACAGCGTGGTCCAGGTCGACGACGGCATTGCCCAGGTTTGGGCGTACTACACATTTCATCTCGGCGAGAAGTTCAGCCACTGCGGCTACGACGCGTTCCATCTCGTCAAGGCCAATGGCGAGTGGCGGGTGACCCAGGTAATCGACACCTCGCGCAATGCAGGGTGCCGGATGACGGATCCCTCGCCTTGACCGGCCAGCGTCGTTCGTCCCACGAATTCCACGCCCACGCCGGAGCGTCGCAATGAAGGCACCACGTACATTCATGTTGTCGGCGTTAGGCGTGCTCCCTCTGCTGGCGGGGGCGTTCGTCCTCCGGCAGGAGCAGGGCCCCGATGCGGCGCGGCTGTTCGCGCAGGTCCTGGCCCGCGTCTCCGGGCAGGCCGTCGACTCGCTTACCGTGCAGGATCTGTACGAGAAGGCGGCGCGCGGGCTGGTCGCCAACCTCGGCGACCCCTACGCCGACCTCTATTCCCCCGATGAGCTGGCGAGCTTCAATCGCAACACGCTCGGCAACGCCTACGGCGGCGTCGGGATGCTCATCGAGGACCAGAACGGCACGTTTACCGTCAGCCGTGTGTTCCCGCACACCCCCGCCGAGCGCGGCGGAGTACAGCTCGGAGACCGCATCTTGTCGGTCGACGACTGGAACGCCAGCGGCAACAGCCTCGACGCGGTCTCCACCCGCCTCACCGGCACGCCCGGCACCGAGGTGGTGGTGCGGTTCGCGCGGGTCGGCGTGTCGGCTGCCATCGAAACGCGCTTCACGCGCGCCACCGTGCACGTGCCGGTCGTGCCGTTTGCCGTGGTGGTGGACGACGGTGTGGGCTACATCCCCGTGCAGCGGTTCAACGAGACGGCCGGTGAAGAGGTGGAGGACGCCATTGCCGACCTGCGCCGGCGCGGCGCGCGTTCGTTCGTGCTCGACCTGCGCGGCAACGGCGGCGGGAGCTTCGAGCAGTCGCTGTACATGGCCAACCTCTTCCTCCCGCGGGGGAGCGAGATCGTGAGCGTGCGCTCGCGGGGCGTGCCGCCGCAGGAGTCTACGGCGCTGGAGCAGCCGCTGCTCGACGGCGAGCCGCTGGTGGTGCTCACCGACGGGTACACGGCGTCGGCGTCGGAGATCGTGGCCGGGGCACTGCAGGATCACGACCGCGCGCTCGTCGTCGGCACCACCTCGTTCGGCAAGGGGTTGGTGCAGACCGTCTACGGGCTCGATGGCGGCTGGGCGCTCAAGATGACGACGGGGCGCTGGTACACGCCGAGCGGGCGGTCGATTCAGCGCGAGCGCCGGCTCGACGAGAACGGCCAGTTGGTGGAAGTGGTGCCCGATTCGCTGGAGACGGACTCCGTGCGCAACGCGCGGCCGGCGTACCGGTCGGACGCGGGGCGTGTGGTGTATGGCGGCGGCGGGATCACCCCCGACGTGATCGTCGCGTCGGACACGATCACGACCGCTGAGCAGAACTTCCTGCGCGCGGTGGGGCCGCAGTCGCAGCAGACGAGCATCGCGATCTCGCAGTTGGCGCTCAAGTTCACGAAGGGGAACGCCGGCTTGCGCCCGGACTTCCAGGTAGCGCCGTTCATGCGCGACAGCGTGTTCGCACGGTTGCTGGCTGCCGAGGTGCCGGTGACGCGGGCACAGTTCGACTCGGCGGCGCCGTTGATCAACCGGTTGCTGACGACGCGCATGGCGAGCATGGCGTTCGGCGATTCCACCGCGTTCCGGCGAACGCTGGGCGATGATTCGCAGTTGCTGCGGGCGCTGGCGGCGTTGAAGGGGGCGCGGAGCCAGCCGGAGCTGCTGGCGCGGGTGGGCGGCTCGGCGCGACTGGACGGAGCGAACTGACGCTGCATGCTGAATGCTGCACGCTACTTGCTGAGCGGAGCGGATTCATGGAAGCGTGCTGCGATGCTGCGTGCAAGAGCGGGGTCAGGTCTTGTATTGACGGTTTGCTCCGGTGGTGACACAAGTGACGGACCAATCTCGTATTGATGCTTGACGCTGCCGGTGGGGTTGCATCGCAACCGTTCCGGCGTTCCCGGGCAAGGAGGTTTCCGACATGATGACGCTGCTCAAGCTCCTGGCCATCGGCGCGGTAGCGCTATTCGTGGTGCTGCCTGCGGTGGTGCTGCTGATGGTTGTGGGCACGCCGCTGGTGGGCGTTCTCGGACTGATGGCGATTCCCGTGGTGGTCATCGTCGGCATCGTAGGCCTGCCGGTGCTGTTGCTTGGCGTGGCGTTCGCC
>DASSBZ010000012.1:0-5544 GCA_035698205.1 Gemmatimonadaceae bacterium | reverse complement strand
CGGATCGCGAAGCGGACTCCCCGGCACCTGGTTGACCGGCGGGCGCTCCCCTCCACCGACGGCGTGCGCATCCGCCTCCCCGACCGCCTCCCGGTGGAGGGGGGACGTGCGGCCGAGCGGTTCCGGCTGCTCGCGCTGGTGCAGGCCTCGCGCGTCTGGCGCGGCACGCCACGCATGATGCATGCGCCGGAGTCGATGCTCGAGCGCGACCTGTTTCTGCTGAGCGAACATGTCGCTGCCGATCGCTGGCTGCGCACGAACTTTCCCGGGGTCGCGGCAGAGCTCGACGACGCCTGTCGCGCGGATCTCGACGATCGGCCCGACGACGGCCGCCTGACGCCGCCGGAGCGCGCGGTGGAGGCGCTGCTGCGCGGTGTGCTCGCCGATGGCGCGTCGTCATCCATACCCGATGCCGACACGCCTGACGATTCGCTCGCGTGGGCGCGTGAAACGGCGCGGTCCATCGCCGGGCGATCCGCAGGGCGCTATCGTGGCCTGCGGCAGGTGGGGATCTGGGGGCGTGTCACCCCGCCGCCACCTGCGGTTCGCGGTGTTGCCCCGCGCGCGCCCGACGAGGACGATGCGCAGCAATCCGCGACGCCTCGGGTGCGCCCCCTCGTGCGTCGCCCGCGCGTGCGCGAGGCCACGGACGACGAGGACGATGAGAGCACCGGGATGTGGATGGTGCAGATCGACGATCCGCAGGAGCATGTGGAGGATCCGATGGGGCTGCAGCGCCCCGCCGATCGCGACACGGAGGCCGATGCCGACGATCTGGCCGACTCCGTGTCGGAGCTCGAGGAGGCCCGGCTCGTGGCGGTACCGGGAACTCCGGCCGAAGTCCTGGCGAGCGAGGATCCCCCCGATCGCACCGCGGATCGCGCTCCCGCGGCGACGGTGGCGGCGGGGACGGCGTATCCGGAGTGGGACTGGCGACTCGGCGCCTACCTGCCGGCGCACGCCATCGTCCGTGATACGCTCGCGGCCGAGGGACCGGCGTCGTGGGCCGACGAGGTGCGGCGGCGTCACGCCCGCGAGCGGCGCGAGATCCGGCGCCGCTTCGAACGGCTGCGCGCGCACCGCGAGCGCCTGGTGCGCCAGGTGGACGGGGACGACGTGGATCTCGACGCGTGGGTGACATCGTGGGCCGACGCGTGCGCGGCCGGTGGCGGCGCGATGGATGACCGGTTGTACGAGCGCGTGCAGCATGCGCGGCGCGATGTCGCCATCTCGCTGTTGGTGGACGTGAGCGGATCGACCGACAGCTGGGTCGCCGACCATCGTCGGATCATCGACGTCGAGAAGGAGGCGCTGGTGCTCGTGGCCGAGGCGCTCGACGCACTGGGCGATCGCTATGCGATCCTGGCGTTCTCCGGGGAGGGGCCGCGCGGCGTGGCGGTCCGCACGCTCAAGCGGTTCGACGAGCGGCAGGGTGCGCAGGTCGGGGCGCGCATCGCCGGGCTGGAGCACGACCGGTACACGCGGCTCGGGGCGGCCATCCGGCACGCGTCGGCCGGGCTCGCCCGGGAGCGGGCGCGCCACCGGCTCCTGCTGGTGCTGTCGGACGGGAAGCCTAACGACGTGGATCGTTACGAGGGACGCTACGGCGTGGAGGACTCGCGCCAGGCCGTGGCCGAGGCCCGGCTGCAGGGGATCTCACCCTTCTGCCTCACCGTGGATCGGGCCGCGCCGGTGTACCTGCCGCGCATCTTCGGGCCCGGCGCCTGGTCGGTGCTGCGCCGGCCGGAGCGGCTCCCCGGGGTGCTGGTGGACGCCGTGCGGCTGCTGCTGAAGCGTTAGGCGGTGGGGCCGGCACGGCGGCGGGGCGGTGTGCGCTTTCGCGCTGCGCCGGTGGCTGCCGCTGCTGGTGATCCCGCTCCTGCCACTGCTTCCACCGAGCACGAGCGAAAGAAGAAGTCGAGCATTCCGACGAGTGGGGCCGGATCGTTCAGCAGACGACTGCGCAGTGCCGCACCCTCCCAGCAGTTCACGAGCAGTGCCGACATCTCGCGCGGGTCCGACTCGGGCGAGATGTCGCCGCGCAGCCGGGCCTCTTCGAGCCCGGTTGCGAGACGATCCGCGATCGCGGATATGCACCCCTCGATCCGGTGGCGGAACACCGCGCTCGTCCCCGAGAGCTCCTGTCCGAGTCCGCCGAGCAGGCAGCCCATGTACCCCTCGCGCTGGTAGCTCTCACGCGTCAGGTCGAAGAACCGGCGCACGCGCTCGATCGGCGGGCGGCTCCGATCGGCGAGACAGGCGTCGAGCGCAGCGTGCACCTGCTGCATGTACTCGTCGATGACCTGCAGCGCGAAATCTTCCTTGTCGGTGAAGTGGTGGTAGAACGAGCCCTTGGGCACCCGCGCCGCGTCGAGCAGCGGCTGGATGCCCAGACCGTGATAGCCGTGCTCGAGCAGCTTGGCCATACCCACGTCGAGCAAGCGCTGCTTCGTGGAGCGAACCGTCACGCGCCGACCTGGGCGATCATGTGGTCGATCACGCGGCTGTGCTCGTGCTGCGGGCTGAACATGATGATCTCCGCGTCCTCATCCACCCGCACGTTGTGCCCCGGCGGCCAGTGAAACAGGTCGTTTGCGTGAACCGTTTCCTGCCGCCCCGCCGCATCGGTGGTCGTTATTCTGCCCCTGAGCACGAACCCCCAGTGCGGGCACTGACAGAGGTCGCCTTCGAGACCGACGAACAGCGGCGTCGTGTCCACCCCCGCCGCCAGGCTGAAGTACTCGCCACTGATCGTGTCGTATCCGCGAACGCTGCCGAACCCGCGGCGCTGGCGGACAACCACTCCCGGGACTTCCATCTGCACGTCGACGTTCTCTTTCGCGACTCGCATGTTCGTGTCTCCTGTGGCTGGCCCCACGGCTGGTGGGTGATGAACCGTTCCGAGGAACTAGACCGATTGGTCTAGTCGCAAGATTGGGCAGTGGACGCCGTCCGGTCAAGAGGGTTCGGCGGGGGACGTCTCCCGTCACGCCGCGCACGCTGCCTCGGCCGACCTCCGCGTCCTTCGCGTTCTTCCTGTTGCGGTAAGAAAGCGCCAGCCCCGCCACCGACCCGTACCGCTGGCGCGACCGAATCCAGCGCGGTACACTCGTTCCCCATGACCACACGCCGGTACGGGGACGACGAGGCCCGCGAGATCTTCAGCCTCGCGACAACTGGCAGCGCCCCTGGTCAGGAGTTGACCGTCGAATCCGGCGGCCTGACCCTCGACCAGCTCCAGCGTATCGGCGAGGAGGCGGGGATCGAGCCCTCGCGCGTCGCGCGGGCGGCAGCGCGCCTCGACGCCCGCGGGAGACCGGCGCCCGTCCGGCGCTCGCTCGGGCTCCCCATCGAGCTGTCTCGCGTCGTCGATCTCCCACGAGCGCCGACCGATCGGGAGTGGGAGCAACTGATCTCCCAGTTCAGGACGACCATCGGAGGGCCCGGCCAGTCGACCGTCTCCGGTGGACTCCGCGAATGGACCTACGGCGACCTGCACATCTGTGTCGAGCCGACCGAGCGTGGCGAACAGCTCCGCATCGGTACGGTCAATTCCGGCGGCATGGCGCTCAACGGCCTGGGAATCGCGACCGGCCTGATGGCGACGCTCATGGGTGCCGCCGTCGCTGCCGCGGGCAAGCCGGACAAGGCACTGGTGGTCTTCGGCATGTTCGGCGGTATCGCACTGGCCGCCTTCGGTGCCAACCTGCTTCGATCACCGCGCTGGGCGCGCGAGCATGAGCGGCAGATGGAAGAGGTTGCCGAGAACGCGGTGAAGCTGCTCTCGAAGCCCTGACGAAACGGAGCGTTCAGTGGTCGACAACCTCAGCCGGACTACTGCGCCGATTCCTCCCGTTCGGTGACGGGGCGTGCGATCGGAGTTCCAAGCGCACCAGTGCGAGTGGGCGGCGGACGCCGGCCCTGACGCCCCCGCCCGAGAATCGCCCAGGCAAACCAGATCAGGGACGCGATCCACAACCCGTACATCACTCCACGCGCGGGATGCCATACGATCGCTCCGGTCGTTTGCGCCGGCGCGCCGATCCGTTCCAGCACCACCCGGCTCAACTGCTCAGCCGTAAACCAGCCCCAGAGCAGCGCCGCCCAGATCATGCCGACCCGGCGAGTCATCGGTGTCGCCAGCTGCGGCGGCAGCATTCGCGCGTTCATGTACCCTATGACCAGGGTGAACATGTACATGCTCGCGATCGTGAAGGGTCCGGCGATCAGCACCAGGAAATCCGGCTGCAGCCTGTCTACCGTTTCACCGCCGTTCCACGAGACGACGACGATCGCCATCGACGCGAGCACGAATACCGTCAGGAAGAACAGAAACGCGCGCTTGAGCGTCCAGAATCTCGTGTATCTCCCGTATCGCTCGTAGAACACCGACCCGGCTATGCGCGTCACCGTGTCCACGATCCCGAGCTGGGTCGAGAAGAGCACGAACGCCCCTCCAAGAAGAAACACCACCTCCAACCATGCTCCCCCCAGCCGCCTCAGCTCCACGCCCTGGAGCCGCACCATCTCGCTCATGTTCCCCGCGAGCTGCGCATTGCCGGTGCCGAGCGTCGCCGTCACGAGCAGACTCGTTATGACCACGCTCACGATGATGAGCAGAACGAAGGTCACCAGCAACTCCTGCTGGGCGACCCGCATCCATCCCTTGTATCGCGCCACTCCCACGGAATTGGCCGACGCGTCAAAGACGTAGCCGGTCTCGCTCACCGTCTCGTTGGCCCCGCGGATACCGGCGATCCGCCCCTGGTACGCCGCCATTCCAAAGCCCTTGTCCCTGAGCCAGAGCGATTGCGCCAGCAGCAGGGTGCCGCCGGAGCCGGCGTATGCGACCGCGATGAGCAAGGTGGGGAATTGCGCGCCCGTGACCAGCGCTTGCGGCGCGCTGCCGATGGATATCGCCCCCGTGGCCAGTGCGACTGCATCGCCTGGTAAAACCCCCGCTATGAGCAGTGCGATCGCCAGCATCGGAAAGAACAACAGCACCAGCCAGATCTGGAATCGCTCCAGGGCGTTGTACACGATCTTCGATATGGCGAGACCGACCCAGATCACCAGCATCATCAGCAAGGCGATCGGCTGCCAGGCCACGCTGTGACCCGTCGCGGCCTGTATGACGCTGCCGGTGAATTCCGCGGATTGCGATGCCCACCCGGGCCAGAAAAACGAGATCAGCGTAGCGGCCATGAAGAACCACGGCCACGCCGCCCGTCCGCCGAGCCTGGCCATTCCGCCAAGAATCGACTCGCCTGTCGCGATCGTCCACCGCTCGATCTCCACAATCGCGATGAACTGAGTCAGTACCCCTACCCAGAACAACCACCAGATCGAATAGCCATTGACCGTAATCAGGTTTGGCCAGAGCAGGAACTCTCCGGCTCCGAGTCCCATGCCCAGCGCGATGACGGATGGTCCGATCAGGTGCCGCAACCGCGGCACGCGCGGCATCTCGTCGTGCACGAGGTACGCGGGTCCCGCCCCCTGTCGTGGAAAGCGATCCTCCTCCGGCGCCTTCGCGAGGGAGCC
>DASSBZ010000011.1:0-3306 GCA_035698205.1 Gemmatimonadaceae bacterium | reverse complement strand
CGCTCGACAGCTCGTCGACACTCATCGCCGACGGCGCACCGCTCCAGTTCGGAACGGAGTGGGCCGCCATGGGGAGCGGTTCGCTGCAGTTCGACAGCGCCACGACCATGTTTGGCGGCGTCGCCGGGGATACGGCGAATGCGATGGCCGCGGGGCAGGCGGCGGGGAAGCTGGTGATCGTGCTGCCAGGGCAGCCGACGAGCATGGCAGGGCTGCTGAGCAGCGCGCAAGCCATGGCGCCTGGCGCGACGGCGGTGGCGATCCTCGTACCGCCCGCGTTCATCAACTTCGCGAAGGAACCATCCATGTATGTGGATGACGGCGCAGCCACGCCCGACGAACCGGAATCGCTGACGCTGTTCATCTCGCCATCGGCAGTGCAGAAGCTGCTCGGCAAGACGATCGCGCAGCTCGTGCCCGGCACCGAGGGCGCCGCGGCGTCCGCGAATGCGCGCGTCATCGTCGCGCCGGTGGAGTTTCCGGCGCGCAACGTGGTTGCCGTCCTGCCCGGGAGCGACCCGGCGGTGAGCGGCGAGTACGTGGCGATTGGTGCGCATAACGATCACGTCGGCTTCAACACGTCGCCGGTGGATCACGACTCGCTGCGCATCTTCAATCACATCGTGCGGCCCGGTGGCGCCGAGGACCAGGGGGCACGCGCCACGCGCGCACAGATGACCGAGGTGAACGAGGCGCTGGCGGCATGGCGTACGGAGCACCCCGGTACGCAGCGGCTCGACTCCATTTTCAATGGCGCCGACGATGATGGCTCGGGTTCGGTGACGGTGCTCGAGATCGCGCAGCACCTGGCCTCGCTCCCCGAAAAGCCGCGCCGCTCGATCCTCTTCGTCTGGCACGTCGGGGAGGAGAAGGGGCTGCTCGGTTCCGAGTACTTCACCGATCATCCGACCGTCCCGCGCGATTCGATCGTGGCGCAGCTCAACATGGACATGGTGGGGCGTGGCAATGTCTGGGATGTCACGGGCGCCACGAAGTCCGGTGAGGTACTTCGCGGGGGCGACGACTACCTCCAGCTCGTTGGCTCGCGCCGGCTGTCGACCGAACTGGGCGACCTGATCGAGCAGGTGGACAGTGTCGGTGCCTTCGGCCTCAAGTTCGACTATTCCATGGATGCCGACGGGCATCCGATGAACATCTACTGCCGCAGCGATCACTACGAGTACGCGCGCTACGGTATCCCGGTCGCGTTCTTCACGACGGGTGGACATTCAGACTACCACCAGCTGACGGACGAGCCGCAGTACATCGACTTCGCACATATGGCGCGGATCGGGAACTTCGTGTCGGCGGTGGCGCTGCAGATCGCGAATCTCGATCATCGGATCGTGGTCGACCAGCCCGTGCCCGATCCGCACGGAAGCTGCCGGCAGTAGCTCGCAGGCGACGACTCGTCCGGAGCGCCGGTACGCGCGCCGGACGATCGTCAGCCGTGCTTCCGGTGATGGCAGGCCATGTCCACCACGATCGTGCTGGCGAGAATGAGCACGTCGTCCTGGTCGGGGAGGATGTCCACGCCGTAGGTGTCGCCGAAGGTGAACCAGCGCTTCGACACCGTTGCCACGGTGCGCCCGCCAAGCGTGAAGGCGTACTCGTGGTCGAGAAAATCACCTTCGGCCTCGAGGTCGTCGGGACCGGGGACGTCGACGGTAAACCGGCATTTCAGGAACGAGAACAGCTCCTTCGTGACCAGGGCGGCCAGCTCGCCGTCGCGCGTGACCTCGAAGCGCGGGCTCCACGACAGCAGCTTCTGACGGATGAATGCGAGCTCGCGACCTTCGAGGTCCTGGAAGGAGAGCTGGCTACCAAGCGAGAACGCCTTGCCGTCGACGACGAACACCTCGCGATCGTCGCTGTCCCTGATGACGAAGTCGCTGCCAAGGGCGAACACCTTCTGCTTCATGAGGTAGCGCATGGCGGCTCCGGTTCGGCGCCGGGATTGACGCACGTGCAGAATGACATCTGACGCTGGCTCGCGCCAGATGACGCGCCGTAGCTTTCGGTGCGCCTCGCTCTCCCGCTTGCGGGTGTTTCCCTCAGTTCCGAGATGCAGATCATGAATCCGACCGCGCTCGCGTTCCGTTCGACACGATCCGCCGCCCGGCATTCCACGCGCCCCCCGCGCACATTCCCGCATGCGTTGGTACGCACCGGCCTTGCTGCCCTGTTGGGGTTCGGAACCCTTGGTGCGGCCGCCTCGGTCGCAGGCGCGCAGGCGTCGGGCTCGCGCGTTCGGCTGGTGCCGCTGCCGGCGACCGTGGAGTTGAGCGCGAGCGAGACGTTCACCATCGACTCCGGTACGAGGGTCGTGGTGGCCGCCGGGTCGGGTGCAGACGTGCTGCGCGTGGCCCGTTCGCTGACCGCGATGATCGGACGCCCGTTGAACGCGGAGCCGGTGCAGCTCAGGGGCGGCGCCGCGGCGCCGGAGGGCGCGATCGAGCTCGCCATCGACGCGGGCAAGTCTGCGCTGGGCGAGGAGGGATACGAACTGCGTGTCAATCGCTTCGGCGTGTCGCTGACGGCGCGAACGGCGGCGGGGCTGTTCTACGGTACGCAGACCATCCGCCAGTTGATGCCGGTCTCGGTGGAGTACGGTGCCGCGCTCAATCGCGGGCTGCGCATCCAGGCGGCGCACATCGTGGACAGCCCGCGCTTCGAGTGGCGCGGCGCGATGCTCGACGTCGCTCGCCACTTCCTCCCCGCGCACGACGTCAAGCGCTTCATCGACGTGATGGCGGCCTACAAGCTGAACCGGCTGCACCTGCACCTCTCCGACGACCAGGGCTGGCGCATCGAGATCAAGTCGCGGCCACGGCTCGCGGAGCACGGCGGAAGCTCCGCTGTCGGTGGCGGCGCCGGTGGCTATTACACGCAGGCGGAATTCCGCGACATCGTCGCCTACGCGACCGAGCGGTTCATCACGATCGTCCCCGAGATCGACATGCCGGGGCACACGAACGCGGCGCTGTCGTCCATCCCCGAACTCAACTGCGACGGCGTCTCACCGCCACTGTACTTCGGCACGCGCGTCGGATTCAGTACCGTGTGTGCGGGGAAGGAAGAGGTCTACAAGTGGGTGGACGACGTGGTGGGCGAGATCATGGAGATGATCCCGACGCCCTACTTCCACATCGGCGGCGACGAGGTGGAGAAGCTCACGCATGCGCAGTACAAGGGGTTCGTGGAGCGGGTCGAGGGGATCGCGCGCTCGCACGGCGCCAGGGTGATCGGCTGGGGGGAGATCGCGCCGGCGAAGCTCGATCCATCGACCATCGTGCAGCACTGGCG
>DASSBZ010000010.1:0-20979 GCA_035698205.1 Gemmatimonadaceae bacterium | reverse complement strand
CTGCGCCAGAGATACCAGGCCGCGATGGAGCGATACGGCGCCCACGGCCGCCCGATCCGGTCCACCCGCTCCGGCGGAGGCAGCGCGCGCAGCCGGTACGCCCTCTGGATCGCCTTGCGGACACCGAGGTCGAGACCGGGGAGCACATCCGGCCGACCCAGTCGGTACATGAGGAAGATCTGTGCCGTCCAGACCCCTACCCCCTTCACGCTCGTGAGCGCCGCGATCACGCCGGCGTCATCGAGTTCATGCACCGATTCAATGGGAAGCTCGCCGCTGACGACGCGCGCGGAGAGATCACGCAGATAGCTGAGCTTCTGGCGGGAGACGCCGGCCGCGCGAAGTATCGCGTCGGGGGTGGCGACGAGCTCCGCCGGGGTGGGGTCGCGATCGCCGTAGAGCGCCCGCACGCGGGCGTGGATCGTGGAGGCCGCCCGCCCCGAGAGCTGCTGGTACATGATCGAACGGCAGACGGCATGGAAGTGGGTGCCGTCGGACTGGACGCGATAGCGGCAGTGGCCCACCTGTGCCATGACCGCGGCCAGGCGCGGATCCGATGCGCGCAGATGTGCGAGGGCACGCCGGCGAAGAGACGGGCTCAGCATGCGGGAAAAGCTACAGGCCGGGCTGGACGCTGCGTGCGGAAACAGCGTGCAGTCACAGCGTGCTGCGAGCTTCACGCTCCTTGCTGGTGGCTGCAAAAACGGCTGCATGCTGCGAGCTTCATGCTCCTTGCTGGTGGCTGCACGCTGCATGCAACCCACTCGCGTCGCGCGCTCAGTCGTCCAGCGACAGCTCCGCCGATCGCTCGCGCAGCACGGGCAACCGGATCTCGAAACGGATCGCGGCCCCCACGTCGTCCGCACGACGAGTCGCGTCGACCGTCGCGCGTGCATGACCCAGCGCGGAACGCACGGCGGTCAGCAGACTCCCGCGTCCGGCAAACAGTTCGTCGCCGGTCGGGGACGGCGAATCGAGCGTGACCGACACGACCTCGCCGTCCACCGTACAGCCAATGCGCATCGGCTCCCGGCCGCCCGCGCGCCCGGCATGGCCAGCCGCGCTCGCGAGCAGCACCAGCATGGACCGAAGCAACGCCGACGGCCGCACCAGCACGTATTGCGTGCGAAGCGGCTCGACCAGCATGCATGGAATTGCGCGAAGGTCGGCGTGATAGCCGTGCAGCTCGAGCGCGCGTGCGACCATCTCCGCAACCTGCACCGGCTCCGCCAGCGCCGACGGCTCCTCGGGGAGGCAGCAATAGAGCTCCGCGAGATGGACCAGTCGCCGTGCGTCGGCCAGCGCGTCACCGCGCCCGACGCCCCCGTTCTTCGCGGCGCGTTGCGCCTCGGCTTCCAGCGCGGCAACGCGAACTTCGAGTTCGTCGTTCAACCCTCCCAGAATCTTCTCGCTGACGCGAAGCCACTGGTCGCCCCACACGCGGGCGAGGGGAGCGCGGAGTCTGTCCGGCGTGTCGTCGGTAATTGGCAGGGACATATTGATGGTCGAGTCTGATCCGCAGAAAGCGTCATTACGAACTACGGCGGCGAAACGCTGTCCGCCCGGACAGGAGCGGTCACGTCACGAACGATTCGCACGCTGCGCCCGTATCTCATCTGGTATTGCACGTCCCGCGCCGGATTTCCCAGACCGGGATATACGCGGCGTGAGACCCATCATGGTGTGATCGAGCTCTCACATGCACCTGCTCATTGCCGTTGTCCTGTCGTGCATTCCGCTGCTGGCCGCCTCCGCGCAGTCGCTCTCCGCACCCGTGCGCAACGGCCTCGAGTCGATTACCGAGGCGGATGTGCAACACCGCATCGGGATCATCGCACACGACTCGATGGCCGGACGCGATACGCCGAGTCGCGGCCTCGATCTCACCGCGGCCTGGATCGCGTCGGAATTCAAGCGCTTTGGATTGAAGCCGGCGCTCGACGACGGCTCATTTCTGCAGCGGTATCCATTGAGTCGCCGCTCACTCGATGTCGATTCCTCGTTTCTGGCCGTGCGCGGCAACCATCCGCTCCGCGTCTCGTTCCGTACCGACGCGGTGTACAGCGGCGGTGACCGGGGCACCGCTGCGCGCGCCGGCGCTGCGATCGTGCTCGCCGGAACGCCGCCCACCGGCACGCTGACATCGGCGGCGCTGAAGGGCAACGTGGCCGTGATCCCCATTGCCGGCATGCCGGGCCGGGCGATGCTGCAACGAATCGCTCAGCTGGGAAGTTCGGGACCGGCGCTCGTCGTGCTGGTGACCAACGCGGACAGCGCAGCCTTCTCGCGAATCGTCATGCGTCAGTCGCGCGCTCGCATGGCGGTGGAGCAGACGCCCGCTCCCGGTGGAGCCGGCCCGCTGGTCGTCACCGTTCGCGAGAAGACGCTGGCACCGATGCTTCGTCGTCCCGGCCTCGACCTGGCGAGGCTGCGCCGCGACTCGTCCAATACCACCGTGCCCCTTGCCGGCAGCACGATCTCGGCGCGGGTGATCGAGCGCGTCGAGGACCGCACTTTCGCACCCAACGTGGTCGGCGTGCTCGAAGGCACCGACCCGGTACTCAGGAACGAGTACGTCGTGTTCTCGGCGCACATGGACCACGTCGGGATCGGGCGTCCGGTGAATGGCGACAGCATCTTCAACGGCGCCGACGACGATGCGTCGGGCACCGTCGGCGTGGTGGAGCTGGCCGAGGCGTTCAGCCGCCCCGGCGCGCGTCCCAAACGGTCGCTGATCTTCCTTACCGTGAGCGGTGAGGAGAAGGGCCTCTGGGGGAGCGCCTGGTTCGCCGAGCACAGCCCGGTGCCCATGGAGCGGATCGTGGCCGACCTCAACATGGACATGATCGGCCGCAACTGGACCGACACGATCGTGGTGATCGGCAAGGAGCACTCGGATCTCGGCGCCACGCTGAACCGCGTGAATGCCGCGCACCCCGAGCTCAACATGAACGCGATCGACGACATCTGGCCGCAGGAGAACTTCTACTTCCGCTCGGATCACTACAACTTCGCGCGCAAGGGCGTACCGATCCTGTTCTTCTTCAACGGCACACACCCCGATTACCACCGACCGGGCGACAGCGTTGACAAGATCGATGCGGAGAAGGAGTCGCGAATCATCCGCCTCGTGTACCTGATCGGCCAGGAGGTGGGGAACGCGGCGGAGCGTCCTAAGTGGAATCCGGAGAGCTACAAACGGATCGTGCAGGACGCACCCTGACGGGTGGTTGCCGCGGCGTTCATCCGCGCGGCGCCCGGCGCGACAGCCAGGACTGCGCGGCCGCGACATCGCCGGCGGCGAGCCCGTGCCCTCCGGGCTCCCAGTGAGTCGTCACGTCGGCGCCGTACGACGCGAGCATGGTTGCGAGTCGCTCGGTTTCCACGGCCGGGATCATCGGGTCCAGTCGACCGCCGGCCAGGAACGTGGCGACGCCGTGCAGCTCCGGAGGCGTTGACGGCTGGAGCGGCACCATCGCGCGGATCAGGACCGACGCCGGCAGCAGTCGCGGCTCGAGCAGGTGCAGGCTCGCGGCGATGTTCGCGCCATTGGAGAACCCCACCGCCACGAGACCATCGGGATCGAGATCGTACGCGGCGAGCGCCGCGCGCACCCAGTCGGCCAGCTCCGCTGTGCGCACGCGTAGATCTTCCTCGTCGAAGACCCCCTCGCGCAGCCGGCGGAAGAAGCGAGACATGCCATTCTCCAGTACGCGCCCGCGCGGCGCCAGTATCGCCGCACCCGGCAGCAGCGCGCGCGCCAGCGGCACGAGATCATGCTCGTCGCCGCCGGTGCCGTGCAGCATCAACAGCGTCGTTCGCGCTGCGCTGCCGTGGCCATTGGTAAATGCGTGATGAAAGTCCGTGACGGACGCGGATTCCGGCATCGTGGTCTCCCCTTCGTCCGCCTGTCGCGCCGTGGGAGTCTCCCGAGACACGACAGGCGGCTGATGTAGGTACGGCGTCAGACGACGGCCGGCTCGTCGGCCGTTGCCTCGACCGTGATCGTGAACTTTACCTTCTCAGCAACCAGCAGGCCGCCCGTCTCCAGCACCTGATTCCAGGTCAGCCCCCAGTCGGTGCGCGACAGCGTACCGCTTGCTTCGGCCGCGCGCCGCTTGTTGCCCCACGGATCGATCACCTGCTCCGACACCTCGGTGTCGAACGTGACCGACCTGGCGACACCACGAATGGTCAGGTCGCCCGCGACCTGGTACGTCCCATCGCCGGTGCGCTCGATCTTCGTGCTCGTGAACGTCAACTCCGGGTGCGTTGCGGCATCGAGGAAGTCCGGCGACCGAAGATGCGCGTCCCGCTGTTCCACCCCGGTCTCGAGGCTGTCAGCCTGGATCGTTGCGTCGAGGCGCGTCAGCACGCCGTTGTCATCCGATTCGACCGTCGCCGACCACTCCGTGAAGCGGCCACGCACGGTGGCAATCGCCATGTGACGGACGGCGAACTCGATTGAACTGTGGGCGGCATCAATGTTCCACTGCATCTGGCATCTGCTCCATCTGAAGAGAATGAATACGTTCGCCGGACTCCCCGTTCGCGCCGAAGCCCGGCCCATCGGTGGCAATCGAGAGCGACTGCCCGTCCGGCGCGCGGAAGTGAATGCTGCTGAAATGCGTGCGATCGACCACGGGTGACACCTCCACGCCGAGCGACAGCAGGTGATCGCGCCAGGCGAGCTGCTCCTCGGCGTCACGCGCACGGAACGACACGTGGTGCGTCTGGCCGGTGCCGGCGTGCGCACGCTTGTACTGTGCCGGCCATCCGAACAGCGTCCAGCCGCTGTGCGGCGCGACGACACCGTTCTCGTACCGCGCCCAGAAGTGATGCGGAATCCGCGGATCGTCCTGGTTCACCGACTGCTTGACCAGCCGCAGGCCGAGCGCAGCCTCGTAGAACTCGTTGGCGCGCACGAGGTCGTCGGTGATCCCCGAGATGTGGTGAATGCCCTGGAGCATCATGTCGCGGCTGATCGCCTCGACTGGTTCAGGCCACGTGGTCTCGCGGATCACCTCCTCATCTCGCGCTCCGCGCAACTGCGCACCGGGCGGGACCAGCGGCCGCTCACCGAGCCGATCGGCCGGTTCATCGATCGCGTAGCCGGGACCACGCGTGGCAATCTCGAGCACCTGCCCGTCGGGATCGCTGAAGTACAGGCTCACGAAGTAGCCGCGGTCGTACGGGCCGGCCGCGGGTACGCCATGATCACCGAGCCACCGCTTCCACCTCAGCAGGGCGTCTCGCGATTCCACGCCGAGCGCGAGGTGATGCACGCCACCGATGCCCCATCGGCCCTTCGGCGCGCCCGGCCATTCCACGAGCGAGAGCAGCGAACCGGGCGTGGCAGTGGCGCTGCCGAAGTAGAGGTGTGCCGCATCCGGGACGTCAGCATTCGGCGAGCGTGCAACCAGCGCGAGCCCGAGGAAGTCGCGATAGAAGGAGAGCGACCGGTTGATGTCGGACGACACCATCGTGCTGTGGTGGATTCCGGCGGTACGCAGCGATGTCATGGTGGACCCTCCCGGCCCGGAGCGGGCCGTTGACAGACACAAGTTCCTTACTACTGAGATATATTGGCAAATGGACCGTGCCGTTCCCGATCGCGCGGACGCGATCAGCCCGACAGCGAGTCGGCGGCACTGCCGAGCGTGCGCAGCAGCGCCGTGAGTTCGCGCTGCTGCGCGAGCGTGAGCGCCGACATCGCCGCGCGGATCCGCGCCGCATGGGGCGGGAAGATCCTGCGCATCAGCGTTTCTCCCGCGCGCGTGAGCGCGGCGTACCGCGCGCGTCGGTCCTCCTGGCATTCGCGCCGTTCCACCAGCCCCTTCCCTTCCAGCCGGTCGACGAGAAAGGTGATGCCGCCGCTGGACACGAGGACCACGCGCTGGACCTCGCCGAGAAGCAGCGGTCCCTTGTGGAAGAGCGCCTCGAGGACGGCGAACTCGGAGATCGTGAGTCCATGTCGGGCGACGTCGTCGCTGGCCTGGCGTTGCACCGCGGTCGCGGCGCGCGAGAGCACGACAAAGAGCTTGAGGGCGGTTGCCGTTTCCGCTGAATCAGCGGCGGGGCGCCGGCGGTCGGAGGATCGGGTGTCGGGTGACATATCTCAGTGCTAAGATAATTGCGGCGGCCGCCAGGTCAACCCCGCCGCCTTCGTGCTCCCCCACCATCCGTACGCTGCCTGCCGCTCGCCGGAGCCCGACCCGTTGGCAACCGCGTGATGCTGCGGGCGCTCAGCGGGTGACGCGTCCCTTCCGGCGCCAGTGAATCGTGGCCGCGGACAATGCCACCACGACACCCACCAGCGCCAGCACCAGCCCGAGCTGCGACTGCGCTACCAGCTCATCGGTATGCTGCACCCACGACTCGCCAACCGGCGTGGTCGCGGCGCCGCGCCCGATCTCCATGAGGGCCAGTCGCGCATTGCCGAACAGGCTGGCGCCCGTCGCCAGCAGCAGGGCGGCAACCAGATCCCACAGTCGGTCCGACAGTGGCACGCGCCGGCCGGCGGCCCCGGCCGATGCCGAGGGCACTGGAATTCTGCTGCTGACTGCTGGCGTGGTGGCGCTCACAATGCCTCGGCCGTGACGGGGGGAGTCGAAAGGGTGACAGTGCTTTTGACGCCTCATCGCACAAAAGGCCACGCCGGGGTTGCCGTGCGTGTCCGCGCATCGTCCTTCCCATGATGCACACCACCCCCTCGCGCGCGCCCTGGATCCGGCGCGTGCTCATCGTGCTCGGCGCCACCGCGCTCGTCGTCCCGGTGACCGGGGCCGTCGCCGCGATGGGACGCGCCGCGTTCGGCGATGCGCCACCACCCCCCGCGGTACTGGTCAACGTGCCGATCGCGTCGGCCGGGGCGGTGACCGGCGGCACGGGCGGGGCAACGCTGGTGCTGCACGATTCGCTGTTCGGTCGCAGCGGTCAGTTGCGCGTCCGGTTGCTGTCGGTCGGCGAGGCGGCATCCACCCCCGGCTTCGCGCGCACCTTCGGCAACGACGTCCTGCGCGAGCCGGCCATCCTCGCGCTCGCCACCGCCGACGACCCGGACGCGTTCTCGTTCGTGACGCTGCACCCGTGGGCCGAGAAGCGCGGCAGCTACGTCGGCAGCTACCTCGTTGGTTATTGGCCCGGGGAGCGCGGGCTCGTCTCACGCAAGTACGACAATCCGGCCGGCTTCATCGAGGTCAACCGGCGCGACCTCGGCGTGCAGCTCTCGACGCACTTCCAGCTCGGCGACTTCGTCACGCACGACCAGCCCAATGTCTGGCCCAAGTACGTCGTGCTGCGCGAGGCACTGCTCGACAAGCTGGAGCTGGTCCTGGCGGCGCTCGAGGAGTCGGGGGTACCGGCCGGCCACGCGCGCGTGCTCTCGGGCTTCCGCACCCCGCACCACAACGCCAGCGTCGGAGAGGGGGCGGCGTATGCCAGCCGTCACCAGTACGGGGACGCCGCCGACCTGATCATCGACGACAATCGCGACGGTCGCATGGACGACCTCAACGGCGATGGCCGCGTCAACGCGCGCGACACCGACGTGATTCTCGCCGCGGTGGAGCGGGTGGAGCGCCGCTGGCCCGAACTCGTCGGCGGTCTCGGGCTCTATGCGGCGACGGGTCCGAGCGGCCCCTTCGCCCACATCGACGTGCGTGGCGATCGCGCCCGCTGGACCAACCATGGCGGGGCGACGAAGTCGAGAACCGTGACGGCGCGACGCGCATCGACCCCTGGTTCGGGATCGAGCGCGTCGCGCGCGTCAGGTGCCTGCACCGCGAGCAGCGAGTTCGCGGCGCTCTGCGCGGCGCGTTAGGCCCCAGTCGGCGTCAGGGCTGTACCGCGATCTTGTCCGGCTTGGAGTCGAGCTCCGCGTTCTTGACGTACAGGTCCAGCCAGGCGGTCCAGCGCGCCCACTGATCGAGCACCGTCTCGCGGATCTGCGGGCCATGGTCCTCGTACGGGTACATGTACAGCGATGCCGTCTTGCCCAGCCCCTGCAGGACGTGCATGAGCTTGATCGAGTGAATGGGATCGGTCCCGACGTTCTGGTCTTCGATCGAGTGGTACATCAGCAGCGCACCGGTCAACCGGTCGGCGTAGAGGAACGGTGACATGCTCAGGTACGTCTCACGCCCCGCCCACAGGTCGCGCCGCTCGCTCTGGAACCCGTTGGGCGTGAGCGTCCGGTTGTAATTGCCATCGCCGGCGATGCCGGCCTTGAAGAACGGCGTGTTCACCATCGCGTTCACCGTGCCGAACGCGCCATAGCTGTGGCCACCGAGCGCCAGTCGCTGCCGGTCGATGTAGCCCTGCCGGTCGAGTTCATCGATCACCGCCGACAGCGTATTGCGCAGGTCGGGGATGTAGTTGTCGTTCATCCGCCCGCTCTCACCCACGATCGGCAGGTCCGGCTGCACCACCGCGTACCCCTGCGTCACCATCGTCTCGATGCTGCGCGGGGCGACGCGCGGGAACTGGTTGGCGTTCTCCGTCCGCTTGGTGCGGTCGTACTCCGACTGGCTGGTGTACTCGCGCGGATAGAACCAGAAGAGCGCCGGCATCCGCGTGCCCTCGCGCCAGTCGCGCGGCAGCGTGATGTCCACCCACAGCTTGTATCCGTCGGGGCGCGTCACCTGGACGCGACGGCGCTGGGCCTGGGTCACTTCGGGTGCGAAGTCCGTGTTGCTCGTCAGCTTCGTGACCGCACCGCCCGCCGTGCGCAGATAGAAGTCCGGTACCATCGTCGGTGATTCACGCGTGATGACGAACGTATTGAAGTCGTCGTCGAGCGCGACCTGCGCCTCCTCGAACACGTCCCCGCCGCTCTCGAAGATGCGCGTCTTGTCGCCGGTCGCGATCTCCACCTTGTCCACGAAGCCGCGTGGTGCGTTCTCCTGCCAGTTGGGGAAATACTTGGTCCCCGACAGATAGGCGAACCGCCCGTCCTCCGACGTCATGGCCACGTTCCCGTCCACCGCCCCGCGCTTCGTGACGAGCCGCCCGGGGTTGTTGTAGAACGTGGAGGAATCGCTGTCGCCACCGCCACCGCCAAAGCCGCGCCCGGAGGCGTTGCCCCGCATCCGGTAGATGGTGTAGCGCTTCGTGGGCTCGCTGAGCTTGACGGCGAACTGCGTCGTGAAGCCGCCGCCGCTCTCGACCGCGAACAGCATCGATGCATCATCGCTGAACAGCACGTTGCTCATGCGGTTGTTGCCCTCGAGCAGGACTGTCGCACCGTTCGGCTCGAACGGCGGCATCCACTGGTACAGATGGTCACGGCGACGGGAGCCCTGCGCCCGCCCCCCGCTCGCCTGATCCTGCCCCTGCGAGGCGGAGCTGTCGCGCGCCGGGGCCGGATCCTGCTTGAGAAACAGCAGCGCACCGCTTGTCGGATGCCACGCGAAGTCACGACGCGACGTGTCGGCCGACTGGCGATCGCCGCCCGGTGCGTCATCGTCGTCGTTGTCGGTGCCGTCGCGCAACGGCTGCGTGTTGAGCACCGCCACGACGTCACCGCCAGCGTTCCACAGCTCGTCCACCTGACCGAAGCTCCGGTACTGCACCGTGTAGGCGAAGGGCTCCACCATGCGCGTCACGCGCACGTAGTCCCCCTTGGGCGCGACGTCGGCCGACACGATCATCGCCGGCCCGCCCACCTTCCGCTCCGCGCGCGAGCGCACGTCGACGAGTGCAAGCTGACCGGTGAGGTAGTACGCCATCAGCTCCTTGTCATACGGTGTATCGAGCAGGCTGGCGAACGTACGCGTCTTGTTGGTCGTGCCCTCGTTCCAGCGCACCGTCGGTCCCGTCGCCAGCACCGGCTCGGCCGGCCGGGTCATCCTTGGCGTCGGCAGGATCACGGTCACGACGTTCCGCGAGTCGGCGGTCCAGGCCACCGACGTCACCAGCGTCGCCAGCAGAGGCGTACGGGTGACCTGGCGCGACTTCCCCGACTTCACGTCCGCCACCCAGATGTGCGAAGCGTCGTCGGTATGCACGAGGTATGCGATCTGCGAACCGTCGGGCGACCAGACAGCGCCGGAGATGCGCGCTCCCTTCGGCGTCTCGATCGTGCGCCGCTCGCCCGATCGCGCGTCGATCACCTCCAGTCCGGCGGCGCTGCGCGTCGTGAGCGACCGCGCACGGTTCGCCTTCGTATCGACCTGCAGGCCGGCGAAATAGGTGTGCGGCTTGCCGTAACGCTCGAGCGTGGGCATGCCGTCGTCGACTTCGCGCAGGAACTGCGTGCGCGCCGGGTTGGGATTCTCGAGCTGGACATTCAGGTGTCGCGGCGCGGCCACGATGCGCTCGACGACCTCCGGAGGCCGAACATACGATTCGGTGGCCAACAGCTCGCGATCGGCGGTGACCTGCGAGTTCTCCTGCGCGCCGGCGAGCCCGGCACCAAGCGCAAGCATCGCGATGGGGAAGGCAATCCGACGCAGGGCGCTGCGTTGAACGAGACGCCGACTCATGAGCTACCTCTCACGGGGAACGGAAGGCGGATAGTGCGCGGACGCGATATCTACGCGCGGCACGCGCGGAACGCTATCGCGATCGCGTGGCTGGTTCAGGAACGGCCCTCACTCCGCCGCGGTGTGCGCGCCACCATTGGGGCAGCGCGCGACCAGCGTGGCGCTTCAGGGCGTTGGGAGCCGCGCCGAACCGCCCCGTGGGTCGAATCGCGAGCCCGAAGGGAGCACGTGCATGACGATACCGGTTGCGCCAGGCGTTCCCGCACCGGCGGTGCGCACCGCGCCGCGCGCGTCGTAGATGATGGCCTGTGATTCGCCCACCACCTCCCAGACGCCGTCGGGGTTCACGACAATCGCCGTCGATTCATCGATGCCGACCCCCAGATGCGGCGACGCCTCGAGGACGAGGCTGACCAGCCGATTGTGGCGTTTGCGACGGATGAAGTGCTGGTCGACGATCGCGCCTGGCAGCAGACCGAAGCCGGGTTCGGTGATGATGTTGTCGCGTGCGATGGTCATGAAACCGGTCGTCGAGTCGGGGCGCGCACCGCCGGGGTGTCGCTCGTCGCCGGTGATCATCGGATCGGACATGACGGCCGCCCCGGCCGACGTGCCCCCGACGACGGCGCCCGCGCGGTATCGCTCGCGAATCACGTCGAGCGCCCGTGTGCCCAGCAATGCCGCGGTGAGCCGGCTCTGCACGCCACCGGGGAACCAGATGCCCGTGGCCGTACGGAGCGTCGCGATGGCGGAGTCGCCGTTGGCGGTGGCCGTGTCGAGGATGAGCGTCGTCGCCCTCGCGCCGAGTGCGGCGAAGATCTCCTCTCGGGCCTGACCGGCCTCGACGGGTTCGGCGCTCGCCATGGGCAGGATCACGATGCGGGCGGTATCGGCACCGCCGGCCAACGCCACGAACCGGCTGTTGATCGACTCCGGCACCGGCCCACCGCCCACGATCACGAGATGCCCGCGAGGTACGACCGCCGTGGATGGTGCGGATTGGGCGAGTGCGGTCGCGGCGCTGATCGCCAGCGCGATCGCGGCAAACGCGACGTAACGCGAGGCCGCCCGCATCATGGAACCGGCGTCGCGCTCACGCCGGCAAGCGAGGCGACGACGAGCGCGGCCCACTGTGGCCCGAGCCAGCCCTTGTCACCATCGTCGTACGACTCATCCAGCGAGTGCGCGCCGCGACCGCGCCCCCCGCCGTCGATGGTGATCGCCGGAATGCCGAGCGAGATGGGCAGGTTGGAGTCGGTGCTCGACGCGCCCGTCGGTGCCTCGAAGCCCAGTACGCGACCGGCGCCCTGCGCCACGCGCACGATGTACGCCGAATCGGGCTGCGCCCCCGCCGGTCGAATGCCGATGGTATCGATGCGCACGGTCAGCTTCGCGCGCGAGTTCGGCCAGCGCGCGTTCTCGGCGTCGAGCGCCTTCGCGATGGCCGCGCGCACGCGGCCGTCGAGCTCCGCCAGCGCCGCTGGCTGCTCGGAACGCATGTCGATGTCCATGCTCGCCGTCGCCGAGATGGAGTTGACGCTCGTCCCACCCTCGATCATCCCGACGCTGAAAGTTGTGCGCGGCTCGGTGGGCACCCGCAGCTCGCTGACCAGCGCGATCGCCCGGCCGAGCGCGTGTATGGGGTTCACCAGTCCGAACGCGCCGTACGAGTGCCCGCCCGGTCCTTCATACGTGACGTGATAGCGATTGCTGCCCACACCGGCGCTCGTGATCCCGAGCCCCGTGCCATCCACGGAGATGAAGTAGTCGATCTGTCCCTTCAGTTCCTTGGTGAACAGGTGACGCACGCCGCGCAGGTTGCCGGCGCCTTCCTCGCCCACGTTGCCCACGAACAGGATCGTGCCGCTGGTGGCCACCTTCTCCATCTGCATCGCACGCGCAACGGCGAGCACGACGGCCAGACCGCGGCAGTCGTCGCCGATGCCGGGACCGCTGAATCGTGTCCCCTCGCGCGTGACCTTCACGTCCGTCCCCTCGGGGAAGACCGTGTCGAGGTGGCCGGCGATCATGATGGTCGGGCCGCTGCCCGTGCCCCGGCGTTCGGCAATGACGTTCCCCTCGCTGTCGATCCGCGCAGGGAGTCCGAGTGCCTCCAGGCGCTTCCGGAACTCGGCGGCGCGCGCCGATTCCATGAACGGCGGTGCCGGGATCTCGCAGATCGAGGCCTGCTGATCGAGCGTCCACGCATTGTCGGCGCGGATTCGCTCCACCGCGGCACGCACCTGCGGCTGGTCCGACGGAACGCGGAGCTGCTGGGCACCGGCGACGGATGCGAGGAGCGCGACCAACGGAAGCGAACGTGCAAGGCTACGGATCATCATCATTGAGCGGAAAGGTTGGACTGCGCAATGCGAGGTCGCTACGCCCCGGATCGAGTCGTCAGGGCTGTGCCATCATACGCGCAACGTCACGCAGGTCGTTGGACGACGCCAGCGCCAGCATGAGCAGCACGCGCGCCTTCTGCGGATTGAGGTCGTACGCGCTCATCCGCATCCCTTCGCCGGCTTTCCACGTGGAATCAACGGATCGGCCGCCCACGCGCCCGCTGCCCGTGCGGCTGCTGGTCACGACGGCGACACCCTTCTCCACGGCACTCCGCAGCGCACGCGACTGGCCGGGGGTTGATCCACCGCGTCCCACGCCGGCGAGCACGATCCCCTTCGCACCAGCGGCCACGAGCGCATCGATGGGAACGCTGTCGGCGCCTATGTAGCTCTCGACGATATCCACGCGCGGGATCGCTCCCAGCTGCGCGACGTCGAAGCGCGCCGGCGCGCACCCGTCGGCCGGCGCCGCATGCGTGAAGACCACGGTATCGGGATCGGCGACGCCGAGCGGACCCTCGTCGGGCGCCGTGAAGGCATTCGTGCGCGTCGTATTGCTCTTCGTCACGCCGCGCGCGCTGAAGATCACGTCGTTCATCAGCACCATCGTGCCGCGGCCACGTGCCTGCGGCGCGACGGCCGTGCGTACGGAGTTGTACAGGTTGGCTGGTCCATCAGGTGCGACCATCCCCACGTTCCGCATCGCGCCGGTGATGATCACCGGAGCGCAGCCGCCCACCGTGAGATCGAGGAAGAACGCCGTCTCCTCCATGGTGTCGGTGCCGTGCGTGACGATGACTCCCGCCGGCGGATCATCGCCGGCGAACAGCGCATTGATGCGTGTGGCCATCTGTCGCCACTGGTCCACCGTGATGGAACCCGACGCCACATTGCTGAACTGCTCGGTGGTGATGCGGGCCAGCGTGCCCAGTTCGGGGATCGCCGCCACGAGTTCGACCGCGGTCAGTCGATCGCTGCGCCCCGTGTTGGAGATGGTGCCGCCAGTGGCCAGGATGTGTACACGCGGCAACGATGCACCCTGCGCCAGCAGGCGCGGCGCACCGACGCCGCTGACAAGCAAGGCGAACGGGAGGACGAGCGCTCCCCGAACGACGCGAGGGAGGAGACGACCGACACGAACGGAAAACCGGAACTCGAGCATGCGAACGCACGGGGCTGGAGGGTTGTGCTGCCTTGGCGGATCCGCGAAGTGCCGGATTCTACCGCCGATCCCCCATCCCGTACAGGTTCGCGCGCTCGCGTGCGGCCCCGCCTACCTCGCGATCTCGAGTCGTGCGACGCGGGGAGCGATCCCCGGCGACGCACCGTAGGTCATCCAGATCGCGCCGGTGCGCGCGTCGATCTCCATGCTCGTCACGAGCGCCCCGCGCGTGGGGAGCGGATACTCGGTCCACCGCGCCCGTGCGGGATCGAACATGAACACCATGTCGGCTGCTCCCGTGGCAACCCAAACCTGTCCCGTCCGCCGATTCACGCGCGCCACGTAAGGCGCCGAACTCGAGACCGGCAACAGATAGTGAAAGACATTGCCCGTGGAGGGATCGAGCTTGCCGAGCGCACCGTAACCGAACATCGGGATCCAGACCTTGCCATCCTTGCCGATGTCGAACCGGCGCGGGCCGCTCCCCGGCATCGGCAGCGGATACACGCGCAATGCACCGGTGGCCGGCGTGAACCGCACCAGCCGGTCGCCACGCAGCTCACTCCCCCAGATGTTGCCGTCATCATCTCGGCGCAATTCGTACGGCAGCGTGGTGAACGTGTCGGTACGCGCCGTGTTCACCGGCATGGCAAACGTCTGCACATCGCCGGCCTCGGTCAAGCGGCCCAGCACCGGCGGATTGCCCGTGAACAGGCCATTGAACCACACGCCGCTGTCGTCGCGCACGAGGCTGTGCCCGTACATGCCGATGTCGAAGAACTTCCACTGGCCGCTCTTCGCATCGCGTCGCGCGATCTGGTGCGGTTCGCCGAGCAGCACCCACCACGATCCATCGCGGTCGACCGCGACGTCGCGTGGATTTGCGTTCGCCGCCGGGATCTGCAGCGTGGTGAACTTGCCCGTCTCCGGATCGAGGACGAACATCGCGCCCGTCTGCATGCCGGTGACGACAACGTTCCCCCTGGCATCGAGCGCCAGGCTGTTCGGCACGTCGCGCGTCTCGGGAAGCGCATACTCCGTCACCACCGCGCGACCTGCATCACCGACAGGGCGCGACACGTCCCAGTCATGTCGTGCGCGAGAGTCGACACCGGCGAGCACCTTCGTCAGCCAGTCCGCCGTCTGGTCGGCGTCGCGACCCGGCGAGATGACGGGGAACGACGAGTTGGCGCCGTAGCGATCAACCATGCGCGTGATTGCCGTCGCCCACGACGCACGCGACCTCGGCCGTCCGTCCTCGTGCGTGATGCGCTCGTCGATCGTGTGGCAACCGGCGCAGTCGAGGATGAAGCGCCGCTTGACGGAATCATCCTTGATGGCCTCGAGAAACCTCGAGCTCGGTATCCTGGACAGCGGCACGCTGTTCGAAGACAACCGGATGGCGACCGGTGATGTGCCGCCGGGCACGGAGCGCTCGTTGTAACCTGGCGCGCGCGCCACCAGCAGATGCGTCCGCCAGGCCGAGGCCGGTATCACGAACTTTCCGGTGACACTGGCACGCACGGAGATGCTGATACCAGCCACCGTGTCACGGGCCGAGATCACGGCCCCGGGAATGGTGCGCCCCGATCCGGCGTCGCGAACGGTCCCCGAAATGGCAACGGAGCCGTCTGGCGAAGCGCCGCGCATCAGGAGCGCGAGCGCGATGGGAACGAACTGTCGGTGAATCATCATCGGCGAATGCAAGAATAGTCGACGGATGAGCTATCGCGAGGGCCGCGGCAAATCGATGTCCCGAGAACCGGCACGTGATCCGCCGGGTCGGCCACATTCGATGGACGACCGCCGCGGGAGCTTCGTCATGAGGTCGGGCGCGCTCGGGCAGCAGCGCACGAAAGCCGTGTGTCGCGCCGCACACGCCTTACGTTCGCCCTCGCGTGATGTCATGTTCTCGACCATGACACGCCTGCCTTCTTCGCGCAGCTTCACCTTTCCCGGTGTCGACGCCGATGCGCCGCCGGTCGAGCTCACCTCGCTCGAAACACCGGTACCGATCGTGGATCTCGACGTGCTGGCGGCGAATCTCGATCGCATGGCGACGTACACGACGCTGCACGGGCTCGCGCTGCGGCCGCACGTCAAGACGCACAAATCGCCGAGGATTGCCGCTGACCAGCTTCGACTCGGTGCCACCGGGCTGACCTGCGCCACGCTGCGCGAGCTCGAGGTGATGAGCGACGTGGCGGATGACCTGCTGCTGGCCTATCCACCCATCGGTGCACCGCGCCTCTCGCGCCTGATGCAGCTCTCGCCGGAGGTGAAGCTGACGGTCGCGCTCGATTCCATGGCCGCCCTCGGTCAGTTGGCCGCGGCGGCGCGCGTGTCACGCCGCGAGGTCGATGTACTCGTGGAGATCGACCTGGGCATGCACCGCGTCGGTGTGCAGCGCTTCGAGGATGCGGTGCGACTCGCACGCACGATCAACGAGCATGATCCTTTGCGCTTCGCCGGGGTGATGTTCTACCCCGGGCACATTCGCGAGCACGTCGACGAACAGGAGGAGGGGCTGGCGCGATTGCGCAGCGATCTCGCAGCGTATCTCGACGCGCTCGGCGCTGCCGGCGTGCCGGCGCGCATCGTGAGCGGCGGTTCCACGCCACTTGCCTGGCGCGTGCACGAGCTGCCCGGCCTCACCGAGGTACGCCCGGGAACGTACGTCTATAACGATCGGACCACCGCGGCGATCGGCGCCTGTGAGCCAGCCGATTGCGCGCTCACCGTGCTTGCCACGGTGATCAGCCGCAGCGTGCCGGAGCAGGCGGTGATCGACGCCGGTACCAAGGCACTCGGCCGCGAGCCGTTGCGCGGCGGCGATGGCAGAGGTTTCGGCAGCGTGCTCGATCACCCGGAGGTGGTGGTGGAACGCATGTCCGAGGAGCATGGCATCCTCGACCTGCGGGGTTCATCGTGGCAACCCGAGGTGGGCGACCAGGTGCGCATCGTCCCGAATCACGTCTGCATCGTCGTGCATCTCAATGACCAGATCTTCGGGGTGCGAGATACGGTCGTGGAGACGAGCTGGGAGGTGTTGGCACGCGGGCGATGAGGCCTGGCTGCTTCAGAGAGTGACAGCATGCTGCGCGCTTCACGCTACTTGCTGGTTGCTGCCTGCCTCCGGGTGCCTGGATCGGGCGACTTCGGCTAGTCGGGGCGGCTGCATGCTGGCCGGGCAGTCTTAACGCGCTTGCAGCAAATTGCATGCAGTGCCCCGTCGAGATGTCACCTGCAGGGGTCGTGATCCCGGATGCAAGCAGCCACCAGCAAGTAGCGTGTAGCATGCAGCATGCTGTTCGGCCCCCTCACTCAAGCTCGACTGCGACGTCGACAAAGACGGCCTGGCCGATCGCCGCCATCAATGGGTCGAGCTTGCCAAACCGCCCTGCCCCGATGCCGAACGCGGCACGAGTGAAGCTGGTCTCCGCCACCAGCGTAAGGCCATGCAGCGGAGCTCGCCCGTCCACACCCGCAGTGCGGGACTCGTCACGCGCGTATCCGGGACGGGGCACCTCGGGCAGCGACCGGCAATGCAGCACCAGCGTGTGCGTCGCGTCGCGAATCGTGAGTGATCCTGGCACTTCGAGCGAGGATGCGCCGCGCAGGACGTTTCCACCCCGGAACTCGATCATCGGATAGCGCGACACATCGAGAAAGCGTGTACCGCACAGATGCCGGTCGCGCATCGCGAGCCCCGTGCGAATGGAGTCCGCACGAATCCGGATGCACACCGACGCCTGCGATGGATCGCTGGCCGGCACGATGAGCGTGCCGGTCAGGTCGTCGAATCGACCACGCACGCGCAGTCCGCCAAGCCATCGAATGCGGAACGTCACGCGCGTGTTCTCGCATGTGAGTGCGACCGACGTGCCGGCGAGTCGCGACAGCCAACCGGGCGCGAGACGCACACTCGCCACGTCGGTGCGGGTCAGGCGCTCGCGTGAAGCCGCGGCGGCGGATGAATCCGGCTGCGAGCCCATCAGTCGCTCACCACGGCGAGGCAGACGGCGCCTCGCCCGTATGTCATTCGACGATGACCTGCCCCTCCATCCCTGCGTGGATGGAGCAGTGATACTCATACGTTCCCGCCGTGTTGAACGTGCGATCCACTGACACGTTCGCCGACGTCCCGATGTCAGCGGGCGCACCCGATGTCGTGAACACGACCGTGTGCGCGAGCGACTGGAACAGGAACGTGATCGTACCGCCGCGCGCGAGCCGCTGCGGCGTCGGCTGGAACACCTGTCCGGTCGTCGCCGTTACCGTCGCCTGAGCCGGTGCGGTTCCCGCCGGTATGATCTCCACCGTGGCGGTCCCGCGCTTCGTCACCGTTCCGATCGTGACGTCCGCCGCGATGTGCGCCGTGCCGGGGGTCAGCGCGGTCACGAGCCCGCTCGTCCCGTCGACCGATGCGATCGTCGGCTGGTCGCTCGTCCATGCCCGCGTGGCTGTGCCGGCGAACGTGCCGCCGCTCTGGTTCAACGGCGTCGCCGTGAACGTCTGTGTCTGGCCCTGTGTCATCGAGGTCGTGCTGGGCGCGATCTCGACGCTCGTGAACACCTGCCCGCCGCCGGGGGGTGGGTCGGTCGTCCCCCCGCCCCCGCCTCCTCCACACCCCGCCACGCCAGCCGCCAGCACCGCCAGACACGTCAGACGCAATGTCGTCATCCTGCCCTCCGATGGTTGTCAGATACCTGCTCAACCATCGCGGACACGTGCCGATCACGCCATGCCGGTCAGACGAAGGGCACGATTCGTACGTCGAAACACGCGTCCGAGCCCACCAAGGGGCGACACGGGACGTCAGAATCGTTCATCTGCGACGCCCCCGGCACGTCAGGTCACGAATGCCGCTGGATGAGATCGCGTACCACGTCCCGGTACCGCTTTCCCGAGTGCAGGCGCGTTCCGTCGGCGAGCAGCACCACGAAATCGCCCTGGAACCAGGGCTGGATCTCACGGATGCGCTCGACGTTCACGATCGTCGAACGACGGATCCGCAGGAAGCGCCCCGCGGCGCCCGCCCCCCCGGCGCTCGTCAGCCGATCCTCCAGCCTCGCCATCGTGGTGCGATGCGGAACCACGGCGCGCCCGATGTGCAGTCGCACCATGTCGCCATCCGACTCGGCCCAGTCGATGTCGGCTATGCGGATGAACGCCACGCGGCCGTCGGTCCTGATCGCCAGCCGGTCCGGCGTCTCGCGCTCGGCGCGCAGCGCGTCCATCGAGTCCATCAATGCCTGCAACGCCGCACGATCCGGCGCGCTCGCGATGCCGCGCGCCGCGACCACGCGATCCAGTGCCCGCGTGAATCGTTCACGATCGACCGGCTTCAGGATGTAATCCAGTGCGTTCAGCTCGAACGCCGCCAGCGCGTGCGCGTCGTGCGCGGTGACGAAGACGACCGTCGGCATGTTCTTCACGCCGACCTCGCGCACCACCTCCAGCCCGCCCAGCTCGGGCATCTGGATGTCGAGCAGCACCAGGTCGGGGCGCATCTCGAGAATCGCGGCCACCGCACTCACTCCGTCGCCACACTCACCCGCCACCACCACGTCGTCGCGCTCGGCGAGCAGCGCGCGAAGGTGCGAGCGCGCCGGTGGTTCGTCGTCCACCAGCAGCACGCGCAACGGCGTGGAAAGCTGTTCCCGCGTGTCGATGGTCATGCGATCACCCCCGCGGTTGCACCCGCTTCGCGGAACGGCAGCTCGATATCCACCGCGAATCCGCCACGCGTGACCATGCCGCCGCCCGAACCATGTGAGAGTCCGCGCGCCTCGAACCGGTGCGCATCGCCGTACAGCGTCCACAGCCGGGCGCGCGTGTTGCCGAGTCCAACGCCATCCGGGTGAGGCGCTCCGGGATCCTCTCCCACCCCGTCATCCTCCACGCGCAACACCAGCACGTCGTCGCGTCGATTCGCGGTCACCACCACGTGCCCCTGGCGCGCGCGGGGGGCGATGCCGTGCCGGATGGCGTTCTCCACCAGCGGCTGCAACACGAGGTTCGGAACCATGGCCTCGCGCACCCCTGGTGCGACATCGAAGCGAACCGTGAGCCGATCGGCGAACCGTACCCGCTGTATCGCTACATAGTGTTCGAGCATCTCCAGCTCGCGTTCGAGCGTGACTTCCTGCGCACCGGCATCGCTCAACGACATGCGCAGCAGCTCGCTCAGCCCCGACACCACGCGTTCGGCGGTGCGCGGCTGTGCGGTGATGAGCGCGGTGATGGTGTTCAGTGTGTTGAAGAGAAAGTGCGGCTGCAACTGGAGGCGCAGGCTCTGCAACTGTGCCCGGGCCAGTCGCGCTTCGAGCTGTTCGCGTTCATCGGCCGCGCGCGTGACACGCATGGCCAGCTTCTCCTGCCATCGCGTCGCGTAGGTAGCGACGCCGCCGGCGATCGCGAGCAGCAGCAGCTTGGCGCCCTCGTCGAGCGGGGAAATGGCGGCCGCAGTGCTCGCAGTCACGGGATTCAACACGGTCTGCACATGCCCGCCGAACACGAACGCGGTCACCAGCCCCGCATAGGCAGCGAACGCGAGCGACGCGACCAGCGCCGCCTTGCGTGTCGATGCCGCCACCGGCAGGGATGCCAGGATCACGAAGTACGCGAGGAAGATCGGGGTCTTGAGCGCCAACTGGGCGGAGTTCGCCACCGCGTACGCGCCCAGGATCGCCGTCACCGCGGCAATGTCCGCGATGGGGTTCACGACGCCCAGCCACTCGGGCAGTCGCGGCCGGCGGTAGAACATCCGGTTCTGCGCGAACGTCCACGCCAGCATCGGCAGCAGGACCACGACATTCATGCGATTGAGCGCCGGCGTGAGGCTCGGCGCATAGGCCAGCGCCGAGAGCGCGAGCAGCAGCAGCACCACACCGCGCGCGCGGTTCAGCATGCGCTCGGCGCGGTCGCGTTCGCGATCGAGGACGGCGTGCGTCGCATCACGGCGGGGCATTCCCGCCATTCCCTC
>DASSBZ010000009.1:0-25043 GCA_035698205.1 Gemmatimonadaceae bacterium | reverse complement strand
CCTTCTGATCTTCATGGTCATGATTGGTCTCTCTCAGAAGGTGACCTGGACGCGCATCGTCCAGCGGCGGTCGGCGGGCACGGTCAGGAACTGATCCGACTCCGGATCGAGCCCGGTGAAGTCGGTCCACGTGTGGAGGTTTTTCATCGTCAGACCGACCGAAAGCGACGACGCCTTTGCATACTTGCGGGCGAACTCCCGCGGCACGTTGTAGAACACCGACGCCTCGCGGAGCCGGAAGAAGGTGCCGTCCTGCAGGTATGCGCCTTCGACGTTGCCACGACTGACGGGATCACCATCCTCGTTGACGAACGGGCCGAAGCGCCGCATGTACTGATCGATGGCCTCCGCGGTCGGCGTGCCGTCGGGGTTCGTGCCGTACGCGGCGGCGCCCTTGACGGACACTTCGCCGATGCCGAACTGCCGGTCACGGAACTCGCTGGTGCCGTCGGAGAGATACCGATCGCCGCGCCCATCGATCTGCGCATAGAACGAAAGGTTCTTGAACAGCGTCAGCGAACCCGAAATCGCGGTGTCCCACCCAGGATAGTTCGAACCGTTCCCGATGAACTCGCGCTCATTGGTGACGGTCACGACGTTGTTGACCGGATCGACCTTCAGGATCTTGTGGTCCCACTCGCCGTTGAGCGGGAAGCCGACCTTGCGCGTGGCAGATTCGGGGACGCCGCCCAGATCGAGCAGTTCGTTCTTGAGCGTGGCCAGCGAGCCGCGCAGCTCGAACGCGACGTTGTCCATCGTGAGGATGCGGGCATTCGCGGCGAGCTCGAAACCGGAGTTGCGCAGCGAGCCGATGTTCACGCGTGGCCCTTCGGCCCCGAGCGAACCGGGAACCGGCAGCTCGAGGATCTGGTCGATACCCGTCTTGTTGAAGTACGTGGCCTCGAGTCCGAGCCGGTCGTTCAGCAGGCCCGCGTCGATACCGAACTCGTACTCCCGGCTCTTCTCGGCGCGAATCTCGGAATTGCCGGTGTCGTTCGGCCGGACCCCGACTGCCAGGTCACCCGGGCCGACGAGATTTGTGGCCGGATTATACGTGGACCGGGCGCCACTGGACGGCTGGCGGCCGCTCACTCCCCACGCGCCTCGCACCTTCAACTGGCTGATGACGCCGTCGGGGAGGAAGTCGAAGGCATTCCGGAAGTAATCCTCATCCGAGATGATGTAGCTGAGCTTGACCGAGGGGGAGTAGAACGGCTTGGTATCGGCGCCGAACGACGACGACTCGTCGCGACGTGTGCCGAACGCCAGATACACGCGCTCGCGCCAGGAGAGATCCATCTGGGCGAGGAATCCGACCTGTCGTTCCTCGGAGCTGCTCTGGCCGCCGTTGAGCAGGATGGACGCCGCATTCACGCTGCGCACATCGTTGTTCACGAGCCCCTGCCCCGTCACGTTGGTGAGGTCGGAGCGATCAGCAAGCAGTTCGGCACCCAGGGACAGGTCGGCCCGCAGCGAGCTCGAGAGGTTCCTGTTGATGACGCCAAGATACTTGAACGTCAGGTGGTCTTCGATCCGTCGGGCTTCGCCAACCTGACCGGTGTTCTGCGGCCCGTTGTCCCACCACCCCTCGTCGTTCTTCGCCCAGAAGTTCATCGCCTCCGTGCGCGCCAGGTCGGCGCCGAACGTGACCTGGTTCCTGAACCACCCCCACGGCTGATAGTTCACCGACAGGCGCGGCTGGAAGCGCGTGGACTTGTCCGTGTTCTCGATGGAGTTGGTCGCCTCCGTCTGTCGCTGGGCGTACCAGCCGTCCTTGCGGGCGCCGATCGTGCGCGGGTCGCCGAGCATGCCGCCGCCCAGGTACCCGTAGATGTTGTTGTCGTTGTTGGGCAGATCCGTCTGCACGCGGATCATCGCCATCTGGAAGTCCATGCGCAGGTTGGGGCGGACCTCGTAGTTGAAGCTGCCGCGCCCGTTCATCTGCCCGTACAGGTTGTTCGGCACCGTGCCTTCATCACGATTCCAGCCGAGGGAGAGGAAGGCGCTGTAGTTCTGCCCGCCGCCGCTCAGGCTGTAGTTCGCGTTCTTGTAGGTGCCGTTACCGAAGGCCGCATCGCGCTCGAGCGGCCGGTCGCTGAGAATCGTCCCTTCGGTCAGCCCGACACAGGCGGGATAGGTGGTGGGGCGGGACAGCGCTCGCGAATTGCACTCGCCCCAGTTGGCCGGCTGCGTGAAGTTCGCGTCCGACTCACCGTACTCCACGTTGAACGTCTGCACGAAGCCGGCGCCGGTGCGCCCCTTCTTCGTGATGATGTTGATCACCCCGGCCACGGCATCGGAGCCGTAGAGCGTGGCGGCGGCCGGCCCCTTGATGACCTCGATGCTCTCGATGTCGTTCACGTTGATGTCGTTGAGACGGCTCCCGGCCTGCCCGCCGAGGCCGTAGATCTGCTGCGCCCCGCCATCGACGCGGATACCGTCGATGAAGATGAGCGGGTCGTTGGACAGCGTGATCGACGATGCGCCGCGGATGCGGATGGTGGAGTAGGTGCCGCTGGTGCCGGATTCGTTGCGCATCACGAGCCCCGGGGTCCGCGACTGGAGCAGGTTCGCAACCGACGTCACAGGGGCCGTTTCAACGATCTTCTCGGCGTCGATGTGCGCGACGACCGCGCCCTGCGCTCGCACCTCCTGTCGTCCCGCCGTACCGCTCACGACCACCTGGTCGAGCCGGATGGCGCGCGTGACGAGCGTGAAGTTGCGCGTGTTGGTGCCGGCGCGCAGGGTGACGGTCGCTTCGGCGCTGGCGAAGCCGATGGATCGCACCTGGACCACGACCGCCTGCCCGACCTGCGCGTCGGGGATCACGAGGCGGTACTGCGCGAGGTCATTCGTGACCTGCGACAGGTTGAGCGCCGGGATGGTCACGAGCGCACCGGGGATGATTGCCTGCGCATCGCTGCGCACGACGCCCGTCAGTATGACGGACTGCGCGAACAGGCTGGCGGGTGCCAGCAGAACTCCGGTGGCCAGCGCGAACAGCAGTCTTCGCCGCATATCGCCTCCTGGTGAGTGAAGGCACGCCAGATTCACAACTGCCGTTCCAAGGCGTGCCGGTGGAACGACGGCAACAGATGCTCGCTTGTCGTGATACCGGCACCGATGTATGGTTGCCGGCGTGACCACTGAAAATGATCAGAAGGGGATCGCGAATCGGCGGCGAACACCCTGGAGTTTCGGCGCGACTGTTGATGATTGGCCGGCGATGTCCACACCGCGGACATCACGATGCGCAACAACCTGGTGGCTCTCGAAGCAGAACGTTGCCAGAGTACGGAACGGCCCGCATGACGGCAATGGCGGTCAACCTCGTGCATTGTCAAGCTTACGTCAAGTCACCATGAATTAACGTTTCATCACGTCTGTTCGCGGCTCATCACGCGTTGGTAGTTGTCAATGTGGATGCTGCATGTCCATTCTCCAAAGGCGTGAACAACAGTCGTTTTTTTCATTGGCAAGCGTTCACCGCATGCAGCGCATCCGCGTGCGATCGTGCGTGATCGACTCGCGATCGCCGCAATTCACGAGGGCCCAACCGCGATGACCATGAACCTTTCCGTGCGCTTCACCGTGACCGCGGCGCTCGCCCTGCTCGCCGTCGTCGGATGCGATCTCTCCACCGGACCGTCGCCATCGAACGAGTTCGCATGGTCGGTGGTGGAGAACGCTGCCGAGGCGCGCGACGCGATGGACGCCGCGGCGTTCGCGGGCGACGTCAACATCCTGGGTCAGCTCACGACCCCGACGCTCTGTTACAACCTGGCCTCGAACTTCATTCGCAACGGCGCGTCGCTGACGCTGCGCGTGACCGCGAACTCAAGCAGCGCGACGAATTGCGACCAGAGCGCAGGGGGGCTTCGCTACACGGCCGTCTTCCGCAACGCGGGGCGGGGCGAACACCCGCTGCTCGTGGTCCACTCCGTGCCCGGCTTCCCCGATCGCGAATACACGGACACGCTCACCATCGACTGAGCCGCGACAGACGGCGCTGGCACAGGCCGGAGTGATGGAGAGCCGGCCACCGGGATGCAGGACCGGCGCAGTCGATGTCAGACGACCGGTGCGGTACCCGGTGCTAGCGCAGGCGCAGCCCGATGGCCATCCTGCCGCCGCGGAGTGGTGACAGCTCGAGGCTGACGCGGGGCGCCGGATCGCGCGCGATGATCGACTCGGCGCGCGCGCGCGAGCGACGGGCGTAGAAGATCGACTCGAGCGCGGCGCCGAGCCAGATGGCGCCGGCGGCGGCCAGCCCCACGGTGAGCTGCGGGCGGCTGGTCGTCGTGATCGAGTCGGTGTACGGCTGCCCGAACGGGTCGGTGAACCGCTGCTCGGTGGTCTCGTCCTGCGAGCGCAGCGCGAGCGCCACCGCCCCGCCCACGGCGCCTAACGAGACAACGCCGAGCAGGGGGCGCCCGGTGGACATCTGGCCGAGCCCCGGCACCAGCAGCCCCGACCCGAAGGCGCGGCCGGGGCTGTAGACGCGATCCGGCAGTTGCGATATGGCATCGCGCAGCCGAAGCCGGTCGAGTGCCTCAGGCGAGAGTTCGAGGTACTTCTCGAAATCCTGCATCGCGATGGCGCGCTCGCCGCGCGCGGCCCGCGCCAGCGCACGGTTGAAGTACGGCTCCGGCGCCGCCGGCAGCCGCCCCGCCACGAAGCCGAACACCGAGTCGGCCGCCTCGTACTGGCGCCGCCGCAGGAGCGCGACCCCGGTCTGGAAGTTCGATCGTGCCTCCTCCAGGCGCGCCAGCTCGCTGGCAGGTGTGAGGCGCACCACACGCCCGCGCACTTCATCGGCGTCGCTGGCATCGGGGGCGAGCTGCAGGTAGCGGCAGTACTGCCGCACCGCGTTCGTGTTCTCGTCCAGCGCCTCGTGCTCGCGCCCCAGGTAGTAGGCCAGTCGTGCATTCCCCGGCTGGAGCGCGGCGGCGCGGGTGAAGGCGTCGCGCGCGGCGACGTGCTCGCCCTGCAGCGCCGCGGTCTCGGCGTCGGAGATCAGTTGCTGCGCCTCGGCGTCGGTGCTGGCGCCGGACGATGATACCGGCGCTGGCGCATCAACGGCGAACGCCGAGCAGCCGGTGACGCCGGCCGCGGCCAGCGAGGACTTGATGGGGAAGCCCTGCGCCGGTGCGGTGTGGGGGAGCAGGACGAGCGCGGCGAGGACCGCGACGGCCGTCGTGAGGGTCGACGGCAATGGTCTGCGGTTCATGCTCGCGAAACGCAACAGGTGGTCATGGGACCGACACCGGAGCGCTGGCGGTGACGAGTTCGCATTTTACCTCGATCGTGGTGTTGCCGAGGAAGCTCGGCGTCACGGTCGCCGCAATCTCGCCGTTCAGGTCGGTGGTCGCAGTCGCTGGCGAGATCGCAGCGACAGCGGTGTTGAGCGACTTGAGCGTGCAAGCACGACCGCGTGCGGCCACGCCACCGACAATCTGAGCTTGAACAACCACAGGTACCGGCGTGAGCAGCGCATGAATGGGCGACGGCGTGATGGTCACCGTCGCGATGGGCGCCAGCGTGATTGTCACGGTAGCAGCGTCAGATACGTCATCGGCCACACCGACATCGTTGAGTGCCGTCGCGGTCACGGTTACGGTGCCGGAATCGAGCGCCACCGCGGCTCCGGTCTGGTCGATACTGAGCTTCGCCGGATTCGAGGTCGCCCAAGTGACGGCGCGACCTGTTTCACTCTTCGTCGGTGGTCCGCTTCGGACATCTGCGGTGAAGCTCTGCGCATCGTCCTGAACCATGGCAACCGACGAAGGAGACACAACGACGCTTGTCGCGGGCGCGAGCACGCGCATGACACGGCTGACGCTATCAAGCTCAGTCATGGACCAGACGGTCAACTTCGTCGAGCCGGGGTTCACGCTGGTCAGAGTGAAGGCGACGTTCCCGGCGACATCCGTGTTGAAAAATGCAGGCGCAACCACGGCCGCGCCCGTGTTTCCGGACGAGATGTTGAGCTTTCGCCCCACAAGCGGCACGGTTCCACCGAACGCAGTGGCGGTGAAGTCGATCGACCCGCCCGCGAAGAGCGAATCGGCGGCGGGTGCGAGCGCGATCGACGTCACGGCCGCGAGTACGCGCACGTTCACCTGATCCGACTTTGTGCCGGACGTCGCGGTAAGGGTTGCCGTACCCGACGCGGCACCGCTGCGCGTGACCGTGATCGTGACCTGCCCGCTCGCATTAGTGGTCCCGGATGCAGGTGTAATGTCCACCAGCCCTGACGGCCCCGCCGAAAACGTCACCGTGCGACCGCTCAACGGCAGGCCGCCGCCGTCGAACACCGTCACGGTTCGCGTGAGGTTCCCGGCGGGCAGGAGCAGCGAATCGCCCGCGGCCGCGGTGAACACCACCGAACCGACCGATTGCGTAACGGTGATGTCGCTGGTGCCTTGAACGCCATCGATCGTCGCGGAGATCGTGGCGCTGCCGACTCCCGCAGGAGTCACCAGCCCGGTGCCAGAAACCGTGGCCACAGGCTTATTGTCCGAGTCCCATGTCGTTGACCGGGGGCCTAACGCCGCACCCGTTACTGCCTGACCATTGCCGTCGCGCGGCGACGCAGCGAGCTGCTGCGTTTGCGCCGTGGTCAGGTCGAGCGTCGCCGTAGCCGGCGTCACGACCACCGACGCGATCGGGACGAAGCCGACGGTGATGCTCGCGCTGCCCTTCACCCCTTCGCTGGTCGCCTCGACGGTTACCGGCCCGGATTTCACGCCCGTAACGTCGCCCGAGTTGAAACCCACCGTGGCCGTAAGGTTGTCCGACGATCCCCACTGCACGGCACGGCCCTGCAGCACGTTGCCGTTTGCATCCTTCGTGACTGCCGTGAACGTTCGCGTGTAGCCGACATACACCGGCAGTGCGCTCGGCGTCACCGTCACCGACGCCACCGGCACGCTCGACACGGTCACCGTCGCCGTGCCCTTCGCCGGTGTGCCCTGCCCCGGCGACGACGCACTCACCTCGATCACCGCCGAACCCTGGCTCACCCCCGTCACCACACCGCTCGCACTCACGGTCGCGACCGCGCTGTTGAGGCTCTTCCACGTGATCGTGCGCCCGGTCGCGCCGAGCACCTGGTTGTTCGCGGCGCGCAACGTCGGCGTGAGCGTCGCTGTACCGCCGACGGTGATGTTCGCCGAGGTCGGCGCCAGCGACACCGACGCCACAGGCGCAAAGGTCGCGTCGACGTTCGCCGACGCCGACGGCGTCGACCCGCCGGCACCACCCCCCGGCGCCGATGCGTTGATCGTCGCCGTCGCCCCCGCGCTCCCCACCGCCGCCGTCACCACCCCCGACTGGGACACGCTCAACTGCGCGGCATTGCTCGAGCTCCAGAAGAACGTGCGCCCCGCCAGCACGTTGTTGTTCGCATCCCGCGCCGTGGCCACGAGCGTCGTCGTGGCCCCCTCCACCACACTCGCGGTGGTGGGCGCGATCGTGATCGATGCGATCGGCACCGCCGTCACCGTCACCGTCGACGTGCCGCTCTTCCCCTCCACCGCGGCGGTGATTGTCGCCGACCCGGTGGCCACACCGGTCACCGAACCGGACGCACTCACCGTGGCCACCGATGGCTGCGACGACGTCCACGCGATTGTCCGCCCACTCACCGGCAGCGGCGTCACCTGATCCGCGGCGAACAGGCTCACGGTCAGCGGCTGCACCTGCCCCACGGCGATGCTCGCGGTCACAGGGCTCACCGTCACGCGCCCCACCGGGATCCGCGTGACGGTATATGCTCCGGTGCCGCTGGCCGCGTCCGAGCGTGCGGTGATCGTGAACGAACCCTCCGCGATCCCGACGACGCGGCCGCTCGACGACACGCTGGCGACGCTCTCGTCGCTCGACGACCAGGTGACCGGGCGCCCCGCGAGCGTGTTCCCCTGCGCGTCGCGCACCGTGGCCGAGAGCTGCAGCGCGCCCCCCTGCACCACCGATCCCGAGTTGGGCGCGATCGACACCGACGCCGCCGGAACCGCGGTGACGGAAACGACCGACGTCCCCTCGATGCCGTCGATCGTGGCGGTGATCGTCGCCTGCCCCGAGCTGACGCCCGTCACCACCCCCGCGGTGGACACCGTGGCCACCGACGGCCGCCCGGTCGACCATGTCACCTGACGCCCCGGCACCGCCGCACCCGATGCGTCGAGCCCTTCGGCGGCCAGCGTGACGGTGCGACCGGTCTGCACCGACGCCGTGGACGGCGTGACCCGCACCAGCGTGACGGGGCGCGCCGCCACCGACACCGCGACCACCGCCGACTTGCCGCCCGTGCTCGCCGCAACCTGGGTGTTCCCCGATGCCACGCCGGTGATCACCCCCGACTGCGACACCGTCGCCACCGCCGCGTTCTGCGTGGACCAGAACAGTTGCCGGTCCACCAGCCGCTGCCCGGCATCGTCGAACGCCTGCGCCGTGATCGTGCGCGTCTCGCCGACGGTGAGATCGACCGAGGCCGGATTCACGCTCACGCGATCGACGCTGGAGTCGTCGGTCGACAGCACCTCGCTGCACGATGCCAGCAGGAGCCCGGTCATGGCGAACAGCCAGGGAAGTACGGCGCGGGTACGGTACGTCACCTAACGATCGCCTCCTGCAATGCGGGACGGGGTGCTGACGCTTTCACGATTGCCGACACCGAGCTGTCCGTCCACGTTCCAGCCCCAGCAGTAGACGTCCCCCCCGGATTCGCCGCACGTGTGCGAGCCCGTGGCGTTCAAGGCAGAGAACGCGCCAACGCCGCGAACGGGGGTCGGCGCGGCACGATCGGTCACGGTGCCGTCGCCGAGCTGCCCGTAGGCGTTGCGCCCCCAGCACCACCCGCGGCCGTCGCGAGCGCGGGCGCAGGTATGCCCGAGCCCGGCTGATACGGTCACGAACGCGGTGCCCACATCCACGCGTTGCGGCACCCTGGCATCCAGCACGCCGCCGGTGCCGAGCTGCCCCCACCGGTTCCGCCCCCAGCAGTACACATGCTGGTCGGTGGCGACGGCACAGGTGTGAAAGCCGCCCGCCGCGATGCTGATGAAGCGGTGGTTGCCGGCCACCTGCACGGGCGACTGCCGGTCGGTGGTGGAGCCATCGCCGAGCTGCCCGTTGTCGTTGCGCCCCCAGCACCAGGCGTTGCCGTCGGTGGTGATGGCACAGGCGTGCTGCTCCCCCGCGGTCACCGCACCGGCCGGCATGCCTAACGACACTGCCGACGGGGCCGTGCGGCTTGCGGTGGACCCGATGCCAAGCTGCCCGCGCGAATTGTCCCCCCAGCACTGCACGCGACCGTCGACCGTGAGGCCGCACGAGTGACGGCCCCCGGTCCGGATGATCCGGAAGTTCGCGCTGCCGCGTACACGCACCGGCGCCGAGCGCGCGGAGGTCGTGCCATCGCCAAGCTGCCCGTTCCCGTTCGCCCCCCAGCAATAGCCCTCGCCGTCGCGCGTGACCGCACAGGTATGGCTGTTGCCGGCGGCCAGAAATGCAAAGGACAACGTGCCGGCCACGGGTGCAGCGACGGTGCGCGACTGGAAGCCGCCATCGCCGAGCTGCCCGGACTCGTTGTTCCCCCAGCAGGAGGCGCGTCCGTCGGTGTCGAGCGAGCACGAATGACGCGCCCCCGCGGCAACCGATCCACGATCGGTGCTGAACGCGACCGATGGCGCGGTACTCGGCGGCGCAGGGGCGACGACCGGTGGCGTTGCCGGGCGTGACTCGACCGGCACGGTGACGGGTGGCGGCGCAGCATCACGCGCCCGTGAGAGCTCGTTGCCCGCGGCCACGACCGGAGTCCGCACGGCGCTGTCGCGCACGCTGTCGCTCGCGCGCACGGCTGATGGCGGCAGGGCGGCATTCGACGCGGCGATGGAATCCGCGCGCACGGATGCCTCGGTGGCGCCCAGGGCGATCATGGAGTCGATACGCGCCGCGCTGTCCGCCACCGGTGGCGGCACTACGGGGATCTCGATACCGCGCCGATCTCCTACCGGGCCGACTCCCGCGACGACCGTCGGCTGCGGCTGGCTCCCCGGACGGAACAGCAGCCAGCCACCGACGAGCGCCGCCACCAGCACAAGCGCGCCGGCAGCGACTGCAAGCCCGCGGCTCCCGTTCGAGCGACGCACCGCGATTCGACCGCTCGCGAGCTGATCCCACGGCGTGGTGCCCGATCCCTCCTCAACTGGCATGGCCGGAACCGGCGTCTGTCGCTTCTCTCCGTCTCCCGCCGGACGAGCGCCCGCGACGCCGCCCTTGCCGGGGGTGTCGCGCCGGAACTTCACCGTCGACGCGCCGGCACTCACCGACCGTGCGTCTGTCGAGCGATCCTTCCCTCCCCCCCTGGCGCCACGCCCGCGTCGACGCTTCACCGTTCGCTGCCACTCGCGGAACCCGGGCAGCTCGTCGGGCGACGACAGCAGCGTGAGCAACCGCCCCGCGCCAGGGACGCGCTGGTCCGGACGCTTCTGCATCATCCCCTCCAGCAGGAACTGCAGGCGAGGGGGCAGGTCGGGACGGATCTCGTCGAGCGCGGGGAGCGCGCTGTGCTTCTGGTGGTAGATCACCCGGTACAGGCTCTCCCCCGCCCACGGGTGTTCGCCGCTGAGCATCTCCCACCCCACCATCCCCAGCGCATAGACGTCGCTCCGGCCATCGAGCGCACCGCCGTCGATCTGCTCCGGCGACATGTACGTGGGCGTGCCGATCGCCGTCCCGGTCGCGGTCAGCTCGGTGTTGTCGGTGAGCGAGCGAGCAACGCCGAAGTCGGAGAGCAGGGCACGGCCGGTGATGTCGTCGAGGAAGATGTTCTCCGGCTTCACGTCGCGGTGCACCACGCCGCGGCGGTGCGCGTAGTCGAGGGCCCGCGCGATGTCCTGCAGCACGAGCTGCGCGCGCTCGACGGAGAGCGGACCGTCGGCCAGCGCCGCCTTCAGCGTCTGTCCGGGCACGAGCTGCATGACGAGCGCGAGCCCGGTGTGCAGCCGCTTCACCGCGTGCAGCGAGACGATGTTCGCGTGCTCGAGATTGGCGACCGTTCGTGCCTCGCGGGCGAGGCGGGCGACCGATTCCTCATCGCTGTGAAAGCGCGGGCGGACAACCTTGATGGCGACGTCGCGACCGAGCGCACGTTCGCGCGCACGATACACCACCGCCATGCCGCCGCGTCCCAGCTCGCCGAGGTATTCGTACTCCTCATCGAGCTCGGCGGGCCAGCCTGGCGCGCTGCTATCCAGCGAGTTCTGAACGACTTGATCCGCCATCGCAGCGTTGGAGGTGAATGCCGAGCGCGCTCGTCAACCGGCGAACGGGGGTGGCGGGCAGGCGTCCACGTTGACGCGTCGCCGGCACCGGACCGGCACCCGGAACCGGCCGAACACGGGCATGCCGCCCGGAAGGGCGCGGCCCGGATCTGATAGAATGCAAATGTGGAACCGGACCGAGCGGGACGCCAGACGTACCGAGGCGGATTACGTGGTTGCAACGCTCGGCTCCCGTTGCGCGATACACAATGGGGCCCCACGAGACCGCGCCGACGGATCCGTCGCGCGGGTCGGGCGTGCAGGTCGTGAGCCCGGATCGTCGAACGCCCCTGCCTCATGCAACCCAAAAAACAGGAGAATCGGACCATGAAAGGACGCCTGCTGCTGCTCGTCGCCGCCGTGTCACTCGTTGCCAGCGGGACTTTGGATGCGCAACGACCGACCAGACCGGGGGGGCGAGCTGCGGGAGGCGGGGACGCCGGTGCGGATTCGGCCGGCGTGCCTGCGGTGGAGAAGGTGTCCACCACGCAGCACTCGGTCACGATCGGTGGCACCCAGATCGACTACACGGCCAACGCCGGCACGATGGTGCTGCGCGATGATGACGGCAAGCCGAACGCCTCGGTCTTCTACATCTCCTACACGCGCGACGGCGAGAACGCCGCGAACCGGCCGGTAACGTTCTTCTTCAACGGCGGCCCGGGCTCGGCGTCCATCTGGCTCAGCATGGGGATCATGAGTCCGAGGTATCCGGAGATGGGCCCCGGGGGCGCACAGCCGGCGCCGCCGTACAACCTGGTGGACAACCCGAACTCTCCGCTCGATGTGACCGACCTCGTGCAGGTCGACGCCATGATGACGGGATACTCACGGCCGGCGCCGGGGATCAACGCATCTGAGTTCACCGGTGCGAGCAACGACATCGAGATGTTCGCCGAGTTCATCCGCAACTACCTGGACAAGTACGATCGGTGGGCCTCTCCCAAGTACCTGTTCGGCGAGAGCTACGGCACCTTCCGCTCCGCCGGGCTCGCCAGCGAGCTGCAGGACAGTGAGGGGATCGAGCTCAACGGCATCATGCTGCTCGGCACCGTGCTCGACTTTCAGGGGATTCGTCAGGGCGCCCACAACGACCTCGCGTACGCCACCTTCCTCCCCACGTACACCGCCACCGCGTGGTATCACAAGCAACTGCCGGCCGAGCTGCAGCAGTTGAGCCTCGAGCAGGTGGTGCAACGTTCGCGCGACTACGCGTTCGGCGACTACTTCACGGCGCTCGCGCGCGGCAACGCGCTGTCACAGGCGGAACGGACGGCGGTGGCCGATCAGCTCGCGCGACTCACCGGCGTCTCACCGCAGTTCGCGATGAACACCAACCTGCGCATCGATGCGGGCACGTATCGCACCGAACTGCTGCGCGACCAGCGGCAGACGGTGGGGCGATACGACAGCCGGATGATCGGCCTCAACGGCAACGCCGCCAGCACGCGACAGGACTACGATCCATCGGATGTGGCGCCCACCGGTGCATTCATGTCGGGGTTCATGCGCTACCTGCAGACCGAACTCGATTACGAGAGCAACCTGCAGTACTACATGGGCGGACGCACCGGCCGCTGGGACTACAGCAACTTCGGCGGATACCCCAATGAGATCGAGTCGCTGCGCGAGGCCATGGCGAAGGATCCGTATCTGCACGTGCTCGTGGGTGCCGGCTATTACGACATGGCAACGCCGTTCGCCAACGCCGAGTACGAGTTCAACCACCTCGGCTTCGACCAGACATATCGTGACCGCGTCAAGTTCACATACTACGAGAGCGGCCACATGGCGTATCTGAACCAGTCGTCGGCAAAGGAGCTCAAGGCCGACATCGCGGAGTTCATCGACTCGACCTCGCATCAGGCCACGCTGGTGCACTGATCAGGGATCGTGCGCACCCACCGGCCGGTACGGCGGCGGGTGCGCACGGGGCAGGGTCAGTACAGTCCGCGAATCCAGCCGCCGTCCACCGCGATGCTCTGTGCGGTGATATAGCTGGCGCGCTCCGATGCCAGGAACGCCGCCAGCGCCGCGAACTCGGCGGGTTCGCCCATGCGTCCCATCGGAATCTGCGATTCGATCCGCGACTGGACCTCTTCGATGCTGACGCCGTCGCGACGGCTGGTCGCCTCGGCCAGATGCAAGACGCGGTCGGTGCCCGTGTACCCCGGAAGCAGGTTGTTGACCGTGATCCCGTACGGCGCGACCTCGTTGGCCAGTGTGCGCGCGAACCCCGTCACCGCCGCGCGCAGGCTGTTGGAGAGCATCAGGTTCTCCACCGGCTGCTTCACGGTGATGGAGGTGACGTTGAGGATACGCCCCCAGCGCCGCCGCTTCATCTCCGGCAGGAGTCCGCGCGTGAGCTCGACGGCACTCTGCAGGGTGAGGCGGTAGGCCGTGTCCCACGCATCCGCATCGAGCGATTCGAACGGACCCGAGGGCGGACCGCCGGCGTTCGTGACGAGAATGTCGACGTGCTCCAGGCGTTCGAGCACGGTCTGCAGCAACCGCTGCACATCCTCGCGCTTCGAGAGGTCGGCGGGGATCGCGTCGACGTCGGCACCGGTCTCCCGGACGATATCGGCAGCGGTGCGCTGGAGCGCGCCTTCGTCGCGCGCGCAGAGCACGAGTCGCACGCCGGCGGCACCCAGCTCGGTGGCGATCGCGCGGCCGAGGCCGCGACTGGATGCGGAGACCAGCGCAACGCGACCGCGAATTCCGAGATCCATTGAAATGCTCCGGGGCTACTTCGTCCCGCTCCGCAGGTAGGCGTCCGTCTTGTTGAGCCAGTCTTCGCGCGGCGGGGAGAAGATGTCGACATCGAGGGTGTCTTCCAGCGCCTCCGCCTTGTGCGGCAGGTTGGCAGGAATGTGCAGCACCTCCCCGGCCGCGACGATCACCTCCTCGTCCTGATTCTCCCCGAGCCAGAACTTGAGCGCGCCCTCGAGGATATAGGTGAGCTGCTCGTTATGATGCGAATGCTTCGGGACGATGCAGCCCTTATCGAGATAGACGTGGGCGAGCATCATCGTGTCGCCGGTGATCAGCCGGCGGCTGAGCACGTCGGTGACACGCTCTCTCGGCATGTCATCCCAGCGGTAGTGGGTGGCGCTGGCATCCGTCGTCATGATCGTGCTTCTCGCAGGTAGAGGGTCTGCCGCGGCATGAAGGGCGCGCGGCGGCGCGGCCTTTGGTCAGGATGCGCCGAGATGTGGGAACGCGGAATGTACGTCGCGGTCCCCGTCAGTCGATCACGTCGTATTCGGACTGGACCGCTCCACCGGCGAGCGACCGGGATGCGACGAGACGCAGCCGAACATCGCGCGACGTTTCACCAAAGAGGGGGATCCCGCTGCCGATCAGTACTGGAACGCGCGTGATCGTGAGGCGTTGAATCAACCCGTCGCGCAGAAATCGCTGGATGGTGATGCCGCCGTCCACGTAGGCATGCTCGAAGCCGCGATCGGCAAGTGCCGCCAGGACCTCCGCGGGCGCCCTGGACATATGCTCGACCTCCGCCGCCGCCGGTGCCGGAGTGAGTTCGCGCGAGCTGAGCACGACCACGGGTCTCGAATACGGCCAGGAATCGAAGGCGAGCACAGTTTCATAGGTGTGCCGCCCCAGGACGATCACATCTACCGATGCAATGAACGCATCGTAGCCGAGGTCCGGCTGTTCGCCCTCGGGTGCCGCGTGCAGCCAGTCCAGGGAGCCGTCGGCGCGGGCGATGAATCCGTCGAGGCTGGCTCCGACAAACACGGAGGCTCTCATGCGCCACAATCACTCACGCTCCGCCCCCGCGCGCAAGATCGTGAGCGAATTCCGGGCGTTCGGCGTACATTCGTCGAGCCACACTTCGTTCACTCCACTTTCCTCGCTTCCCCGTCCCGACATGTCATTCCGTCGCGCGCTTCTCGCTCTCGCAATCCCCGGTGCCCTCGCCGCGCAGACCGGCGATCCGGTGGCCGACCGCATCTTCCGCGTCGGCATGGACAGCTCGCAGGTGCAGCCCCTCGCCCAGGCGCTGCTCGATTCCGTGGGTCCTCGCCTCACGGGGAGCCCGGGGATCACGGCGGCGAGCGACTGGGTGATGAGCAAGTACCGCGCATGGGGGATCGAGACGCGTCGTGAACCCTACGGCACCTGGCGGGGATGGCGCCGCGGGCTCTCCCACATCGACCTCGTCGAGCCGCGTGTGCGATCGCTCGAGGGGATGATGCTGGCATGGAGCCCCGGCACGAGTGCGCCGGTTACCGCCGAGGCGATCGTGCTGCCGCAGTTTGCCGACAGCTCCGAATTCGTGAGGTGGCTGCCGCAGGCGAAGGGGAAGATCGTGCTGCTCTCGCCGGCGTGGCCCACCTGCCGCCCATCGGAGGACTGGGTGCAGTTCGCGACCCCGGCGTCGATGGCGCGCATGGACACCCTGGTTGCGGAGACCATGCGCGATTGGGCCGTGGACCCTGACAGCACGAAGCTGTATCGCGGCACGGGGCACACGCTCGCTCTCGGTACGGGGTCGCTCGGCCTGCGGCTGGAGCAGGCGGGGGTGGCCGGGATGATCTCGTCGCGCACGAAGCTCCGGTTCGAGAATCCGTTCGCCACGGGTGGCGGCGGTCGCGGGCGCGGCTTCGGGGGCGGCGCGGCAAACGCGGGTCAGAGCATGCGCGGCGGCGGACCGGCTGCGAGCAAGGCGCGGAGCGGCGGCGGCGGATTCGGGTTTGACGCATCGGCCGGCAGCGGCGGCTGGGGGGTCATCGAGGTGTTCGAGACGTACAACAAGACTGCCCCCGCGGTCACGCTTACCTGCGAGGACTACGGGCTGCTGTACCGGCTCGCGGAGAACGACCAGCAACCCATGGTTCGGCTCGACCTCGACGCGGAGCTGCTCGGCGAGGTCCCCGCGTTCAACACGATCGGCGTCATCAAGGGCACGGAGAAGCCTGACGAATACGTGATGCTGTCGGCCCACTTCGATTCCTGGGACGGTTCGTCGGGCGCGACGGACAACGGAACCGGCACGTTGATGGCGATGGAGGCGATGCGCATCCTCAAGCTCTCGTACCCGAACCCGAAGCGCACGATCATGGTGGGCCACTGGGCCAGCGAGGAGCAGGGGCTCAACGGTTCACGCGCCTTCGCCGAGGATCACCCCGAGGTCATGAAGGGGCTGCAGGCGCTGTTCAACCAGGACAACGGAACGGGGCGCATCCTCTCGATCAGCGCTGCGGGGCTCACCAACATCGGGCCGCACCTGCGCTCCTGGTATTCGAAGCTGCCGGCGTTCTATACGGACAGCCTGAGCGACAACGTGGTCTCGTGGAGCTTCAACGACAGACCCACGGGCAATCCCGGCGGCACCGATGGCGCCGTGTTCGCCTGTTACGGCACGCCGTCATTCGGACTCGGTGCGCTCGGCTGGAACTATGGCACGTATACCTGGCACACCAACCGCGACACGTACGACAAGGTCGTGTTCGATGACCTGAAGCACAACGCCACCCTCGCGGCGCTGCTGGTATACGAGGCGTCGGAGGATCCGACGTTCATCGCGCGCGATCGGTCACCGGGGGAGTGGCCCGCGAACTGGCCGGCCAACTGCGGCAAGGCGCCTCGCGCGACGAATCCGCGGATGTGAGCGTGAGGGAGCGTCGGCGCCTGGCACTGTCCGGCGCCGACGGTCCCCTGGCCGCGCCGGTACGATCAGTGCGCGGCGGAATCCGGCGCGAAGAGTGTGCGCACCGCCCGCAGCGCGGCCGGATGATAGATGGTGGCGTGCGTCTCCTCCGGCATCGCCTCGAAATACCACTTGAGCCCCGCGGGGGCGCTCGATTCGAGCGTGCTCGCCAGCTCCTGCGTGAGTCCGGCGATCGCCGGCTCACGACTGCTCGCGAGATACAGGGTGCGAGCGCCTGACGCGCCGCTCGTCAGGCGGGCTGCCGCACGCTTCACGAGCTCGTTCGCGTTCCACCACAGGCTCGGATCGAACGCGATGTACGTATCGAACAGCGCCGGTTCGAGAAAGAACGTCTCGACCACGAACAGGCCGGCGAGCGATTCCCCCATGATCGCGGTTTCATCGGTGGTTCGATAACGGGACTTCACCGCGGGCATGAGTTCGGTGCGAATGAAGTCGCGGAAGGCGGCCGAGCCGCCGACTGCCGGCGCGATCTTCCTGTCGTCGGCTACCTCGGTTGGACCGGTGAGGTCACGGCGGCGCTGTGTGTTCTCGATGCCGACGAGAATGAACGGGCGCATGGTGCTGTTGCCCGTGGAGACCTGGACGAGGCCGGCGACGTGCAGAAAGTCCTCGGCCATTCCACCGTCCGGCATGTAGAGGACCGGCAGGCGAGTCTCGCTGTCCGCGGCGAAGTATGCGGGAGGGAGGTAGACGTTGATGCGGCGCTGCTCGTGCAGGACGTTCGATTCGATGGTGAACGAATCGCCGATCTCGATGCGGGACTGTGGATGGGCGCGGGCCGGGGTCAAGCTGACAGTGACGGCGGCGACGACGAGACACCAGCAGCAGACGCGGAGATGAATCATGGCACACCTACCTCGTCATGCGGATGACGACAAAACCCAGGAATGTCCCGATCGCGTTGCCCAGCGCGCCGAGCAGAATACCCGGCAGAATGAGATCCTCACGGCCGAGACTCTTGGCAAGGGCCAGCGCGGATGTGGATCCACCGACGTTGGCCTGTGAAGCCACCGCGGCCCCGTCGAGATCGATCCGGAACAGCCACGCGGTGGCGAAGATGATCGTGCCGTGCACGAAAACGACGAGCAGGGCGAACGCAAGCAGCATCATGCCGACGGTACCGAGGCCCGCCATGACGCGCATGTCGCAGAACGCGCCGATGACGGCGAGGAACAGGTAGACGGCATACATCCCGGCGAGTCGCGCGCCAGGCAACGCGGCCACTGCGGGAATCTGCGCGAGCACCAGCGCCAGCGTGGTGATGATCAGGATGGACGGTACACTGATGCCGCGTCCGGCGAGGACCGCGGCGATCGCATTCGAGATCCACAGGCCACCGGTTCCCAGCGCCAGCATGAGTGCGAACCGGCCGGGATCGAGTGTCTCCGTTTCGGCGGCGACGCTGGTGATTGGCCCCGCCCGTACCGCGCGCCCCTCGGCCCGCCGCGGTCGGCGCCAGAGCGGAAGCAGCACACGGGGGGCGGCGATGGTCGCCATCATCCACAGCGCCGTCGCGACGTTGTCAACCGCGACGCTGCCCCCGTAGAGCGCGCCATTGCGCATCACGTCGTACTCCAGAGCAATCGCATTGAAGTTGACGCTGCCGCCGATATACGTGCCCGCGAACATGCCACCCAGTGCGCGGTAGAGCGGCCCGAAGTGCTCTGCCCCGTTCACCACGCGCATGGCAACGATCACACCGATCATGGTGCCGAGCGAGCCGACGAGATAGATCGCGATCATCGGCAGGCCGGCCTTGAGCACCTCGCGCAGGTTCACCTGCAGGAGGAGCCAGAAGATCGCGATCGGCGCGACGTACGCAAAAATGATGTCGTAGATGGGCGTCGGCGCATCCGCGGTCGACGAGCTGGGGATGATACCGAGATTCGCCACGATCGCCGTGAACACGATGACCATCAGGGCCGACCCGACGTGGCGCAGCGGCGTGCGCTCGCAGATCCGCTCCGAGAGCACGATCAGCAGCGAGAGGACGGTGAGGATGAACAGCGGGTCCGTGCGCAGGCCGCTCATTCCCGGGTCTCGCCGGGTGGCATCAGCGCGGCGTCGCGCGATGCACGACGACGGAATCGCCGATCTCGATTTGCATCAGATCCTCGCCGAGCACCGAGCGTCCCTTCCAGGCTGCGCCAAGCCTGGTCATCACATCCTCCGCCGACGGCGGTGGGAATGCCGGGTCGGTGGTGAGCAGCACGATGTGTGTCAGGACGGCGAGCTTTGGCTGCGCCTGCGAGAACACGCGTGCGGCTTCCTCGGGCGAGGTGTGCCAACCCAGTATGCGGCGGGCGACGGGTGCGCTGGGTGATCGTGCCAGCAGTTCCGGGCGGGCGGCGGCGATCTCATGCACCAGCAGGTCGGTCCCGGTCGCGTGGCGAACGAGATTCTCGCTGGGTCGTGTGTCGCCCGAGATCACGACCGAGTGTCCGGCGTGATCGACGCGATACCCCAGTGCAGGGCGCAGCGCTTCGCCGTGATCCACCAGGAAGGCCGTCACCTTCACACCGTCGCGATCGTAGATGACGCCTTCGGCGACGTCGTGGGCGACGATGCTGCTGCCGGCCACAGGTATCCCTTCCGCCTCGTTGCGAATGCGGACGTCCCACGCATACGCCTCGTGCATGTTTGACATCATGTCGCGCGTGCCGTCGGGGCCCCACACTTCCAGCGGTGCATCGCGCTGGCCGTACGGCGTCGGCAGTCGACTGGTCAGCCAGATGTCGGGGATGCCGACGGTGTGATCGGAGTGCAGGTGCGTGAGGAACAGGGCATCGATCGCGCCGAGGGGAACTTTCAACTGCCAGAGTCGCTGGCTGGCACCGCGCCCCGCATCGAAGAGCAACCGCTGGCCGCCAGCCTCCACGAGCGTGGCGGGACCAAAGCGGTCCATGGACGGAATCGGTGAACCCGTGCCGAGCAGCGTGACGCGGATGGGGATCGTCTGCGCATGTGCAGGGTGTGGCGGCGCGAGCGTGAGACAGCCGAGCACAAACGCGGCGATGACCGCGGCTCGTCGATTTGTTGTCGTGCGTCGACGGCCGTGTCCGCCTCGAGACTCCAGGAGGTTGCGCATGCCGTTGAATTAAGGGACTGCAGGGGAAACCGGGAATACCGGGGTGCCCTGCTGGGGCAAATGCCGGGGGCCGGGCAGGTCCGCCTGCGGTCTGCTTTCGAGGGCCCGGCGGGACCGCCTGCGGTCTGGTTTCGAGGGCCCGGCGGGACCGCCTGCGGCGGGCTCACGCGGAGGGGCGCGGAGTTCGCGCGGAGGGTCGCGGAGGACTGCACGACGCGGTATGCCCTTGGCGCTCAAGAGCAGCGCAGTTCGGAGACCGGGTTCAGGCTGTCCTCGACGCCTGACACGGTTCGGGCGCCCGATGTGGCGGGGTGCTCCCCGGCTTCACCTGCTCGATCGCCGAGCTCCTTACCTGACACCCACAAGAAACGCCCACACGACAAGCGTGTGGGCGTTTCCGTTCAGCGCTGCACTACCATGCTCAGCGCGACGCCGCCGCCAGATCCTTGATGGCGGCCGACATCGCACGCACACGCGCGGCGTCCTTCGCGCCATTCACGTCGGCGTCGACCTGCGTAGCCAGCGTCGTCAGCGCCGTGGCGCGCGCGGCACCGGACTGCTTCTCGGCCGCTGCCAGCGCGTTCGAGATTGCCGTCGTACGCGAGGCGGGGAGCCCCTGGTTGCGCACGAGCTGGTCCAGGTACGAGCGGACGACCGGGAACGCCGCCGGCCAGACGACCTTCGGCTGGCTCTGCGGATTGTACTCCGTCATGTGCACGAGCTTTGCGGCCGCGAGTTCGTTGGCCGAGAGCTGATCGGTCGGCAGCAGCTCGAGGACGTCGAATCCGCGAGCGAGCTCCGAGGAGTAGATGTAGCCGTTCCAGTAGTACGCTCCCCAGGAGCCGCCAATCGTGCCACGCCGGCGGCTCACCGCGGCATCAGCCGTATCACCCGGCGGCGGCGGCGGGTCGACCGGTCCGCGATCGAAGTACGCGATCTCGAACGGGTTGTCGGGGTCGGTGAAATCGATCACGTCGACACCACCCTGATACCACCCCTGCACCATGATGTCTCGCCCCGGCACGGGTACGAGCCCGCCGTTGTGCGACACACAGTTCTCCTGGGCCGTCTGCGCGCTCGGAATCTTGAAGTACGAGTGCTGCGTGAACTTCCTGTCGGCGCTGATGGTGAGCGTGGTGTTGCCGCCCATCTCCATCATGTTCGTCTTCTGGCAGTTCGGCGACGTGCCGCCCCCCCACTCATCGGTGAACACCACCTTGGAGCCATCGTTGCTGAACACCGCCGTGTGCCAGAGCGAGAAGTTCGTGTCCGTCCGGGCATCGAGACGCACCGGGCGCTCCGGATTCGAGATGTCGACGAGCAGGCCGTAGCTCGCACAGGCACCGGCGAGCAGGTCGTACGCCGGGTATGCGGTCACATCGTGGCAGTTGCGAGGTCCGGTGGGCGGCGGCGCCGGACGATCGTTGCCCGGGCGGCGGGCCCGGCTTGGACGGCTCGCCGCCCGCGGAGCCGGAGACAGCCCGGTGAAGATGCGGGCACCCGTCACCACTTCCGCCTGCTCGGGATGCGCCAGCGTCACCTTGATGACGTCGAGGCGATAGAGCGAGTTCGATTCATCCGCCGGATCATCGCCATTGTTGCACCCTGCCAGCTCCGTGGCCGGGCGCGCGCCCTGGTTCCCCGAGACGTACAGGTAGACGACACCCTTCTCGGTCTTGCTCGGAACGACCGTGTGCGTGTGCGAACCTTTGCACGTCTGCACGTTCTTCACGAGCTTCGGCTGCGCGGGGTTGGAAACGTCGTAGATCCGCACGCCCGTCATGTGGTCGGCGGGATCCTTCACGCCACCCTTGGCGCAGTCGTTCCGGTTACCGCCACCCTCGGCGGAGATGAACAGCAGGTTGCCGACGATCGACGGGTCACCCTGCGACGTCACGCACGGCACCGTGGCGACGAGCGCCGGCTTGGCGGGATTCTTCACGTCCCAGATCGTGAAGCCGGAGAAGTTGCCCTGGTAGACGTAGTGATCGCGGAAGGCGAGATCGGAGTTGATGAACGTCAACCCCGCGGCGGAATCGAACTCGGCCGGCTTGGGTGAGAACGAGACCAGCCGCATCCCCTTCGCTGCCGTGCCCGCGTCGAGCATGCCCGGCTTGAGTCCGTCGCGCGGATCGTTACCCGCCGGGTACGTCTGCGCGTGCAGCGCCGATGCGGCGAGCGGGAGGGAGAGTGCGAGCGCGAGCGCGGTGGCTGACACGCGTACGGTTCGAGCGGTGACCATCAGAGGAGACTCCGGGAGTCGTGTCGGTGAAGGGGCGAACCTGCGGCAACGGGGAACAATGCGTGCGACTGCGGCATCACTGGTCGGGCAGCTCCGCCAGCAACTTCTCCATGGCGCCGATCTCGGCGGTCTGCACCATGTGGACATCGTTCGCAAACACCGAGACGTCCACATCCTGGGCAGCCAGCGGTGAATCGAACAGATCCTCTACCATGCTGAGCGCGCCCATATGGTGCTGGATCATCAGCTCCAGGAACTGCCGGTCAAACTCCGTCCCGCGCGCCGCATCGAGTTGCGTCAACTGTTCCGCGGTGAGCATCCCCGGCATGTGCATCGTGCGCCAGGACGAGGTATCGGGCGCGAACTGCTTGTTCGCGACCAGCCAGCCCTGCATGAGCCGGATCTCGGCGACCTGCGACTGGTCGATCTTCGTGGCAAGCCGGAGCACGCGAGGGGTGGCGCCGTGCCGGGCGGCCATGCGCGACATGTACACCGCCTGCGCGTGGTGCGCGATCATCCCCTGCATGAAATGCACATCCGCTTCCGTGTAGATCGCGTCTTCGGGGATGTGCACCGGCATGGACATGCCGGGCATCGCATGCCCACCATGGCCGGCCGGCGTGGCCGGGCTCGTCTGTGGCGGCGTTCCCGACTGGCAGGCAAGCACCGACGGGAAGAGCAGGAGCGCAACGATCGTTGAGCGAATCATATGATATCTACGACCGGACATCGGCGTTTCGTTGAATCGCGCGCTTCCGCGCGTCAACGGGCACCGGGGTTGAGCGGCGTATGATAGGCCTTGCCCCGACCGCGTGACAGCGCCGGCCGTGACGCGGGGCCGGACGGGAACATGCAACGGTTGGGTTGCATGTCGGGCTTCCACGCGTTACGATATGCAACCTTGAAGTTGCATATTGCCGACGCGAGATGCGGGCGGACCGAAACCGGGGGAGCCGGAATCATGAGCGAGCACGACGTGCAGGACCGGTCGAGCACCGACCGGATCGAGAAACGGCTGGTGGTGCGGGCGCCGCGCTCGCGAGTCTGGCGCGCGATCTCGACGGCGGAAGAGTTCGGTGCCTGGTTCGGGGTGAAGCTCGATGGCGAGTTCGCCGAGGGCGGGACCATTCGCGGTACGATCATCCATCCGGACTTCGACCAGCTCTCGCTGAGCATGCTCATCGAACGGATTGAACCCGAGCGGTACTTCGCGTATCGCTGGCACCCGAACGCAATCGACGTGTCGGTGGACTACTCCGGTGAGCCCACCACCCTCGTGGAGTTCACGCTCGATGAGGCAGACGGCGGAACGGCCATCACGATCGTCGAGTCCGGTTTTGACCGGCTCCCGCCGGGCCGCCGCGAGGAAGCGTTCCGCGGGAATGGCGACGGGTGGTCGCATCAGATCATCAACGTGGCACGACATGTCGCGTAGCCGGGGCGCGACGGCGCTCAGGGCGGACGACGCCGCACCGGTGTTCGCCGCCCTAGGCGATGCGACTCGACTCCATCTCGTCGGGCGGCTGTCCACCGATGGACCGCTCTCCATCACCAGGCTCAGCGCCGGGACGGGAGTGACGCGCCAGGCCATAACGCGGCACCTCCACGCCCTGGATGGCGCGGGGCTGGTGCGCAGCTCCCGCCGCGGCCGCGAACGGGTGTGGGAGCTGGAGGTGAAGCGCCTGGAGAAGGCCAGGCGCTATCTGGACCGGATTTCTGCGCAGTGGGACGCGGCCGCCGACCGCCTGCGGTCCTTCGTGGAAGATCACTGAGGGCAGATACGCCAGTTAGCTGACACTCGTGAGCGCTCGCTGCAACGCCACGTCGCAGTACATGAACGGTTCGAGTGCGAAATAGCGGATCTCCCAGTTGTCCTCCAGGCACAACTCGTTCACGGCCTGCATCACACCGTATTTCATGCACTCACACGGCGACCAGTAGGTGTAATCGTTGAAGATCAGGAACCCATCCGACCTGAGACGGGGCGTGGCGGCAGCGATGTCCTGCTTCACGCTGTTGTAGGAATGATTCGCGTCGATGTAGATGAAGTCGAAGCCGCCTTCCGGGAATGACCGCAGCGTCGCTGCCGACTCGCCCTCGTGCAGCACGACCGTTCCTTCCTTGATTTCATCCTGGAACGATGTGGCGACATCGTACGTCGCCAGATCGATGTCGATCAGGTGCAGCCTGGATGGTCGGCAGGCCTCGAGAATGACGCGACTGAATGCTCCCTTGTACACGCCGAGCTCGGCGCCCACGCCGCCCGGACGAAGCTGCTTCATCAGGAGATCCCTGCGAGGCAGCACGCGGCAACGGGCGAGATGTCGCTCCTCGAGCTGAGGTCCGGCAGGCAGCGCGACAACTTCGGAGCTCTGCCCCGAGTCGAGCATCTCCGAAAACCATGCCTGCCGGGCTCGCTCGAGCCTTCGTTCGAGGGTATGCATCAGCGCCACCTTGTCAGGGACGAGGCACGCCGCGCACGATGGGTGCCACTATCCGGGGGGCAGTGGCTTCACTCGCTTGCCCCATGTGGGCGGTGCAGGTTCGCGCGTTGCCCGATCGACCGGCTGCTCCTTCAGCAGCCGCATCGCCTCCGCCACCGCACGCTCGAGCTGCGGGTCGTGGCCGGCGATGACCTCCTTTGGCGTGTTCTCGACCAGAATGTCCGGTGCCACCCCTTCATTC
>DASSBZ010000008.1:0-6850 GCA_035698205.1 Gemmatimonadaceae bacterium | reverse complement strand
GACCGGTAAGCCGGGTTCTGTCGAACGACCTTCGTTCGGACGGTCATTTCTCTGGGAGTGCGATCACTCGCACCCTCGTGCAGCCAACCCGCGGCGTCCTGATCGGAAAGGACTGTTCCTCGCCGCCTATTCGGCCTTGCTCCGGCTGGGGTTTACCGTGCCACGTGTGTTACCACACGCGCGGTGGGCTCTTACCCCACCTTTTCACCCTTGCCGTACCGATCGAAATCGGTCGGCGGTCTGTTTTCTGTGGCACTGTCCGTCGGCAACGTGATCAGCGACCACGACACCGCCCAGGCGTTACCTGGCAACCTGTCCATGGAGCCCGGACTTTCCTCCAGCGCCACATGGACGCCGGCGACCGTCAGGTCACTCGCATCATTCCCTTCCCGTGAAAGCTACGCATCGCCGGGCAGGGGTGGAATGACGCGGCTGTGACCAGCCGATGCATCCTCCCCTCGCGGCTCCGGGCAATCATCGAACTTCGCGGGCCGCAACCCTCGGCGGAGGCGTGTCATGCGAAATCTGCGTCCATTCCAGCAACCGCAGCTCCCGGCCCCGGTCACCACCGTGCTGCTGCCCGCCGAACGCGCGGGGGTGGATGCCGCGGGGACAGGCATCTACCAGACCATGCACCGTGAGTCGTTCGAAGAGGCCCTGCGCGATCTGCGCGAACAACGCGCCGAGGCGGTGGTGCTGTCTGTCGCCCGGTGTGGCGCACGCGATTCGCGGGTGGTTGCCACGATGATCCGCGAGTTTCCGCGCGTGCCGGCGGTGGCGCTGCTCACGGCGCTCACGGCGCATTCGGCGGAAGCTGTGCTGTACCTCGGCCGCTCTGGTGTCGGGGCCCTTGTGGACGCCCGCGAGCCGGCGGGGTGGCGACGCCTGCGCGACCTGCTCGCGACGAACCGGACATCGAAAATCAGTCGCGTCGCACTGGCCATGCTGCTGGTGGATCTGTCGGCGGCTCCCGCACAGTGTCGCGCGTTTTTCGACGCGCTGTTCCTCGCCCCGAGCGAGATGACGACCGTCCGCGCGCTCTGCGATCTGTTCGACGTGCTCCCCAGTACGATCATGAGCCGGTTCTTTCGCGCCAGGCTGCCGGCGCCGAAGCGCTACCTCGCCTTCGCGCGCCTGGTGCGCGCCGCCGAGCTGTTCGAGAACCCGGGGCTGTCCATCGCCAGCGTCGCCAATCATCTCGACTACTCGTCGCCGCAGAGCTTCGGGCGCCACGTCCGCGGCCAGTTGGACATCACCGCCGCGGATTTCCGAACGTCGTACAACGGGCGACGCATGCTCGACCGGTTCAGGGAGGAGCTCGTGCTGCCCCACCTGAACGTTTTGCGCACCTTTCACCCATTCGGTCTCGCAGGCCTCGACCTGGCCAATGGTGGCGACGTGCCGCCCCTCGTGCAGTGACCGCCTGAGATCAGGGGCGGAGATCTCGCGACAGCACATCCCGTAGCCGGCCACCGCGGGTCGCTGGCATCACGCCATTGCCGCCACGATCTCCGCCGCGCCTGCGAGCGCCAGCACCGGAAGGCCGGCGGCTTCGAGCGTCTCGCGTCCACCCTCCTCCCGATCCACCACGGCCAGCACCCCGCTCACCTGAGCGCCGGCGGCTCGGACAGCTTCCACCGCCCGTGCCGCTGAACCGCCCGTGGTGATCACATCCTCGATCACGACGACACGATCCCCGGTGCGGAACGGCCCCTCGATCAACTGACCGGTGCCGTGTACCTTCGCCTCCTTGCGCACGGTGAAGCTGCGCAGCGGCTGCTCTGTCGAGGCGCTCGCATAGGCGATAGCATATGAGACAGGATCCGCGCCGAGTGTCAGGCCGCCCACGCTGTCCGCGGCCCACGCCGCGGCCCTGATCGTCTCGAGCGCCAACGGGCCGATGAGTGCCAATCCATCGGGGCTCATCGTCGTCAATCGGGCGTCCACGTACAGAGTGGAACGACGCCCCGATGACAGGGTGAAATCGCCGCGCCGCGCGGAACGCGTTGCGAGCATCCGGACAAGCTGGTTTCGTGCGTGCATGGTGGTCGATATCGCAGGTAGACCTTCAGGGACAACGGCCATGATGCAATATCACTCCCACGCCCGCCGAACTGCACCGGCGTGACGCAACCGCCGCCCTCGCCGCCGCCCGCGTTCACTCCCACCGGTCCCAGGGCGGGCGAGCGGATGCTGATCGTGACCATCGCGTTCGTGGCGGTGCTGATCGCCATCGTGGTCGGCTTCATCCGCGCCGATCGCATGATCGTGCGCGCGGAAGACAGCCGGGTGAGGCATGTACTGCTCGAGGATGCGGTGGCCGTCGAGGGATTCCTGCGCGATCAGCGGATGGGGCTCGAACGCTTCCGCGGGATGTTCGACGGGATCGAACGCGTGCGGCTCGCACCCCAGCGTGCGCGCGCATTGTTCAGCGACTCGCTGCTCGCGCCGCTCGAGCTGGACTCCGTGGCGCTGGTCGACGTGCGCCGGCGGGAGTGGCTGGTGATCGCCGGCGACTCCGTCTGGGTCCGCAGCGGGACTGACGGGGACGATGCCACGGGCGCGAGCGGGCCGTTGCGGCTGGCTGCGGATGGGAGCCGCCGGTTGCGACTCCTGCACGCCGACGACTCGACGGTGATCGCGATCATGCAGCCGATCAGTGTGCCGGCGACGGAGGGCGGCGCCGTGATCGGGTTCGCGGAGGCGCACCGGCTCGTTCCCGCGATCCTGGTCACGGATGTGGGGCTCGACAGCGTGCTGCAGAGTGGATCGACTTCCGGTGGCGGTAGCGGGGGCGGGGGCGCCGATTCCACGATGGTGCGGCTGATCGCGGGCGACGACACCGTGCTGACCGTACCGGACGAACCGGGGTCCGCTGCCCGAGCGGCGATCGCCAGCCGGTCACTGGCGGTGGCGACCGGCGTTCCCTGGCGCATCGAGATCCTCAGGATGCCACGTACGCGATCGGGGCGCATGGCCATCTGGATCGCGGGGGTCTCGGCGATCATGGCGCTCGTATTCATGCTGGTGCAGACGCGCGCTCGTGTGAGGCGCATGACCGACCGGTCGATCGAGCTCGAGCACCTGTCGACGGAGCTGCTGCGCGCCAATCGTGCGAAGAGCGAGTTCCTCGCCAACGTCTCGCACGAGTTGCGCACGCCGCTCAACGCGATCGTCGGTTTCGTGGACCTGCTGCGCGACGGTGTGTACGGGGAGCTCGCGCCGAGGCAGGTCGGACCGGTCGAGCGGATCGAGGCGTCGGCGACCCATCTGCGGCATCTGGTCGACCAGATCCTCGACCTGGCGAAGATGGCCGCGGGGCGCCTCGAGGTACATCCGGAGACGATCGAGATTCGACCGTTCGTGCTCGAGGTGGCAAGCGAGATCGAGCCGTTGCTGACGGACAAGGGATTGAGCTTCTCCCTCGCCGTGGCGGCGGGGATGCCGAAGGTGCGCGTGGATCCGACGCACCTGCGTCAGATTCTCGTCAACCTGCTGGGCAACGCCGCGAAGTTCACCGAAAAGGGCGGTATCAGCGTGCGCGCGCGGCTTGCGGATGCCACGGCGCTGGATCGGGTGGAGCGCGTGCGCCCCATGTCGATCGATGTCATGACCGGGCGCGCGGGGCGGCATCAGGGGCCGTGGGTCACGCTCCAGGTGATCGACAGCGGCGCCGGGGTGCCACGAAAGGACTGGGAGCGCGTGTTCGATGAGTTCGAACAGGTGAATGCCGGGCCGCGCGGTGATTCGATCCATCGCGGTACGGGGCTGGGCCTCTCGATCTCACGCCGACTGGCGCGTTTGATGGGAGGCGACCTGACGCTGGAGAGCGAAGAGGGGCGTGGCTCGGTCTTTACCGTGTGGCTCCCCGCGGCAAGCGCCCCCCCCGCGCGCAGCGACTGAGATTCCCGCGGTTTCGATCGACGCCGGCCGGTGCTGCCTCAGCGACTCCTGAACAATCCCTTCATGCGTGAGAGCAGCCCCGATGCTTCTGGGGTGTCGTCCTGCGCGAGCGCGTCGCGCAGGGCACGCGAGAACGATTGCACGTTGGGGAATCGTTCGCCGGGCTGCTTGGAAAGTCCGCGCATGATCACGGCCTCGGCGGCGGCGCCGAAGGTGAGGTTGGGGCGCGCCTTGTTGAGCGGGATGGCCGGCTGCGACAGGAGCTGCGTGAACATCTCGCGCGGTGTCTTCGCGAGATAGGGCAGACTGCCGGTGAGCAGGAAATAGGCGATGGTCGCCAGGCTGTACTGGTCGGCGGCCGGTGTCACGAGTTCTCCGGAGAGCGATTCCGGTGCGACGTACATCAGCGTGCCCACGAAGAAGCCGGCGCGCGTGAGTCGTTCATCGGCGGCGGTATCCGTCGCGGCGGCGATGCCGAAGTCGAGCAACTTGACCTGCCGCGACTCCGGATCGTACATCACGTTGTCCGGCTTGAGATCACGATGAATGATCCCCGCCTCGTGCGCCGCGTGGACGGCGTCACCGATCTGCGTGATGATGTCGGCGACTTCGTCGCGGGGGAGCGGCGCATTCCGCTTGGCGTAGCGCTCGAGAATTTCACCGCCGGCCCACTCGATGGCGAGGAAGTGCAGGCCCAACGGGGACTCGCCTATCTCGATGGTGCGTACGACGTTGGGGTGCTGGACGCGAGTGCCGAAGCTGGCTTCGCGGAGGAAGCGCGCGAGCGCGGTGCGATCCTGCCGAAGCTTCTCGCGCAGCACCTTGAGCGCCACGGTGCCATGCTCGGGGTGTACGGCGCGATACACTGCGGCCGTTCCGCCCTCGCCGACGAGGTCCTGGATGGCGTAGCCGGCCAACGTCGTTCCCACGAGAGAGTCACGCGACACGCGGCGAACCTAACTCCGCAGCGCTCCGGGAGCAAGCGAGGGCGGTTTTCAACGTTCGGGTGTAGAATTCCGATTCAACGGGCCACGCGGGAGCGATCACATATGTGGAAGTCGTTGTTGAACCGCCATCGACCGGCGAATCTGCTGCTGCTCGTCGCGTTTTCCGCTTCCTGCGCGAGCGGTGGCGGCAGCGCGCCGGCGCCCGCGGGAGAACCGACAGCGCCCGTCGCGGTCCCATCTCCCACAAGCGCGCCGGTACAACCCACGGCGGTGCAGCTCTATCGGAGCATGGGGCTGCTCGCCGAAGGTGGCGACCTGCCGTTCGTGGGGAGCATCGCGTTCCTGGCGGGGAGCCGCCCCGATTCGACGCTGGTGCTGTTGACCGTATCCCTTTCCAACCAGTCGCTTGCCTTCGCGCGGGAGGGTGAGGCGTATCGCGCCGATTATTCGGCAAGTGTGATGCTGCAGCGCGGCTCCGAGCCGGTGCAGCGCATCGAGTCGCGGGAGGCGGTACGCGTGGCCACGTTTCGCGAGACGGCGCGGGCAGACGAGAGCATTCTCTTTCAGCACATGTTCGCGACGGCGCCAGGCGTGCATGCGCTGACCGTGCAGTTCCGCGATGATGCCGCGAATCGCGCCAGCGGTGTCGAAGCCACGTTGACGGTGCCACGGCTCGATTCGGGTTCGTTGAGCTCTCCGATCCCCTTCTACCAGGCCTCGCTTCGCACCGCGATTGATTCGGTGCCGCACGTCGTGCCCACGCCGCGTGCCACGGTGACGTTCGGACAGGACTCGGTGATGCCCATCTATCTCGAACTCTATGGCGCACCTGGCAGCGATCCGGTCGTTGCCGTCGTGACCGACGCGGGGCGACGCGTCACGCGGTGGTCTGATACCGTCGCCCTCGTTCCGCACGGTGCGCTCTCGAGCGCCGTCGTTCGGGTGCCGGTCAACCAGATCGGCGTCGGCGCGTCGGTGCTGAGTGTCATGCATGCCGGCCGTGCCGACACGGTGCAGACGCCGATATTCGTGTCATTCGGCGACGAATTGCCGGTCGCGAGCTTCGAGCAGATGCTGCAGTATCTGCGCTACTTCACCTCGTCAACGCGACTGGCCACACTGCGTGATGCGGGGCCGGACACGCAGGCAGAGGTCTGGGCGGAGTTTCTGCGCACGACCGACCCCAACCCGGAAACGCCTCGGCATGAAGGGCTGGCCGCTTACTTCGGCAGGATCCAGCAGGCCAATGCACGGTTCCGGGAGGCCGGCGAAGCGGGGTGGCTCTCGGACCGCGGGCGCGTCTTCGTGGCGTTTGGCAGCCCGGACCAGGTGTACGAGCCCAACACGAACGACCTCAGCCAGCGGGGCCGCACGCAGATCTGGGACTACCAGACGTACCGCCTGCGCGTGGTGTTCGTGGACCAGTCGGGGTTTGGTCGTTGGCGCATGACGATGTCGAGCGAGTCGGAGTTCGAGGCGACGGTGCGTCGCGAGATCGGTCGGAAGTGACGTAAGATTGTGATCTGGCGCACATTACACTACTCGCTGGATCATATGTTTACACGTCTTTAGTAACCTATCTCCTTGTGGCGCATGGCCTTCTCTTGACAAGCGTGCCGGTCCGTCGTAGATAGGCGGCGCAAACCCAGGCGGTTTGTACCGCAACCGCGGGATCGGCTCACCTTGCAGGAGGCAGTGTGCATGGCCAGAGGTAAAGTGAAGTGGTTCAACGACGCCAAGGGCTTCGGCTTCATTGAGCAGGAGAGCGGCGAGGACGTCTTCGTCCACTTCTCGGAAATCACGATGGAGGGTTTCAAAACACTCGCTGAGGGGCAGGAAGTGGAATTCGACGTACTCAGTGGTGCCAAGGGACTGCACGCCTCGAACGTCCAGCGTGTATAATCGACCTACCGAGCAGCAGGCCGTACACGCCATCCGCCGCCTGCCCCCCAGGGCAGGCGGTCGTGTTTCCGGGAGTGGATTTTCGTGGACATCACACC
>DASSBZ010000007.1:0-2941 GCA_035698205.1 Gemmatimonadaceae bacterium | reverse complement strand
CGGACCCGCGGACGAGGATCCGGATGCGATCTACGTCATCTACGACAGTTCGATGACCGTGATCTATCGATTCGGCTTGATCTGAGCGGGACTGGCTGTCCTACTCCTGCCGCAGCGCCGACAGCGGATCCGTGCGCACCGCGCGTCGCGCCGGCAGCCATGTCGCCACGAGCCCGACGATTGCCAGCACGGGCAGCACGGCCAGCAGCGCGGTGATATCGCGCACCGAGACGCCGAACAGCAGCGACTGCATCACCTGCGTGGTCGCCAGCGCCAGCGCGACTCCGATCAGCAGGCCGATCCCGACGAGCCGGGCGCCCTGGCCGATCACGAGCCGCGTCACGCGCGATGCCGGCGCGCCGAGTGCCATGCGGATGCCGATCTCGTGCCGGCGCTGGGCCACGGTGTAACTCAGCACGCCATGGATGCCGATCGCCGCCAGTACGAGCGCGAGCGCGGCAAATACGGCGAGCAGCAGCATCGTGAATCGCTCCTGCCCGATGGAGTCGGACACGGTCGTGCTCAACGGCTCGAGTCCGAACACCGCAAGCTGCGGATCGGTCTCGCGGACGGCGGCGCGCAGCGTACCAGCCAGCATATCAACGGAGCCATCCGTGCGCGCCAGCAACACCTCGGCGGACGATGGCACCTGCAGCAGCGGCGCGTACACCGCTGGTGCGACGGCGCTCGCGAGCCCGTGGAAGTGTTCGTCCCCCACCACGCCGACGATCGTCCGCGGCGTGCCCCAGAACGCGAGCTGCTGGCCGATGGGGTTGCGATCGACGAAGAAGAGCCGCGCGGCCATCTCGTTGATGACGGCGACAGGGGTCGCGCGCGCATCGTCGCCATCGGTGAACGTGCGACCGGTCGCAACCGGCAGCCGCACCACATCGAAGTAACCGGGTGACACGCGACGGACCGAGATCTCGGGCCAGTTGCGCGATTCGTCCTCGCGGCCGACGATGCTGAACGAGTTCGTGAAGCCGGCATCGAGCGGATGTTCGCCGGCGACCGCCACCGCCTGCACGCCGGGCATCGTGCTCACGCGCTGCACGAGATCGCTGTTGAATCGCGCGATCTCCACGTAGTCGGGCCAGTTGCGCCGGTCTGTGGGGTAGCGCGACCCGGGCAGTTCGAACTGCGCCTTCACCACGCCGGCCGCGTTGAAGCCGGCGTCCACATGCTGCAGTCGCCAGAAGCTCTTGATCAGCAGGCCGGCGCCAACGACGAGTACCACGGCGAGCGCAACCTCCGACACCACCAGTGCGGATCGAACGAATCCGCGCGAACGACCGGCCGTGCCACCGCGCGACTCCTCCTCCTTGAGCGTGGCGTTCACCTCGAGGCGGCGCATCTGCAGCACGGGCACGAGGCCGAACACGAGTCCCGTGGCCAGGGCGACGACGAGCGTGGCGATGAGCACGCGCATGTCGATACCGACCTCGCCGATGCGCGGCACATCGGCGGGCGCGAGCGCCACCAGCAGCTTCAGGACGCCGAACGCCAGCACGACACCGAGTGCGGTGGCCACCGCGCACAGGATCACGGACTCGGCGATGAACTGCCGTGCGAGACGCTGCGTCGCGGCGCCGAGCGCCGTGCGGACTGCCACTTCGCGCAGTCGCGACGTGCCGCGCACGAGGAGCAGGTTGGCGACGTTGACGCAGGCGATGAGCAGGACGAAAGCGGTTGCGGTGAGCATCAGCCAGAGGGCGGGGCGCACCCGGCCGAAGATCACCTCCGAGAGGGGCTCGACGTTGGCGCCGCGTGCATCGTTCACCTGGTACTGCTGCTCGAGCCGGGCGGTGATGCCGGCCAGCTCCTGCTGCGCGCCGGCGAAGCTCGCCCCGTCGGCCAGTCGGCCGAGCGCGATGATGGGATGCGTGTCGCGCGGCAGCGTCTCTTCGCTGGCCTGCAGCGGCACCCAGATGTCCACGCGCGAACGCGGGTCCCGATCGGCATAACCGCGCGAGTAGGCCGCCTGGCTCAGGATCTGGAGGATGCCGAAATCGGCATCATCGGGCATCACGCCAATGATCGTGTACGCCTGGCCGTCGCTCCGCAGTGTGCCACCGATGGCATCGGGGGACCGGGCGAACTCGCGCTCCCAGAGCCGTTCGCTGATCATGACCACGGTCGGAGCGCCGGCCACGTCGTCCTGCTCGGTGAAGGAGCGGCCCGCAATCGGTCGCAGGCCGAGCATGGGGAAGAGCCCGTGCGTACCGCGCACCACCGCATGTCGCGACGGCTCACCGTCGTCACGCGTGACGGTGGTCTCGCCGGCGATGATGCCGGCGATCTCCTGGAACTGCCGGCTCTGCAACCGGAAGTCGACGACGTCGGGCCACGACGACGGCTCGCGCGTGGTGCCGGAGTTGCGATCGGTCTCCCAGATCACGGCCAGGCGATCGGCGTTGGCGAACGGCGCGGGGCGGAGCAACACCGTGTCGACCACCGAGAAGATGGCAGTCGTCGCGCCGATGCCGAGCGCGAGCGTGAGCACGGCGGCCAGGGTGAAGCCGCGGTTGCGCAGGAGGAGCCGGGCGCCGTAGCGGAGGTCCTGCCAGGTGTCGTGCATGGGCTGTCGCTATGGAAGTGGGTGGCACCGTTGCGCGGAAACAGCATGCTGCGAGCTGCTCACCACTTGCTGGTTGCTGCGTGCCACCGGATTCGACAACCGGGGCGGGCTCCGGGTTGTCGGGGCGCTGCACGCTTCAGCCTGCATGCAGGTGGAGGCATCAATACAAGACCTGATCCCGCCCGCCCAGCATGCAGCCGCCCCTGCAAGCAGCCGCCCCGTGTAGCGTGGCCAGCCACGGCGTCACACCCGGATGCTCGCAGCCACCAGCAAATAGCATGAAGCTCGCAGCATGATCTTACCGCACCAGGCTAGAGGTAGGGTTGCGCAAGCCTGACTATCCCATCCCGCAGCCGCAGCGCA
>DASSBZ010000006.1:0-2853 GCA_035698205.1 Gemmatimonadaceae bacterium | reverse complement strand
AGCTCCTTCGCCAGCACCGGGCCCGCGTAATACCCCTCGCGCAGCACGACAAACGCACGCGCAACCTGTCCGCGCTCTTCATCGGGCACGCCGATCACGCCGCACTCGGCCACGGCGGCGTGCGTGAGCAGGACATCCTCGATCTCTGCACCCGAGATGTTGTGCCCCGACGAGATGATCATGTCGTCGGTACGCGAGACGTACCAGTACCAGCCGTCGGCATCGCGGCGATACGAGTCGCCGGTATAGTTCCAGCCATCGCGAACATACACGCGCTGCCGGTCCTCGTCATCGAGATAGCGACAGCCGGTGGGCCCGCGCACGGCGAGCCGACCGATGGTCTCGTCAGGTACCGGCTGCCCGGCGTCATCCATGACCGCGGCCTCGTAGCCCGGCACGGGAATGCCGGTGGCACCCGGTCGGACGTCGCTCCCGGCCGCGCTGATGAAGATGTGGAGCATCTCCGTCGCGCCGATGCCGTCGATGATGCGAATGCCGGTGGCATTCTCCCACGCCTCGAACGTGGGGCGGGGCAGCGTCTCACCGGCACTCACGCAGACACGAAGACTCGACACATCGTGCTCGCCGAGCATGCCAAGCATCGCGCGATATGCTGTCGGCGCAGTGAATGAAACCGTCGGGCGGAACTCGGCGATGGCACGTATCAAATTCGGCGGCGACGCCTGTTCGAGCAGCAGCGCCGACGCACCAACACGCATGGGGAAGAGCACCAGCGCGCCGAGTCCGAAGGTGAACGCGAACGGCGGCGAACCGCAGAAGACGTCGTCGGCACGCGGGTGCAGTACATGGCGCGGCCAGCAGTCGCAGATGGCGAGGACGTCACGATGGAAGTGCATCGTCCCCTTGCCCTGCCCGGTGGTGCCCGAGGTGAAGGCGATGAGCACCACATCGTCGGCCGCGGTGTCGCAGTTGACGAACGAATCGGGTGCGGTTCGCATCCGCACGTCCAGCGACCCGGGTACCTTCGCGCCGAACAGGACGGTGCGGCCGCCGACGCGTGGCGATCCGTCTGCACGCATGCGCATGGCCGCCTCGCAGTCCGGTGCGTAGCGCGCGTCGCACAGCGCCAGGGAGATCTCCGCCTTGTCGGCGATATACGTCAGCTCGCGCGTGCGCAGCAGCGGCATCGTGCAGACCACCACACCGCCTGCCTTGACCACGGCGAACCAGCAGGCGGCCATCATCGGCGAGTTCGGCCCTCGCAGCAGCACACGGTTCCCGGGTACAAGCCCCAGCTCCGTGACCAGTACGTTCGCGATCCGGTTGGACTCGGCGAGCAGGTCGGCGTACGTCCAGCGCCCCCCCGGCCAGACGAAAACGGTGCGGTCGCCATTGCCGGCGGCCACAGCACGATCGAGCAGCTCGGTGGCGCAGTTGAGTCGATCCGGATATGCGAGCTCGGGGAGCGTGTCATAGAGCATCTCCGGCCAGAGCGCGCGATCGGGGAGATGATCGGCACAGAACGTATCAGCGTGGGCGCTCGTGCCCCCCGGTGCGCGCGGCGTCACTGCTCCGGACCGGCCATCGCGAGCGCCCGGCTGGCGATCACGAGCTTCTGGATCTCGCTCGTACCCTCGTAGATTCGCAGCGCACGGACCTCCCGGTAGAGACGTTCGACCGTTGCGCCGCGCACCACGCCGCGGGCGCCGAGGAGCTGCACCGCGTCGTCGATCACGCGCTGCGCCGACTCGGTGGCGAACAGCTTGGCCATGGCGGCTTCGCGGGTGACGCGTGGCGCCACTCGATCACGCGTCCACGCCGCGCGATACACGAGCAGTGCGCTGGCATCGATCGCCGTCGCCATGTCGGCGAGCTTCTCCTGCACCAGTTGCAGCTCGGCGAGCGGCTTGCCGAAGGCGGTGCGCGCCTGCGTGTGCGTGATCGCTTCGTCGAACGCGCGGCGCGCAAACCCCAGCGCCGCCGCGCCAACGGTAGAGCGAAAGACGTCGAGCGTGGCGAGCGCCACCTTCAGCCCCTGGGACGGATCGCCAACCGCGCGATCCTTCGGGATGCGGCAGCCTTCGAGCGCAATGGTCCCCAGCGGATGCGGCGCGCTCACTTGTATGCGCGCCGCCACGCGAAAGCCCGGATCGCCGGCCTCCACCACGAATGCGCCGAAGCTGCGCTCGTGACCGTGCATGCGCGCGAACACCACGTACCAGTCGGCGATGCCGGCATTCGAGATCCACGTCTTCTCGCCTTCGAGCACCCATGCGTCGTCATCGTCGCGGGCGACTGTGGTCATCGCACCGATATCGGAGCCCGCCGCCTCTTCGGAGATCGCGAACGCCGCGATGGCTTCACCGCGCGCCACCGCCGGCAGATAGCGCGCCTTCAGCGACTCCGATCCGAACAGCGAGATGGGCCCGGCACCAAGCCCCTGCATGGCAAAGGCGAAATCGGCGAGGCCGTCGTGGCGGGCGAGCGTCTCCCGCGCCAGGCAGAGCGTGCGCACGTCGAGCGTTCCGTTTGCACCGCCGTGTGAGGCCGGCACCACGTGGCGCAACCACCCTGCCTCGCCGAGCATGCGCACGTAGCGGCATGCGGCCGCGTCGAGGGCGGCTCCGTCGTGCTCCGCGGAGTCGCCGCCGATCTCGCCTGCCGCCCATCGATCGAGCTCCGCGGCCAGCGTGCGATGCGAGTCGTCGAAGAACGGCCAGTCGAGGAAGGTACGGTCGGGCATCAACGACCCTTGAACACCGGTGCGCTCTTCTGCACGAACGCCTCGTAGGCGATCGCAAAGTCCTCGGTCTGCATGCATAACGCCTGCGTTTCGGCCTCGGCATCGATGGCCGCGTCGAGCGACAGGTCCCACTCCTGGTGCAGCGCCTT
>DASSBZ010000005.1:0-3194 GCA_035698205.1 Gemmatimonadaceae bacterium | reverse complement strand
CGCGCGACGTCCGGCGCGCGCGGGAAAATCTCGAACTGCGACGACGACTCGAATGAAGCGTGCGACATTGCGAAGTGCCCGTGCGACCTACTGATACTGGATATAGAGGGGATGCGGCACGAGCTTGAGTATGTCCTCGGGCTTCATGACGGGCGTACCGGTCTTCGTGTCGTTCTTGTAGAAGATCTTGAAGCCGGTGAACTGTACGGGCTCGGGGTAGATGTAGCGCCGATAGGTGTCCATCTTCGTGTGCGGCGGCCCCCATCCATCCATGTGGATGACGATCTGCACCCGAGGGTCGAGCCTGATCTGGCGATAGTTCGTCAGCATCGGCCTCGTGAACCGGTGGATCACGAACACCTTGGGCGGAATCCGCTCGCGCGCGACGAGGTTGGCCAGGTAGGTCGTCGCGAAGTTCACGTCGGCGGCATCGTACGTGCCGATGCGCTTCCCCGGCCGGTGCCCCCCCTTCATGGAAAACTCGGGGTCGATCCCCAGGTGCACGTACGGGCGCTTCAGGAACTTCTCGAGCCGAGGCAGCTCCTCCTGCAGCGTGCTCAGGCCGACCTGGATGTCGAGGAAGAGCAGCGCGTCGTTTGCCTCGGCCCAGCTCGCCACCCGCTCGATCAGCGAGTCGCGCATGCGCAGCCGATATTTGCCGTCGCGCCCCGAGTCCGCCTGCGCCACCACGGCGATGAGGTGCAGCGCCGGCTTCACCGGCGTGTCGGGATCCGCCTTCTCCCACTTCGTCACCTCGCGGTCCAGCTTCGCGAGCATCTCGTCCTTGGGCAGCTCGCCAAGGATGCCCATCCGCTTCGAGAGCGGATTGCCATAGAAGGCGACGATGCGGGTATCGGGGAGAATCGAGCCCGGCAGCGGTGCCGGCGCCTTCACCGGCCACAGCTTCGGTGCCGTCGCCGCACTGTCGGCCGCGGAGTCGGCGACAACGGCACGCACGGAATCGGCGCGCGCAGCCTGCGCGCCCGCGCGATGCGCCGGCAGCAGGAGCAGTGGTACGACCAGCAACGGAGTCGTGAAGCGGAACAGCGGCATGGGCTCGATGTCGGGGGAACGCTGGACGGGCATCGGTCGCGAAACGTAACCCTTCCGGCCGCACGCACATGCGGGTGCCCCTTGACCGGGCCACGACACCGGGGCGAGGATGCGCGGAGCAATTGCCTGTTCCATTCCGCACGCCACGATCTTTCGGCCCCGAGTGCCGTCGGCGCTCCGACTCCCGCGCCCGCGCCCTGCCTTTTCTTCCGTCATGCCCCTCGACTTTCTCGACGAGCGCGTGCGCCGACCGCCCATCGCCCGCGGCCTGGTCACGACGATCGTGCTGGTCACGGTGGCCGCGCACCTCATCGTCAATGCAACCTCGCCGTACGGGTTCCATCGCGACGAGTTCCTGTATGTGGCCATGGGCGAGCACCTCGACCTGTTCCGCATGGACTTCCCGCCGGCGATCGCGCTGCTCGCGAACGCCGCGCGCGCGGTCCTCGGCGACAGCGTCATGGCGCTCCGGGCCCTGCCCGCGCTGGCGCATGGCCTGCTGGTGCTGCTGGCGGCGTGGTTCGCCGCGGAAAGCGCCGGTGGACGGTTCGCGCAGGGGCTTGCCGCCGTGTCAGTCGCCGTCAGCCCGCTCTTTCTCCGTACCGGCACGCTCTTCCAGCCGGTCGTCTTCGACCAGCTGGCGTGGACGCTGGCCCTGGCCGCGCTCGCCCGCACCGCCAATGGACGATCGGGGCGCTGGTGGCTGGCACTCGGTGCCGCGTTAGGCATCGGGCTCCTCGTCAAGTTCAGCATCGCCTTCTGTGCCGTCGGCGTGGCCATCGCGGTGCTCGTGGCACGCCGCGATGCCGTCATGAGGTCGCCATGGCCGTGGCTGGCCGCGGTGCTGGCGGTCATCATCGGGAGCCCCAGCCTCGTGGGGCAGGTGGCGCTTGACTGGCCGGTACTCGGACAGTTGCGTGACCTCCGATCGGTGCAGCTCGACCATGTCTCACGCGGCGCGTTTCTCACCGACCAGCTCCGCATGATGGGCCCCGCGCTGCTCATCGCGATCGCGGGACTCTGGTCGGCGCTGCGCGACAGCCGCACCCGCACGCTGCGGCCGGTTGCCATCGCCACGCTGGTTGCCTTTCTCCTGCTGCTGGTGGCGCGCGGCAAGGCATACTACGCCGGCCCGATCTACCCCGCGCTGATCGGCATCGGCGCCACGACGGTTGACCGGTGGGCCGGCGACTTCGCGCGCACCGGTACCGCGTTCGCCATGCGTGCCACCGCGCTCGTGCTCGTGCTGCTCTTTGGCGCCGTGGCGCTGCCGCTGGGACTGCCGTTTCTCGCCCCCGACGCCATGGCGCGCTACGCCGCACGCGTCGCGCCGACCGCCGCGCGCACCACCAACACCGGCACCGTGCTCGAGCTGCCGCAGGACTACGCCGACATGCTCGGCTGGCCCGAGCTGGTGGCCACCGTCGACTCCGTCTGGCGTTCGCTGCCGGCCGATGAGCGCGCGCGCGCCACGATAGTCGGCGATAACTACGGCCGTGCCGGTGCGATCGACCTCCTCGGCGCACCCGATCTCCCCGCCGCCATTTCCGCGGCGGGGTCCTACTGGTTCTGGGGTCCGGGTCCGCAGCGCGGCGATCCCACCATCGTCGTCGGCGGCGACATGACCGAGCTCTCTCAGTTCTTCGCGGATGTCCGTCGCGTTGCCATCGTGCGGAATCCGCGGGGTGTCCCGGAGGAGCGGATCGTCCCGATCTTCATTGGTCGCGCCCCCAGGCGAGCACTCGCCGAGGTCTGGCCCGAACTGAGCGGCCAGAACTGATGGGTATCCCAGTCGCGGCCACGCGCGTGCACGAGGAGGCGCTGTGCGAGCAGCCGCCGGCCGAGGTCTGGGCGGTGCTCGACGACCTCGGCGGCTACGACAGCTGGTGGCCGTGGTTCGTGCGGGTGAGGAGCGACGCGCCGAGACTCGTTGCGGGTGCAACGTTCACCGTGCGCCCCGTCGTCGGCTATGAGTTCACCTGCGGCGTGGAGGCCGTGGAGCCACCGAACCGGCTCGTGCTGCGGTTCCGGGATGGGCCGTTCGCGGGGCGTTCGACCTGGACGCTGACCCCGGAGGACGGCGGCACGTTGATCGACATTTCGGCGGACATCACGTCGACGGACCGCGTGCTCGGGGTGGT
>DASSBZ010000004.1:0-14449 GCA_035698205.1 Gemmatimonadaceae bacterium | reverse complement strand
CCGGTCAGGATGTTCCCCGGCTCCTCCACGAACGCCGCGAACGCCACGGCCATCTGCACGGTACCGGTCTGGTGCAGATAGAACGCATGGCACATGACGTTGTACAGCCGCGACGCCGCGAGGCCGGTCTCCTCGCGAAGCTCGCGGAGCGCCGCCTTCTCCGGGCGCTCCTCGGGCTGAATGGAACCGTGGATCGTTTCCCAGGCGCCGGCGCGCGTATTGCCCGGCGCACGACGGAGCGTGAGCACTCGCCAGTCATCGACGCGTGGACGCACGACGTACACGTCCACCACGCCGACCCGGAGTTCGGTCACGCGCGTCGCAGCAGGGCGCGCAGGCGAGCGCTCAGCGCGCGCGGGCGGAACGGCTTGGTGAGGAAGTCGGTGGCGCCGATCTCGAACACCCGGACCTCGTTGTCCTCGTCGGCCTTGGCCGTGAGCACGATCACCGGCAGTTGCGCGGTCTGCTCGCGGGCCCGCAGCCGGCTCAGTACACCATAGCCGTCCAGTCTCGGCAGGTTGAGATCGAGCACGACGATGTCCGGCGCGCCACGATCCACCTGATCGAGCGCCGCGATGCCGTCGGCCGCCTCGAGCACCGTGAACCCCTCGCGCGTGAGCAGGTCCTTGAGCACGAGCCGCAACGCCTCCTCATCCTCCACGAGCAGCACCGTCGACTGCATCGGGGTGGCGTCGTCCGTGAAGTCGTCCACGAGTTGCAACGCGGCATCGGGGATGATGGGCGTGGCCACGCGCGTGGCATCGGCGCGCACCGGTGCCACCGGCGTTTCCGTGCGAACGGACGAGGTGGCCGACCGACGCTCCTTGCGCGTCGAGGGCGACGGGCGCCGCGCTGACGTTTCCATGGGCGGCTCCAGCACGCGCAGCACTTCCTCGAGCGACGTCAGCCCGTCGCGCACGTGCGTGATACCGGAATCCCAGAGCGTACGCATCCCGTTCGCGCGGGCGACCTCGGTGATGCGATCGGCCGACTCGTTGGCGGCGATCGCCTGGTCGACGTCCTCATCCACGAACAGAACCTCCACCACCGCCATCCGCCCGTAGTAGCCGGTCTTCGCGCACTCGGAGCAGCCCACCGGCGAGTAGAGCACGGTCTCGGCCGGGATCCACCGGTGCAGCCGCGGCGGAACCGGCTCGGTACTCACCTTCCGGCAGTGCAGGCACAGGCGACGCAGGAGCCGCTGCGCCACCACCCCCTTGAGGGCCGCGGCGAGCTTGTACGGTTCGATGCCGATGTCCACGAGTCGGGCGATCGAGCTGCCGGCGTCGATGGTGTGCAGCGTCGACAGGACGAGGTGTCCGGTGAGCGACGCCTGCACCGCGATCGTCGCCGTCTCGCGGTCGCGGATCTCACCGACCAGGATCACGTCGGGATCCTGCCGCAGGATCGAGCGCAGCGCGGAGGCGAACGTCAGCCCGGCCTTCTCGTTGGTCTGCACCTGCACGATACCCGGCATCTTGTACTCCACCGGGTCCTCGACCGTCACGATGTTGACCGAGCGCTCCTGGATGGCCTTGAGCGCCGAGTACAGCGTGGTGGTCTTCCCTGATCCGGTGGGGCCCGTGACCAGCACGATCCCCTCGCGCAGCCCGACGAGGTGCTCGATCCGCTCCACTTCCTCGGGGAGCAACCCCAGCCCGTCGATCGAGAGCACCGTCGAGCGGCTGTCCAGGATACGGATGACGACCTTCTCGCCATGCGAGGCCGGGAGCGTGCTGATACGCAGGTCCACGCGCACGCCTTCCACCGAGACGCGGGCGCGGCCGTCCTGCGGGCGCATGCGATCGGCGATATCCATCTGCGCCATGACCTTGATGCGCGACACCAGGGGGAGCCCGGCGGGGCGCGGCAGCGTCATCACCTGTCGCAGCACACCATCGATGCGATAGCGCACCGCCACCCCGCCCTCTTCCGGCTCGAGGTGGATGTCGCTGGCCCGCGATGCGATGGCTTCGGCGAGGATGTGGTCGACGAGACGGATCACCGGGCGCTGGCCGGCCCGCTCGGGGGAGAGCAGGTCGCTCTCGCTGACGTCCTCGTCCTCGTCGATGGTATCGACTTCGTAGTTGCCGGTGACGCTCTCGAGGATCTTGTCGACCGCGCTCTCCGGTCGATACGACTCCTCGATCTTCTCGAGCAACGCCCGCGGCGGCGCCACCTGCATGCGCACCGTCCTGCCGGTGGCGAATGCCAGCGTGCGCTCGCAATCCAGGTCATTCGGATCAGCGGTCGCGATGTCGAGCGTGGAATCGGTGGCCGACAGCGGCAGCACGCGATATCGGAGCGCCAGCGACTCGGGCACCAGATCCCGCGCGGCGGCCGTCGCGAGCGAGAGGTCGGCCACCTTGAGGCGGAAGCGCGACGCCAGCGCCTTCACGACGTCATCGTCGGTGGTCAGGCGCGCCTTGACCGCGCTGTCCCAGAGGGACTCCGGCGCCGACTCCCGCAGCGTCGCGAACGCCTCGGCGTCGAGCAGTGATTCGAGGGTGGGCAGCAGCCACTCGTCGCGCGCCGAACGATTCGTCATGCAGACCCCTGAAGAAACAGTGCGTTCATGATGTGAAGACTACGATTGCGAGCCGCGGCCGACAACGCGACGGTGCGCCTACAGGATGCCCCAGAAATCGCGCGCGATGTCGAGACCGAATGTCCAGCGTCCATCACGAACTCCGCGCGCCACGTCAAGTCGCACGAGGTCGAAAATGGTCAGCAGTCCAACTCCCACCGACGGATACCAGCCGGCCCCGCGAGCGCCGGCCGGTTCCACACGCGACACGTACACCACGTGTGCGAACGGTGCGAGCGTCGCCGAGGAACCGGTGTTGCCGTAACGTCCGAGCGGGAGCGGCATGAATGGAACCGCGACCTGCCACTCTACGCGCTGCGAAACACCGATGCGTCCGGTGAACTCGTGGAACCGGTACCCGGGCCCCGTGCGGGGTCCACCGAGATAGACGAGTTCCTGTGCGGGAAGGTCAGGACCGAGCGCCACCGCCGCCGCGGTCGCCAGCACCAGGCGACCGCTGCCGAGCTCCCGCGAGCCGTCAAACGTGCCGCTCAGTCGCCCGAACGCGAGGCGCTCCCCGGCGGGGACGCCCGCACCCTCACTCCTCACGCGCACATTTGCGCCGCTGAGGCGCAGGTCGCCCGCCAGCCGGCTGCCGAACCACCCGGCGCGCTCCGGCAGCTCGGCGAGCAACGATGCCCGCGCCCCGCTCAGGGGCATGGCCCGGATGGTTGGCTCGTAGTGACCAGCCGAGGGCATTGCGGCCACCTCGACGCCCCGCTGGCGCTCCCAACCCCCTTCCAGCTTCCACCGGAAGGGACCGATCTCTCCGAACGAGAGCGACAGCGCGCCCCCCCACGCATCGTACGGCTCGGTGTAGTCGCTCCCGAATTCCTGGGCGGCGATGCTGTTGCGCAACCCTGACGTCTCGGCCACGAGTGACGCATCACGATACCGCCTGAAGGCCGAGATCCCGGCGCCACGGCCGCGTGCATCCTCCCAGCGCACCCCGAACTCCCCCTTTGCGCGATGATCGGCGAATCCCCACCTCCCACGCAGTTCGGTCGAGAGCCCGCGGCCCAGCCGGCGTGAAAGTCCGCCGCCCAGCGCCAGCCCCTCGGCCCGATTCACCCGCGCGAGCGCGCTCACGGAGCGGGCGGACACCGTCGTCTGTCGAGTACGGGCGAGCGCGCCTGCGCGCACCAGCGCGCGTGCTTCCTCCTGGATGCGCGCCACATCGGCGTCGGTGGCAGCGCTGACATCCGCGGGGAGCGCCTCCATCACCGTGCCGGTCCACTCGTGCGACGCCAGCTCGGACGCTGGCGCGCGGGTGATCTCGGGGCCGTTGAAGTATCCGCGCGGAATTCCCTGGTTGACTTCGTAGCAGCAGATCTCCCAGCGCCCCCGGATGATCCCGCGCGCCGGAAAGTCCATCCACGAACCGGTGCGCCGGATCTCGATCTCCTGCCGGCGGGGGAGCCAGAACCGGTTCTCGATCAGCGCGTTCTCCAGCACGACCGCCACGTCGTCGAGCTGTCGATCCTTCAACGCGGCGCGCGTGAAGCTGAACGCCATGCGCACCACCTGCCCCTCGGCGCGATCGAGATAGATCGCCCCGACCGCCGCTGCATCGCGGTCATCGCGCGGCCGGATCTTCACCTCATAGACATCGATCGTGCGGTCGGGCAGCCGGATGCGGATGGAGTCGCTGATGGCGTAGTCGTACGTGGCGAGGCCGTCCGCCGAGAGCGGGTGTGCGACATCGCGCACTTCGTCGCCATCGCCCAGGCGGATGATCGACGGGAAGTTGTTCTGGATGATCCCCAGATGGTCGCGATGATAGTTGATGTCCGTGGGGAGCAGCAGCGTGTCGCGCTGTCCGACGATGCGCTGCTTGCTGAGGTCGGGAGCGGCCCAATACACTTCCAGCGCGAGTTCGTCGGCCTTGACGATCTTCGGCGGATCGGGGAAGCCTTCACCGACCTGCGCCAGGAAGGTGACGTAGCCGTGCGCCCGCGCCGCGTAGTCCACGAGCCCGGTGTCGGCGAGTTGCTGCGCCCGGCGCTCGGTGGCCCGTTCCACGAGCGCGCGCGTTCGTGCGTCGTTCCACACGGTTTGCGCGCCCGCCGGCCTGGCGCCAGCCAGCACTGTCACTCCAGCACACGCGGCAATCGTGGCCGCGAGGATCCGATGCAGCATGCGGAAATGTCGTCGCGGTACCCCGTGCACCCAACCCGCATAGCGTGAGCTTCGACGCATTCCTCGAGCGCGCGGCCGGTGGCGGGCTCGTGCCCGTCTGGCAGGACGTCCTGCTCGATCACGACACGCCGGTCTCGGCGTTCGCCAAGCTGCGCCGCGACCCGTTCGCCTTTTTGCTCGAATCCGCTCCGGCGGGCTCCGAGACCTGGTCTCGCTACACCTTCATGGGCACGGAACCGCGAGGCGCCTGGCGCCTGGTGGACGGCGTCGTGGAGGAATGGAACGCCAGCGAGGGATGGCATGGACGCCGCGCGCCCGACGATCCGCTCGCCGATCTCGAGGCGTGCCTGGCCATGTATCCGGCGGCGCCAATACCGGAGCTGACGACGTTCTGGGGGGGCGCGGTCGGGTACTTCGGCTACGACGTGGTCCGCGCGATCGAGCGGCTGCCCGATCCGCCGCGCCGCGCGATCGCCGCACCCGATGCGCTGTTCGTCTTCACGCGCACGGTGGTGATCGTGGACAACCTGCTCGCGCAGGCTCGCGTGGTGGTCGGCGTACCGGTGCGCGCCGGGATGAGCGACCAGGAACTGCGCGCCGCCCACGACGCTGCCACCCACGAGATGACGGACGTCATCGCGCGGCTTCGCAGCGATGCGCCGCTGCCAGCGCTCGTGCTCAACCCGTTGCGTGAGACGGAACCGGCAACCGGCGAGTCCATGTACGAGCGGGAGCGCTTCCTGCGCGATGTCGAGCGCATCCGCGAATACATCATGGCCGGCGATTGCTTCCAGGCGCTCCTCGCGCGCCGCATCACGGTGCCCCACGATTTTTCCGGCGCGGCGTTGTACCGCGCGCTGCGGGCCCTGAATCCGTCGCCGTACATGTTCCACATGCTGCTCGACGGCGTGGAACTCGTGGGCAGTTCGCCCGAGCTGCTCGTGCGTCTCGACGGTGAACGCGTGACCGTGCGCCCCATTGCCGGCACCCGTTGGCGAGGCAGGACGGCCGCCGAGGACGCGGCGCTGTCCACGGAGCTGCTCGCGGACGAGAAGGAGCGCTCGGAGCACGTGATGCTCGTGGACCTGGGGCGCAACGACGTGGGGCGCGTCGCGCGCTACGGCAGCGTGGAGGTGACGGAGTTGATGGTCGTGGAGCGCTACTCCCACGTGATGCACATCGTGAGTCAGGTGGAAGGACTGCTCCGCGCCGGGCTGTCGGCGATCGACGTGCTGCGGGCAACGTTCCCCGCCGGCACGATGACCGGCGCACCGAAGGTGCGCGCCATGGAGATCATCGACGAGCTGGAGCCCGAGCGACGCGGGCCGTATGCCGGGGCCGTGGGATACATCGGCATCGCACGCGACGATGCCGCCGGCACGGGCCCTCGCGGCGCTCGCATGGACCTCGCGATCACGATCCGGACCTGCGTCATTGCCGGCGGCGTGGCCTCGGTGCAGGCCGGCGCGGGGATCGTGGCCGACTCGGTTCCCGAGCGTGAATGGGAGGAAACCGGGAACAAGGCGAGGGCCATGCTCACCGCCATCGCGCAGGTCCGGCGGGGGCGGTAGCTCGCCGCCCTCGCGTGGCAGCGGTATTCTTCACCGCATGGCGCTCCGTCTCACCAGCAGCGACGGCGAACTGGAGTTCGACCTCCGTGCCGGCGTGCCGCTCGTTCTCGGCCGGGCCATGGCAAGCGACCTCCCGGTCATCGACCCGACCGTTTCGCGCCGCCATGCCTCGCTGCTCGCCGACGACGACGGCGTGGACGTGCGCGACCTCGATTCGAGCAATGGCACGTTCGTCAACGGCGAGCGCGTGGGTCACGCGCGTGCCGCTGTGGGCGACCTGGTGGGCTTCGGGCAGACACAGTTTGCCCTGCACCGCGTGGAGAACGGCGATGCGGACGGCGCGACGGGGCAGGCCCGCGCGCGCAACATGCCGACCATCGTGCGGCAGCGCGCCGTCCCCGACGCGAGCGAGGCGCTGGCGGCGGCGCTGCGCGAAAGCGAGGGCGCGTCCGGTGCCGTGGACGAAGCGCTCCCCACGGAGCACGCGCGGGTGCGACAGCGCCTGTCGCTCCTGCTCGAGGTCTCCAAGTCGCTCACGCGCGCGCTCGACATCGAGGCGCTGCTCGACCGGATCGCCGACGTGGTGTTCCGCATCCTCGACGTCGACCGGCTGTCCATCCTCCTCCTCGACGAGCATGGCGACCTGGTGCCGCGCCTTTCCCGTGACCGCGAGGGCAGCCTGCTCGGACGCACGGTACCGCTGTCCATCGCCCGCACCGCCATCGAGGAGCGGGTCGCGATCCTCTCGGACAATGCCAGCGACGACGCGCGTTTCGAGGGGCACTCGATGGCCATGCAGCAGGTGCGCTCAGCCGTCTGCGCGCCGCTCATGGGGAGCGACGGTGGTGCGATCGGCGTGCTCTACGTGGACATGCTCACGGCGGCGCACTCGTTCAGCGACGAGGACCTCGATTTCGTGGTCGCCTTCTCCGGCATCGCGGCGGTGGCCATCGAGAACAGCCGGTTTGCCGAGCGCAGCCGCCAGGAGACGCTCATTCGCTCCAACTTCGAGCGCTACTTCACGCCGGCAATGGCGTCCCGTATCGCGGCCGCGCCCGGGGCCATTCGCCTCGGTGGCGAACGGCGCGACGTAGCCGTGCTGTTCAGCGACATCCGCGGTTTCACCGAGATCGCCGGTCGCATGAACCCCGACGATACCGCCCGCCTCCTCACGGAGTACTTCACGGAGATGGTGGAGTGCGTATTCCGGCATGGCGGCACGCTGGACAAGTTCATGGGCGACGCCGTCATGGCACAGTGGGGTGCGCCGCTGGGCGAGAGCGACGACGCCGACCGCGCGCTGGATGCCGCGTGCGACATGATGCTCGCCCTGGATGGGCTGAACGATCGCTGGCGCGCGGCCGGGCAACCCGAGCTGCAGATCGGCATCGGCCTCAACTACGGTGAGGTGTTCGCCGGCAACATCGGCAGCGAACGGCGCCTCGAGTTCACCGTCATCGGCGACACGGTGAACACGGCGAGCCGGTTGTGCGCGTGGGCCGATGGCGGCGAGATCCTCGTGAGCGAGCGCTTCCGCACCGCCCTTACGCGCGCGCATCCGTTGCAGCCGCGGCCGCCATTGCGCCTGCGCGGCCGCACCGAACCGGTGACGGTCTACCGCGTGGTGCTGTGATCGAGGGAGCGCCGGCCGCTCCCCCCGGCTTCACCCGTGCCATGCTGCGCGGCGCCGACGTCACGGCCCGTACCGGGTGCGTGGCGTCCATTGCCGAGACGCTGGCCGAGGGAACCATCTACGCATGGGCGGCCGCGCATCCCGAGCGGCGCGAGTTCTCCGGCAGGGCACCGGTGTACGCGGTGCCGCTGCCGGGCTGCGACGAGGCCATGAGGGTGATCGTACGACGTGCGACGCACGGCGGCCTGTTCGCCCGCCTCACCGGCGACCTGTTCCTGCGCCCGCGTGCCCCGCACGAGCTGCGCGTGTCGCTTCGCCTCACGGACGCCGGTGTCCCCACGCCAGCCGTCATTGCCTACGCGCTGTACCGCTCGTCGGCGATTCCCGGGGCACCACTGCTGCGCTCCGACGTGCTCACACGCGAGATCACGGGTGGGCGCGACCTGGTCGCCTGGCTCGGCGCCGCCGGTACCAACACGGATGATCGTGGTCGCGCGATCGATGCTACGCGTGCGCTGCTCGCCTCGCTGACAAGCGCCGGTGCCCTGCACCCCGACCTCAACATGAAGAACATCCTCATTGCCGACGACGGCGATGCGCTCACCGCCTGGGTCCTCGACGTGGACCGGGTCAGCTTTGGTGCGCGCGGCGCACAACGGATCGACTCCGCCAATCGCGACCGACTGCTGCGGTCGGCGCGGAAGTGGCGGGAGACGCGCGGGCTGGCCATGAGCGACGATGAGCTGCGCCACCTGGCAGCGCCGGGCTCCGCCGGGGTGCGTGCATGAGCGACGCGTTTCCGTGGCGTCGCATCGGCATCGTCATGATGAGCGCGGTGGGCGATGCCGTGCATGTGCTCCCCGTCATCAACGCGCTCAAGCGCCAGCGGCCCGACGCGCACATCACGTGGGTGCTGCAGCCCGGACCCGCCACCCTCGTGCGTGGCCATCCCTCGGTGGACGAGATCGTGCTGTTCGATCGATCCCGCGGACTGCGCGCCTTCACCGACGTGCGACGCGAGCTGGCGGTGCGCCCCTTCGACCTCGTGATCAACCTGCAGGTCTACTTCAAGGCGGGGATCGTGACCGCGTTCACGCGCGCGCCGGTGAAGCTCGGCTTCGATCGCGCGCGGGCGCGTGACGCCAACTGGCTGTTCACCAACCGGCGCATTCCGCCGCACCCCGTGGGGCAGCATGTGCAGGACCAGTACTTCGAGTTCCTCCAGTACCTGGACGTGCCGCACGAGCCGGTGGAGTGGCAGCTGGGCCCGTGGGCGAACGAACGTCCCTGGCAGCGCGAGTTCTTCGCGCCCATCGAGCGTCCCGTGGCGGCAATCGTGGTCGCCACCAGCAAGCCGCAGAAGGACTGGCTGCCGGAGCGGTGGGCAGCGGTGTGCGATGCCCTCGACCACGATTTCGGACTGCAGCCGGTGCTCGTCGGCGGGCGCTCCCCGCGCGAGCTCCACGCCGAGTCGATCATTCGTGACCGCGCCCATCGGGCCCCGATCTCGGCGCTCGGCAGCGGCCTGCGCAACCTCGTGGGCATTCTCGACGGCTCAGCGCTGGCGCTCGCGCCGGACACCGGGCCGCTGCACATGGCGGTTGCCCTCGATCGCCCGGTGATCAGCCTGATCGGGTACACGAATCCGCTGCGCACCGGCCCGTATCGCCGCTTTCACGACCTGATCATCGATGCCTATGGCGACCCCGGCGAGCGGTACGCGCTGAGCATGGAAACGCGGATGGACCGGATGCCGCGCATCACGGTGCGGGACGTGCTCGACCGGGTGGAGCGCTGGCGGGCGGCCTACGGCGCGTCGTACAACAGGCCGTCGCCAAAGGCGTAGCCAACGCCTAACGAGGCGAGCAGCTCGATCAGGCGGCCGAGGGCGAGCCCCATGACCGCGAAGTAGTCGCCGTCCACCCGCTCCACGATCGTGGCACCGAACCCCTGGATGCCGTATGCGCCGGCCTTGTCCATCGGTTCGCCGGTGGCCACGTAGCGGTCGATGGCGCGCTCGTCGAGCGCCCGGAAGGTTACCGTCACGCGCTCCACGCCGCTCAGGACCCGGTCGCCACGCGCCACGGCGACCGCTGTCATGACCGTATGCGTGCGCGCACTCAGGCGCCGAAGCATGGCCCGCGCCTCGGCCGTGTCGCCCGGCTTGCCGAGCACCTCGCCATCGAGCACGACGATGGTGTCCGAGCCGATCACGATCGCGTCCGGGTCCGTGGCGCCCACCGCCATCGCCTTCGCGCGCGCGAGGCGCTCGGCGAGTGCGTCGGGGGACTCGCCGTCGCGCCGTCGCTCATCCACGTCGGCGGGGCGAACCACGTGCGCGATGCCGATGAGGGTCAGCAGGTCGCGACGCCGCGGCGATTGCGACGCCAGCACCACGCGCGGTGTGACGGGACCGCCGGCGTGGCTCATCGCTCGAGCACCAGCGTCACGGGGCCGTCGTTCACGAGCTCGACATCCATCATCGCGCCGAACTCCCCGGTCTCCACGTGCATCCCGCTCGCGCGCAGCAGCGCGATGAAGCGCTCGTACAGCGGAATCGCCGTGCCGGGATCGGCGGCGCCGATGAAGCTCGGCCGTCGCCCCTTCCGTGCATCGCCGTAGAGCGTGAACTGCGAGACCACGAGCAGCGCACCACCCACCTCGGTGAGGTCGCGATTCATCCTGCCGTGCTCGTCGCCGAAGAGGCGCAGTCCGAGCACCTTGTCGGCCATCCATTGCACCTGCTCGTCGGTGTCGCCGGGGGCGAAGCCGACGAGCAGCACGAAACCGGTGTCGATGCGACCGGCCGATCGCGGCGACGCGCCGGCCGCACGGATCCGGACCTCGGCGCGCGAGACCCGCTGGAGCACGATGCGCATGGCGCGGAGAATAGCGCGCCGCGCGGGCGCCGACTACTCGCCGGAGGCATCAAGGCAAGACGTGACCCCGGCGAGTCCGGCGGACCCCGACGGATTACTCGACGGTGACGCTCTTGGCCAGGTTGCGCGGCTGGTCGACGTTGGATCCCCGCTTGACCGCCACGTAGTAGGCGAGCAGTTGGAGCGGGATCGACGCCAGGATCGGCGTCAGCATGTCGATGGTCTCGGGGATGCGGAACTCGTAGTCGATGCGCCCTTCCAGCGCCGGCTCGTCGCGGCTGGTGATGGCGATGACCCGTCCCTTGCGCGCCTTCACCTCGTGCACGTTGGACACGATCTTGTCGAACACCGAGTCGTGGGGCGCAATGAACACCACCGGCATCATCTCGTCGATGAGCGCGATCGGTCCGTGCTTCATCTCGGCCGCCGGGTAGCCCTCGGCGTGAATGTACGAGATCTCCTTCAGCTTCAGCGCGCCTTCCAGCGCCGCGGGGAAGTTGTAGCCGCGACCGAGGTACAGGAAGTTCGACGCCCGCTTGAACTCCTCGGCAAGCGCTTCCACCTCGTCGGCGCGTTCGAGCATCTCCTGCACCTGGCGCGGGAGCGCCAGCATCGCCTCGATGATCTCACGACCGCGCTCGGCCGACACCGCCCGCAGCCGTGCCAGTTTCAGCGTGAACAGCAGCAGCGCCACCACCTGGCTGGTGAAGGCCTTGGTGGACGCGACGCCGATCTCGGGGCCGGCGTGGATGTAGATCCCGCCGTCCGCCTCGCGCGCGATGGTGGAGCCGACGACATTCACGATCCCCAGCGTGCGCGCACCGCGGGCCTTCGCCTCGCGCATGGCCGCCAGCGTATCGGCGGTTTCCCCCGACTGCGACATCACGATGCACAGCGTCCGCTCGTTCACGATCGGGTTCCGGTAGCGGAACTCGGAGGCATACTCCACCTCCACCGGCACGCGCGTCAGCTCCTCGATCATGTGCTCGCCGATGAGCGCCGAGTGCCAGCTCGTGCCGCAGGCGGTGATGATGATGTTGTCGAACGCCCGCAGCTCGTCATCGGTGAGGTTGAGCCCACCGAGCTTGCTCGTGCCGTCTTCCATGAGCAGCCGGCCACGCATGGCATTCTCGAGGGTCTGCGGCTGCTCGAAGATCTCCTTCAGCATGAAGTGCGCGTAGCCGCCGCGCTCGATCTGCGCGAGATCCCAGTCGATCTTGCTGACGGCCTTCTCCACCGGCGTCGCCTCGAGATCGATGATGCGGTAGCCGGTGGGCTCGAGCACGGCCACGTCGCCATCGTCGAGGTAGACCACCTGTCGCGTGTGGGCCAGGATCGCCGACACGTCGCTGGCCACGAAGTATTCGTTCTCGCCGAGCCCGAGGAGCAGCGGGCTCCCCTTGCGCGCGGCCACCACCTTCAGCGGATCGGCGCTGCACACCACGGCAATGCCGTACGTGCCCTCGATCTGCAACAGCGCCTGAATGACGGCGTCCTCGAGGTTGCCCTCGAAGAATCGCTGAATCAGGTGCGAGACGACTTCCGTATCGGTCTCGGAGCGGAACTCGAAGCCGCGCGATTCGAGCATGCGGCGCAGCGCGTTCGCGTTCTCGATGATGCCGTTGTGCACCACGGCAATGGTGCCGTCCGCCGAAACGTGGGGGTGGGCGTTGACTTCGGTGGGCGCCCCGTGCGTGGCCCAGCGCGTATGCGCGATCCCGAGTCGGCCATGGATCGGCGCCGCGTCGACAGCCGCCTCCAGCCGCGCAATCTTACCGGCCGCGCGCCGTGTCTCGACCCCCTTGCCGTTCATGATCGCGACGCCGGCGGAATCGTACCCGCGATACTCCAGGCGCTTCAGGCCCTCGATCAGCAACGGGCTCGCGACGCGGGGACCGATATATCCAACGATTCCGCACATTGAATCAGGTAGTAAGCGTGGGTTGGGCTGCCAGTGCGTCGAGCGGCGCTCGCGAACGGGCGATCAGGGTTCGCGCCAACTCGATGGTCGGCGCTTCTGCAATGACACGCACAATCGGTTCGGTACCCGATGGCCGCACATGGACCCAGCGGTCGGACCACGACAGTCGGAGTCCGTCCTGCTCGTCCACCTCGGCATCGGCAAATGCACTGCGAAGCGCCTTGTACACGGTATCGAGCGCCGCGTCGGGGCGATTCAGCTTGTCCTTGAGGATCACATACCGCGGATACGCCGCCACCACGTCGGAGAGCGCACGGCCCTCCAGCGCCAGCATCTGCAGCGTCATCGCTGCCGCCAAGGGCGCATCCCGGCCCAGGTGCAGGTCGGGCAGAATCACGCCTCCGTTGCCCTCGCCGCCTATGACCGCACCCTCCGTCTGCATACGCGATGCCACGTTGACCTCGCCAACGGGAGCCCGGATGACGCGCCCTCCGGCGGCGGAAACCACGTCATCGACCACGCGACTGGTCGACAGGTTTGTGACGACAACACCCGTCTGGCGTTTCAACGCCACACCCGCGGCGAGCGCCAGCGTGTAGTCCTCGCCGATGGCCCGCCCGCGCTCGTCCACGATGGCCAGCCGATCCACGTCGGGGTCGGTCGCGAGCCCCACGTCGGCGCCGCTCTCCGCGACCAGCCGTTCGAGATCGCCGAGGTTCTCGGCTACGGGCTCCGGCGGACGCGGGAAGAGTCCGTCGGCGTCCAGGTTGATCGCCGTCACCCGACATCCCAGCTCGCCCAGCAGGCGGGTCATGATCGGTCCCCCCGCTCCACGCACGCAATCGAGTGCCACGTGAAAACCGCGTGCCCGGATGGCCGGCACGTCGATCTGCGGCAGGGCGAGAATCGCGGCGATATGGCGATCGATGGCGCCCTCGTCCTGGACCACGTCACCAAGGCCGTTCCACTCGGCGCGCGGCACTCCGGCATCGGCGAACGCACGCATCGCCTGCCCTTCGGCGGCCGTGAGGAACAGCCCCGCGGCGCCGATGAACTTGAGCGCGTTCCACTCGATCGGATTGTGACTCGCCGTGATTGCCAGCCCGCCCGCGGCCCCGCGATGCTCCACCTCGAGTTGCACCGTGGGCGTTGGCACAACGCCGAGATCCACGGTATGCGCCCCCACCGACTGCAGCGCCGCGATCACGGCGCGATGAAACATCGGTCCCGACACGCGGCTGTCGCGCCCCAGCACGATCACATCCGACGCGGAACGAGAGAGTGACCAGGCGCCGAAGGCCGCCGCGAAACCACCGACAACTTCCGGAGTCAACGACTCCCCCACCCTGCCCCGCACCCCCGACACACTTATCATCAACCCGTCAGGTGCCATCTTGACTCCGTCAATCGTCTCGTAAGCTAGCAAGTCCGTTGTCCGGCTCGTATCCACCCGCGTCGGATGACGATCCGGCATCGCCGGATGTTACCCCGCTCACCACGTCAGCGGTTCGCGCATCACCGCGATTGCCATTCGAGCGCCATCGCCCGAGTTTTCGCGCCGCCCTCCCGGAGGATTGCTCTGCCGCCCACGCTCGGTGCGCGCTCAACGCACGTCCCGTTCCGCTGGAAAATGGCCGCCGTCAGCGCCGCGGCCGTGCTGCTCACGCTCGTGGTGCTGCTCCTTCCGCTCTGGAGCAAGGCACGCGCGACCCTCGTGGA
>DASSBZ010000003.1:0-6782 GCA_035698205.1 Gemmatimonadaceae bacterium | reverse complement strand
CCGATCTCCTCGATCTTGTTGAGCATGAACAGCGGGCTCTCGTTCCAGCGGAAGTTCTTGAGCGACCGCGTGATCTTCCCGTTCTCCACGAGGAACGTGCCGTCGCGCGTGAGGCCGGTGACCATCACAGTGCGCTGGTCGAGGAACCGGATGTAGAAGAAGTGCGTGCAGAGGATCGCCCGCTCCGATTCGGCGATGATCTGGTCGAGGCTTTTCGTACCGCCGGCGAGCTTGATGCCGCCGGGGCCACCGCCGAAGCCGCCGCCGCCACCGGTGGGCTCCACTCCCTGCTTCCGCGCCCAGAATCGCGAGTAGTTGAACGCCTTGAGCACACCGTCTTCGATCCACACGCGGCGCTTGAGCGGCAGCCCTTCATTGTCGAACGGCTGGCCGAGCAGCTCGGGATCCGCCGGATCGCTGAACAGCGTGACACGCCGGTCGGCAATCTGCTCACCGAGACGCGTGCCGCCCTCCTTGGTGGAGAACGTGCCACGCCCCTCGTCGTTGGTGCGCGCGTCGAATGATCGGAGCAGGAGGGGCAGCACGTCACCCACGGCTGCCGGCTCCAGGATGACTGTGTAGCGCCCCGGTTCGATGGCCTGCGGACTCGCGGACTGCACCGCCTTCTTCGCCGCCTTGAGGCCGAGCTCCGCAGGGTGAATGTCGGCCCAGTCGCGCGCTCCCGATGAGGCGAAGCCTGAACCGGTGCCGTCCGGTGTCCGCACCGTCACCGAGAGGTCGACGCTCGAACTCGGGTGGTACGCGAACAGCCCCTTCGACGTCGCCACGCATCCGCCGATGCCGGCGTTGGCCTCGAGGTAGCCGGCGACGAACAGGTCGAGCCCGGCGCTGCGCCCCTCGCCCTCGATGGCCGTCAGCGTGTTCTTCACGGCGAGGGCCCGGGCCTCGGGAGTGAGCTCGGCCGTGCGCTGTACGTACGCGCTGATCGTGGCGTACTCCTGCGGCCCCAGCTCCGGCATCAGCTCCGGATCCTCGGGGGAGAGCCGTGCCAGGCGCTCGGAAAGCTCCACGGTACGCGCCAGCGACGCGTCGTCGAGCACGTTCGTCGATGCCGATGCGCGACGCTTGCCGATGGTGCTGGTGATGCTGACGCCGGTGTCGGTGGTGCCGCCGGCGGTGGTCAGTTCGTTCCTGGCGAACCGGCTATTGCCCGTCCAGCCGGAGCTGATATTGACGCGCGCCTCGTCGGCCTTGCTGAAGCCGAGGATGCGCTTCGCGAGGGCTTCGGCCGCGTCGCGCGAGAGAAAGTTGTCGCTCATCTCACCTCGTCCTCAGGCGTTGCGCCCGATGTTCAGAATGTTCACGCCCTTGAAGCGCGCCGGCGGACAGCCGTGGCTCACGGAATTGGATTGCCCCGGCTGCCCCTTGCCATCGCCGAACGACCCGCCGAGCCAGTAGCTCGACTTGCCGCCGATCATGTCCATGGAGTTCCAGAAGTCGGGGGTGCGCGCCTGATAGGCGAAGTCCTTCACCATGCCGGTGATCCTGCCGTCACGGACCTCGTAGCCCACCTGTCCGGAGAACTGGAAGTTGTAGCGCTGCTGGTCGATCGACCACGAGCCGCGATTCTTCACGACGAGGCCGCGTGCGGTGTCGGCGATGATGTCATCGATGGAGATGTCCGCATCCCCCGGCTGGAGCGACACGTTAGGCATGCGCTGGAACTGCACGTCCGACCACGACTGCGCGAACGAACAGCCGTGCGAGCGCGTGACCCCGGTGAGGTCGCTGATCCACGCCACCTGGTCCCGCGTGGTCTGGTAGTCCACGAACATGCCGTCGCGAATGATGTGGAATTCGTCGGGGGTGACGCCCTCGTCGTCCCACATCACGCGCGAGAGGGAGTCGTCCTGCGAACGGTCGCCCACCACGTTCATCCACTCGGGGCCGTAGCGCAGCTTGTTGATCACCTTCTCGGGGGGCGCGACGAAGCTCGTGCCAGCGTAGTTCGCCTCGTAGCCCATGGCGCGATCGAGCTCCGTGGGATGCCCGATCGATTCATGAATGGTCAGCCAGAGGTTGGTCGGGTCGAGAATGAGGTCGAAGCGGCCGACGTCGACCGTCTTCGCCGTCAGCTTCTCGGCGGCGAGTTCGGCCCAGGCACCGGCGTTCCCCGGCATGTCCAGCTCCTGCACGTACTCCCATCCCGATCCACGCGGGGCGAGCTCGTGCGTATAGCTCTGGAACTCGCCGTTTCCGATGGCGGTGGCGGTGAAGCCGGGTCCGATGCGATAGAACGTTTGCGTGACCAGGGTGCCGTCGGTGGTGGCGAGGGTCTTCTCCTCGCGCAGCAGCGAGAGCTGCGAACTCGCGAAGCGGACGTTCGGCACCTTGAGCGCGGCGGCGTTCGCGGCGAAGAGCAGTGCCACCTTGTCCTCGATCGGCACCTCGAGCGGGTCGATCCGGATGGGCTGCTTCCATTCGCCGGTGGCGGCCTTCACCGGGGCGAGCACCACCGGGCGCTTCTGCGCCGACCGGGCGGCACGGGCAATGCGCGCCGCCTCGCGGGCGGCGAGCTGGGCGCCTTCCTTCGTCATCACGCTGGTGCCGGCGAACCCCCACGAGCCGCCCACGAGGGCGCGCACGCCGATGCCGAGCGATTCGGAATCGCTGACGCCGGTCACCTGCTGCTCGCGGGTGCCGATGAACTGCCGGCGATAGCGGCCGACGCGGGCGTCGGCGTAGGAGGCTCCCGCGTCCTTCGCGGCCTGAATGGCCTCGAGGGCGAGCTCGTTGACGGCGGCGTCGCCCGGGGAGAGGCTGGTGCGGCTGACCGGGAGGGCCAGCGCGTCGGGGACCGTCCGCGAGACGCCGGCCACGACGGCAGCGGCAGCAGCGGTACGGAGGAAGTCACGTCGGTTGGAGGACATCGGCGGCGTGGTCACCTGGAGAGGAAGGAACGGAAACGGCCGGTGATGCGGTAACGCACGAGCGGCCCCGGATGTTGTGCCCCGCTGCGGTGCACCGCTCGCGGGCTCGAGCGTGGCGACAACTCGTTAGGCACCAAGTCCCTGCTGGCGAAGCGCGGCATCCACCGCCTGCAGCGTGGCGTCGATCTCCACCGGACGGTTCGCCCGCTGGGGCGGCGGATCGGTTTCCTGATGGTAGCGCAGCAGCGTCCCTGGATCCTTCAAAACATGTCCGGTCAGCACGGCCACCACCTGCTCCCCGGCGCCAATCACCCCCTCGGCCACCAGCCGCCGTGTCCCCGCCACGGCCGCCGCGCTCGCCGGCTCGCACCCCACGCCGCTTGCATCGACCACGGCCTTGGCGTCGAGAATCGCGTCGTCCGACACATCGGTCACCACGCCATTCGTGACACGGATCGCGTCCACGGCGCGGTCGTACGATGCCGGGTCACCGATCCGGATCGCCGTCGCCACGGTCTCCGCGCGGCTGCGGTGGCGTACAATGAACTCGTCGCGAAAGCTGCTGGCGAATGGCGAGGCGCCGCTCGCCTGGATCGCGGCAAGTCGGGGGAGTCGCGGAATGAGCCCCAGCGCCCATGCCTCGCGAAGCGCCTTCCCGAACGACGCCGTGTTGCCCAGGTTGCCGGCCGGCAGCACGATCCAGTCCGGCGGTTGCCAGTCGAGCTGCTGCAGCAACTCCAGCACGATCGTCTTCTGCCCTTCCACCCGCCACGGGTTGATCGAGTTCAGCATGTATATGCCCAGCGCGTCGGACGCATCCTGGACGAGGCGCAGGCAGTCGTCGAAGTCCCCGCGAACGATCAGCGTGCGAGCGCCATAGGCAAGCGCCTGTGCCAGCTTCCCGGTGCTCACCTGCCCGGCGGGCACGAACACGAACGCGGGGATCCCGGCCTGCGCAGCGTACGCGGCCATGGATGCCGACGTGTTGCCGGTCGACGCGCACGCCACCGCGCGGGCACCGATGCGCAGCGCCTGCGTCATGCCGACCGTCATGCCGCGATCCTTGAACGAGCCGGTCGGATTCAGCCCCTCGTGCTTGAGCAGCATCCGCTCCGCGCCGGCGTAGCGGGCGATCGCGCTGCGCTCGAGCAGCGGTGTGTTGCCCTCGGGGTGACTCACGATCCGGTCGCCCGCCGACGGCATCACGAGCTCGAGATAGCGCCAGACGCCGCTCGCACTCCGGAGTCTCGCCGCGCGCGCGCGGGTCGTCCATCGATCGCGCAGCTCGCTCGTCAGCTCCTGCATCGGGTGCACCACGTCGAGCAGCCCGCCGCAGGTGCACCGGGTTCGCGCGTCGGTCTCGGCGTACACGGTGCCGCAGTCCGCGCACCGCTGGTGCGTGCCGGCCGCGCCGATCGACGGGCTCATCGGACGGTGCCACTATCGTGCATCATGCGCCCTCCACCACGCGCGCTCCGCGCCGGTCGAAGTCCGCCACCCGCACCGCGCACTCCACGCCGGCACGCGCGAAACCGCGCTGCAGCGCCGCAGCCACCTGCCCCCCATGCTCGTCACCGTCGGCGAGTGCGAACACCGTGGGGCCCGCACCTGAAATGGATGCGCCGAAGGCGCCCGCGTCGAGGGCGTCCGCCTTGGCCTCCCGGAATCCGGGAATCAGCGCGGCCCGGGCCGGTTCCGCAATACGATCATCGATTGCGCGTCCCAGCGCCGCCATGTCGCGCTCGTACAGCGCCGCCACGAGCGCCGCCACGCATGCCGCCTGGTGCAGCGCGGTCTCGCGGTCCACGTGAGAGGGGAGCGCGGCCCGTGCCTCTGCCGTACGCAGCGACTGCGCGGGGTGCGCGAGCACCGCGCGCAAACGCGGAGGAATGGGGAGGGAAGCGACATCGATGGGATCCAGCCCGCGTACGAGCACGATACCGCCAAGCATCGATGGCGCGACGTTGTCCAGGTGGCGGCCCGCCACGGTCGTCTCGGCTACCAGGCACGCGCCGAGCAGCGCCACGCGATCGAGCGGCCGACCGAGCAGCGCGTTCATCGCCAGTGCGGCGGCTACAGCACTCGCCGCGCTCCCGCCCTGTCCCGCGGCAAGGGGCAGCCCCTTGCGAACGCGAATCCGGACCCCCGCATCCGGCTTCACCGCCAGCGCATCGTGCGATCGCGCCAGACGCAGCGTCTCGCGTACGGCAATCGCTGACGCGTGTCGATCGGGGTCCACGGGGAGCGCTGGCAGCCCCGGGTCGGCGACGACGATCCCTGGCGCATCGCTCCATTCGACCGTGACCTCGTCTCCGGGCCCCTCGACTGCTGCGCCCAGAATATCCAGCCCCACGCCAAGATTTCCGATGCTGCCGGGTGCGAACGCGGTGATGCGTGTTGCGACGCTCGTCATTGGCACCTGCAAATCAGGAAATCACGGGGCATGGCGCGACTCTAACGGGCTGCACGGTCGAAGTCCATTGCCGGTTGGCCGGCTCCAACGCGAAGCCGCTGTGCGGCGTACAACGCGGTAGCGAGAGCTGCGCCGGGACGATAACCTTGGCTTGTCTCGCTACCACCCACATCCGGCTCGAGGTCTGGCTCATGCCTCTGTACCGTTCCCCGCGACCCGCTGCCCGCCGCCGATCGGCGGTCGGCATCGCCTTCGCCGCTCTCGTCCTCGCTGCCGCGACCGCCGGCGCGCAGGGCTCCATCACCACCCCGAAGCAGTTCTTCGGCTTCAACATCGGCGACGACTATCAGCTCGCCAACTACACGCAGTTCACCGAGTACTGGCACAAGATCGACGCCGAGTCCGACCGTATGGTCGTCGAGGAGATCGGCAAGACGGCCGAGGGACGACCGGAGCTGATGGCGATCATCTCGTCGCCCGAGAACATGAAGAATCTCGAGCGCTACAAGGAGATCGCCCGCCGGTTGGCGCTGGCCGAGGGGCTTACCGACGAGCAGGCGCACGAGCTGGCACGCGAGGGGAAGGCGGTGGTCTGGTTCGATGGTGGATTGCACGCCACCGAGGTGCTCGGCGCCCATCAGTTGATCGAGACCACCTATCAGTTGATCAGCCGCAACGATCCGGAAACGCTGCGGATCCTCGAGGATTGCATCATACTCGCCGTGCATGCGAATCCGGACGGCATGGAACTCGTGTCCGACTGGTACATGCGCAACAGCGATCCCAAGGAGCGCTCCACCGGCGGCATTCCGCGGCTCTACCAGAAGTACGTCGGGCACGACAACAACCGCGACTTCTACATGTTCAACCAGCCCGAGTCCATCAACATGGCTCGGATCCAGTACCACGAGTGGTTCCCGCAGATCGTGTACAACCATCACCAGACCGGACCGGCCGGCACGGTGATGTTCGCCCCGCCGTTCCGCGATCCGTTCAACTACAACTTTGATCCGCTCGTGCCGCTGGGCGTGGACCGTGTAGGCGCGGCCATGCACAATCGGTTCGCCGTGGAGGGCAAGCCGGGCGTGACGATGCGGACCGGCGCGCCGTACTCCACGTGGTGGAACGGTGGACTGCGCACCACGGTCTACTTCCATAACATGATCGGCCTGCTCACCGAGACCATCGGCAATCCGACGCCGATGCAGATCCCGCTGGTACCGGCTCAGCAGTTGCCGCGCGCCGACATGCCGTTCCCCATCGCGCCGCAGGAGTGGCACTTCCGGCAGTCGATCGACTATTCGGTCACCGCCAACTACGCGGTGTTCGACGTCGCCTCGCGGGAGAAGGAGCACTTCCTGTACAACATCTACCGGATGGGCGCCAACTCCATCGAGCGCGGCAGCCGCGATTCGTGGACTGCGTCGCCGAAGGACATTGCGCGGCTCGAGGCCCAGGTGGAGAAGGATCGCGAAGCC
>DASSBZ010000002.1:0-4611 GCA_035698205.1 Gemmatimonadaceae bacterium | reverse complement strand
CACGCGGGGATGATCCGGCGTGGCCTCCTCCGTGAGTTGGTCGAGGTCGGTGTTCCCCGCGCACGCCGACGACCTCCTGGTCGTACAACACGAGCGGCACGCCGGCCACGATCGCCCGCCCATCCCAGGGCACGTACGAGGTGACCTTCCCCGGCATGGCCAAGGGAGACTGGAACCGCGAGATCATCATGGTCTCGGCGTACGGCACCCTCAACCGAACCTGTCAGGTGGGACCGTGGGGCTCGAGCGGCGCCGATCTCGTCGCCAACGTCTACTGCTTCCTCCCCGACGGCCAGCCCGGCGACAGCCCCTTCACCATGCTGCTCGCGGAATCCGGGACGATCAACGGCCGCTTCGGCTTTGCGCTCGTGGAGCCCGATCCCGCCAGCAGCGCGGACCGCCCCGATCCGCGATTCACCGCGAACTCGTCAGGCGGCGGCGTCACCTGGACCAGCACCGGAACGGGTGTCTACCGCGTGCGCTTCGCGGATATCGGCAGGCTGCCGGGCGATCACTTCGAGGCGGCGTTCGTGAGCGCGTACGGCAATACACCCCGGCGGTGCAGCGTCTGGTCCTGGGGAACGGATACGGCCGATTCACTCGTCGTCGACGTGCGATGCTTCGACATGAGCGGGCAGCCCGCCGAGTCGCCGTTCGTCATCATGGCGCTCGACGAAGGGCGCACCGGGCTGCGCGTGGGCTTCGCCTGGACGCCCGATGCCGATGCGCTCACCTACATCATCCAGGATGCCTTCGAACACTCCACCTCGATCGGCGACGTCGTCGTGACGCACACGTCGACGGGGCTGTACGACGTGGTCTTCGAGGGGCTCGCGCGCACCCCGGGGGCACCGGAGCTGCGCGAGAGCGTGATGGTCACCTCGTACAAGGTGAGCGGCTACTGCAACGTGCGCGAATGGTCGCTGGCCAATGGGCACACGACCGCCCGCGTCGGCTGCTTCGCGGCTGACGGCACGCCGGCCGACATGCGCTTTAACGTCCTCGTCGTGGAGTAAACCGCCTCGACGCCCCCATCCGGCTGAGCTCGCATTTGACCCCTCTCACCTCCCGGTCGTCGCCCATTGATCCCCCGCCTGGGCGATCCGACGTTGGACAACGACTCCGGGAGACCTCCATGACCGTACACCACCGCCGCTCGGCGCGAACCGCGCCGCTCTTCGCCGTATCCGCAGCCCTCACGATTCTCGCCGGATGCGGCGGCGACAACACGATCACCCCGCCGCCGATCATCGAGCCCCCGCTCTGCATCGTCACCGCGGTGACCCTCGCACCGACCACCGCCGAGGTGGCCGCGACCCGCACCGTCACCCTCACGCCGACGGTCACCCAGACCAACTGCACCAACCCCACGATCGCCTGGATCAGCGACACCCCGACCCTCGCCACGGTCTCCAACACCGGCGTCGTCACCGGCATCGCCCCCGGCGGACCGGTCACCATCACGGCCACGGTCGAAGGGAAGTCCGCGACGGCCACGATCACGGTGCTGCCGGCTCCGGTCACCCTGGTCGACATCACCCCCGGCGGCGCAGTCCTGCAGCCCGCCGCCACGCACCAGCTCTCGGTCGTCACCACCGACGCCGCCGGCGACGTGGTCACGGGGCGCGAGATCACCTTCGCCTCGTCGGACGAGAGCGTCGCCACGGTTTCACCCGATGGACTGGTCACCGCGGTCGCCCAGGGCCTCGCATCCATCACCGCCACCAGCGAGGAAGGATCCGCGTCGGTCAACATCGTCACCGCGGGCCCCTCGGCCGGTCGATTCGGCTACGTCTGGGCCAGCGACGCCTCCAGCCCCGCATACACTCCGACCACAGCCTGGTCGTACAACACGAGCGGGACGCCGGCCACGATCGCCCGTCCGTCGCAGGGCAGCTACGAGGTGACATTCCCGGGCTTCGCCAAGGAGAGCTGGAGCCGTGAGGTCGTCATGGTCTCGGCGTACGGTACCCTCAACCGCACCTGCCAGGTGGGGGCGTGGGATTCGAACGGCGCCGATCTCGTCGCCCACGTCCACTGCTTTCTCCCCGACGGCCAGCCGGGCGACAGCCCCTTCACCGTGATGGTGGCGGACGCGGGGACCATCGACGGCCGCTTCGGCTTCGCGCTCATTGAACCCGTTCCGTCGAGCGTTCCACGGTCCCCCGATCCCCGCTTCTCCGGGAACTCGTCAGGCGGGGCGATCACCTGGACCGAACAGGCCGAGGGGCGTTATCGCGTGCGATTCGCCGGCCTTTCGCGTACGGCCGGCGACAACCCCGAGACCATGATCGCCAGCGCGTTCGGCGATCAGCCGCGCCGGTGCAACATCGCGGTGTGGAACAACGACGGCACCGACCTGATCGTCGACGTGCAGTGCCGCACGATGACCGGTGAGCTGGTCGCCACGCCGTTCGTGATCATGATGGTCGACAACGGTCGCGTGGGGCAGCGTGCGGGCTTTGCCTGGGCGGACGATCCGGACGCCGACAGCTACCCCATCAACAACGGCTACATGTACTCCACTTCCGGCGGTGCCATCACGGCGACGCGCACCTCGACGGGGGACTATGCAGTGGTATTCGATGGGCTCACGCGCAGCGGCGGTGGGGTGAGGGAGAGCGTCTTCGTGACCTCGTACTCGACCAACGGCTACTGCAACGTTCGCGAGTGGCAGATCATCGACAGCAAGACGACCGCGAACGTGGCCTGCTACGCGATCGACGGCACGCCACTCGACATGCGCTTCGACGTGCTCGTCGTGGAGTAGAACGCGCGGCGCGCTCGTGCAACACATGGGGTTCGTCCGGCGGGCTTGTCGAGCTGCCGGGCGGACCCTATCCCGTTTCCGCCCCCGCCGTTATCCGATACGCTCGAGCCGTCCCTTGCGACGGACGATGTTCTTGTAGTCCCACTGGATCGCCTTTGCCTTCCTGAGCCAGCGACGCAGGTCTGACTTCCGGACTTCGGAGGCATCGTTGTAGAAGACGGATGCGTCCTTGAACTTCTTCCCCACCACGTTCAACGCCGACTCGTCGAAGTCCGCGCCGCTCCAGAACATCAGTCGCACGCCGGCCTTCTGCACGCTGTAGCCGACTGTCGGATTGCCGTCCAGGAACCAGACGGGGTGCGCGTGCCAGATCCTGTTCTCGGCGGTGGGCAGTCCGTTGCCGATCTCGATCGCAAGCAGGTTACAGATGTCCCGATGCGCCGGGAGCACGTGTTCGTTGTACCTCTGCGTGTCCGGATGAATGGCGCGCGTTTTGGCGGTCTGTCTTGCTCTCGCCGGCGTGCGCCTTCCGGCGGCTGATTTCCTCGACTCGTCAGGCAGCTTTGCTCCGGCGGCCGGCTTTGCCCGGGAGCGCTCGCGGTTCTGCTTCAGCCTCAGCTTCACGATGCGGCGAATCAGGTCGTACGGGATGGGCCTGTCGATGGGGAAGCGGAGATTTCCCTTGGGCCCCGCGTACGGTGCAACGGCACGCTCGAGCCGCTCGTCTCCCGACACCGGCGGGAAGACGCCGATGTGATTCGTGAATGCCGCGAAGTAGAGCAGAATCCCGTTCTGCCGGAACGCCGGCATGCGGTAGCTGATGGTCTCTTCCGCATCCGGCGCGGCCGCGCGGATGACCTTCCGGATCTCTCGCAGGATGGGCCGAGCCGAGGGCGAGGCGGCCGCGATGTACTCGTTGATGTTCGCCGGTGGTGGCACGGTCGCGGCCATGATCGTTCTCGCTGCTTCAGGTGGTTGCCGGGAGCATGCTGCGTGCGATCGTGCATCCGCACACCCGCCGCTGCATCAGTCGAACCGCGTCAGGCTGTAGCGCGAGCCTCGCCCGGCCAGGCGAACACGAGCCACACGCTCCCCGAAGCGATGGCTTCCGCTGGCAGCGTTGCCACTTCGGGGTCCTGGTGTTCCGGATGCAGGCGGTGCTCGAGCAGGGAGATCGATTGGATGTCGAGATCGGCGCCGTCTTCGTCGCGCAGGTGCAATCGCCGGTAGGCTGGAACGTTGACGTCATCGATCGCTGCCTTGATCAGCGGGGCGGACTGGTAGCCGCTCCGGATTGGCGTGCGTCCCCGTTCCTCCACGCTGTGCGGCTTCACGGGAAGCTCCACGGTCAGCTCCGACCACGGCCCAGGAACGCCAACCTGGCTGAAACTCGCGAGTGACACGTCCGCCGAGGACGGAATGAGCACCGCTTGGAGCTGCTGCGGTCCGGAGGATGCGCGGAGGTGGAGCGTACCGAGCAGTTGATTACCCCGCCAGAGAGTTGTGGACATGGGACGAGTGGATGAAGAAGGTGACGAAAGTGCGCACGCCGGAGCGCGGATGCAAGGATGTGGCGACTCCGCGTGCGGTCATCCTTGCGAAATCGGCACGGTCACCTGAGACTGGCGAAGATACCGGCCCCGCTCTCACCCCACACCATGGTGCCTCTCATGCGTACCTTCACACTGGTGATCGGTGCAGCAATCGCCGCCCGCTCGCTGGCCGCGCAGCAACCACAGGGATGCACCGCAAGCGAGCATCGGCAGTTCGACTTCTGGATAGGGGAGTGGACGGTTACCGACAGCGCCGGAAGCAGGACGCTCGGCAGCAACGAGATCACG
>DASSBZ010000001.1:0-2969 GCA_035698205.1 Gemmatimonadaceae bacterium | reverse complement strand
CAGGTAGGTCTTGCAGGTCTCGTAGATCAGCTCGGAGATCTCGAGCATGCTCGCGTGGACCGGCAGGTTGCGGAGCTGCGAGTAGATGGCGAGCCCGAAGAGCAGGCCGAGCGCGGAGACGAACAGCCCGCTGTAGAGCAGCGTGTGTCCCGGCACGCCGAGAAACGAGACCTGTGAGAGGTCGGGGATGACCAGGTTGGCCTCGCCCCCGCCACCCGCATCCGGCGCCTGCACCTGCGCGACGGCTCCCGGTGCCTGCGCCGTTAACGTTCGAACCGCGGGCGGTGCGACCAGAACGCCCAGCACGAAGCTGCACAACAGCGCGATCCGCCAACGTCCGTTCGCCAGAAATGGCATGCGGTGTGGTCTCCGGGAGGTGAGGTTACGAATCCGACGTGCGTTCGATGCGAGCGGCTGGCCTGGGAGCCTGCAATCGGAACGGCGAACCGGTTGAATTCGCGAGGTCCGCTGGAGCAGCGACGATGTCCGGGCCGATAGCCGACGGTGCCACCGTTACGGCGGCCCGAGGCAGGCGCGTGGTGCCGGGACGTTCCGGCTCGGTGTCGGTCGACGTGGCGGGGCGAGTGGCTGCCACGGCGTTATCGGGGCATCGTGTCTGGGTTGCTGGTCGCGTCGTTCACGGGGCCGGCGGCCGGAACAGGGGTCTCGACGCCAACGCGCCAATGTAGGGCCGGCTGCGCGAGATTGCCAGACGCGATTGTCGAACGGCGGCGATTCCCTATGGCGCTTCCGCTCGAATGACGGCGGTATCGCGCACGGCTCGTCCGTCGCCGCGGACGGCGGGTCGGAAGCGGATCTCCAGGAGCATCTCGCGGATGCGCTTGTTGTAGCCTCCGTCCTTCGACGGACTGAAGGAGAGCAGCGTCGCGTTGCCGAGGCTGTCCACATCGAAGTACGCCACCATGGTGTACGGGCGCACCTTGTTGGGAACGGGCAATGGAAGGATCGGCAGCGCGGTCACGGTTGGCGGGTACGTGGTGGCATCGCCACCGCCGGTGCCAGGTCCGTTGGCCGAACCGGTGCCGGTACCGATCCCTGAACCCGTGCCGCCACCGCTCCCTGGGCCGCTCCCCGCCGAACCGTCGGAGCCGGATCCGCCCCCCACACCGCGCACCGTACTCGGCACGGTGGGCGCCGACGCGAGCGGGCTCGTGACCGCCGCGGGCTCGATGGTCGGAGGCGGCACGACCGGCTCTGGCTGGGGTGGCACTACCTCCGGCTGCTCCTCCGGCGGCGGGACGACCGGCGCCACGACCTGAGCTGGCGGGGCAACGGGCGGCGCGGACGCCACCTGCAGGTACTGCATGCGCTCGGGGATTCCACCGGTTCCGCGATTCCCCCCCCCGCCGCCGCCCGCCGGACCCGGTCCACCGCCCCCCTCGCTCCCCGAGTCGATCACCAGACCGGTGAAGATCGGCGGCGCCAGGATCAGCCCGATGATCAGCAGATGCAGCAGGAGCGACACCACGGCTCCACCGCGCCCCTGCCGCTCGATCGGGATGCCGATCGGGGGACGGTAGGGGCGTCGTGCGTGCACGGTCTCGCGGTCGATCAGCAAACCGGTATCAGGCACAGCGGCGGGTAAGAGGGTGGCGCGTGGAGCGGTCACGGCACATGCGCGCGCACGATCGGTGGTGCACGCCAATTATACGACAGGTGCCCCCGAAAGGGTTCGTCCGGCGCCGTAAACGAGCAACGCCCCGGCTGCGGAAGTTCGCGAACCGGGGCGTGCTGGATTGCTGCGGTGTCGTGTCAGCCCTTCGGCGGTACACCAATGACGAGTACGCCGGCACCTCGGGCCACGTCCATCGCGAAGATCACGTCCTGATACTTCACGGCGGGATCGCCCTTGACGAAGAGGATCTTGTCCGGACGATCCGTATAGATCTCCTTCAGGCGCTCGAGCAGTCGATCCTTCGTGACCGGCTCGGTGTTGACGGCATAGCGCTCACCGGGCAGGACCTCGAGCACGATCTGGTCGGACACGGCGTTGACCGGCGCCACGACGGGCGTCGGATCCGGCAGTTGCAGATCGATCGCACGCCGCATCAGGGGCTGCATGAGCATGAAGATGATCAGCAGCACCAGCAGAATGTCGATCATCGGCACGACGTTCGGCTCGTTGGTCAGCCCCCCGCCGCCCGGCTTCCCTACACTCATTCCCATGGGATCGCTCCTCGGCGCTATTGGCCGGTGACGGGGTTGTCGCCTTCGACGGTCGACTCCGTGCCCGGCTGCTGATCAGTAATGGCGCCGACCACGCGAACACCGTTCTGCGCGGCGATGTCCATGGCATCGAGGACCTTGGAATACGGCAGGTCCTTGTCCGCCTTCACATAGAGAATCTTGTCGACCTCGCGGACATCATAGATGGACTTGATGACGGCGGCGAGATCTTCGGCTGCGACATGCTTCTTGTTGATGTAGTACCGTCCATCCCGATCGATGCCGAGCACCTGATCGGCGTCCTCCTCGGGGTGGGCCTTCAGGTTGATGCCCGAGGGGGGCACCGCCTGGAATCCCGCCGCGAGCGCCGGCGTCACCACCATGAAGATGATGAGCAGCACCAGCATGACGTCGATCATCGGCGTGACGTTCGGCGACGACTGAATCGCGCCCTTGCCCCCACTCGACATTGCCATGGAAATCTCCTTCCGGAGCGGGGTGGCTTACTGCGAGATCGTGCCCGAGGCGCTGGCGGCGTTGAACTCGCGGGTGAAGCGCGAACGACCGAACTCGCCGCTCACGTTCTTGATCATGTAGTCGATCATTTCCTTCGAGGTGTACGTCATCTCAGCGGTGAGGTTGTCGATCTTCACCTGGAAATAGTTGTACGCCCACACCGCAGGAATTGCGACGATGAGTCCGAATGCCGTCGTGATAAGGGCTTCTGCGACACCGGCGGAGATCGCCGAAAGTCCGCCTGATCCTGACGCCGCCATTCCGAC